>JAIRPW010000030.1 GCA_031256795.1 Zoogloeaceae bacterium | reverse complement strand
TGCGGCGCGGACGACGAGCAAAAGCACTTAAAACGCCTGATAGACAACCTTCCGCCGAGAGGGTCAATCCGTTGCATGACTGTGACGGAAAAGCAGTTTGCGGGCATCAAACTCTTGGTTGGCCCGCCGCGTTTTTTTGAAAAAAAGAAAAACGCAGACCAGTTGCTGCTGTTCTAACGTTAGTAGACTTCCTCAAAAAGGCGGGCGGTCTCATAAAGCACAGAAGCAGCACTCTTGCGAAGTTCTCTTTGTGCGCTGAATCCATGCGTAGCCGCATAGGCTTGCGGGGAGCAGAACAACCGTTTTTTGGGAAAAACAGAAATGGAATCCGTTTTTTGCTGTTTCGCGGCCGTATTTTTGAAAAGAAACCCTCTTTCGGCTTGCGCCGGAAGAGGGTTTCAGCGAGATAGATTATAGCTATCCGGGGTGAGAGAGGGAACTACAGCTTCAAGAGACGCTAAAGGGACAAAACGCGCATTATAGCTATCCGGGGTGAGAGAGGGAACTACAGCCAAGCATCAGGAACAGCAGGCGGAAAAGTAATTATAGCTATCCGGGGTGAGAGAGGCAACTACAGCGACCCGGACGAGATCGCGGCCGAGATCGCGATTATAGCTATCCGGGGTGAGAGAGGGAACTACAGCATCTCGTAAAACAGGTCTTTCTGTAATTTCATTATAGCTATCCGGGGTGAGAGAGGGAACTACAGCTTTTCAATGAATGCGTATCCGGGCTGTACCATTATAGCTATCCGGGGTGAGAGAGGGAACTACAGCGCTTCGGTCGCGCAGGGGCTAGGATGGGGCATTATAGCTATCCGGGGTGAGAGAGGGAACTACAGCGATGTTGACAAGATAAATCCTCGCCTCATGATTATAGCTATCCGGGGTGAGAGAGGGAACTACAGCACAATGAAGAAAACGCGCCTATCTGTCATGATTATAGCTATCCGGGGTGAGAGAGGGAACTACAGCGGTCGAGTTGATTATACGCGCGGAATTTACATTATAGCTATCCGGGGTGAGAGAGGGAACTACAGCCAAAATCAACCGACCGGGATTCTGAACATGATTATAGCTATCCGGGGTGAGAGAGGGAACTACAGCTAGTTCACCGGAAGAACAGGAGAACACTCAATTATAGCTATCCGGGGTGAGAGAGGGAACTACAGCCGCTTTGGAACAAGGATTCGAGACGCTGGAATTATAGCTATCCGGGGTGAGAGAGGGAACTACAGCGACACATCTTTCGGAATTGCCAGCCTGACCATTATAGCTATCCGGGGTGAGAGAGGGAACTACAGCGAGGGCAAGAATCCGCCTTGCCGTCCTGAAATTATAGCTATCCGGGGTGAGAGAGGGAACTACAGCCCGGCTCTTTTCGGGTCTATTTTGGCAATCATTATAGCTATCCGGGGTGAGAGAGGGAACTACAGCCAGTAATGCGGTGCAAGTTATCTTTGGGGAATTATAGCTATCCGGGGTGAGAGAGGGAACTACAGCCTCCAGCGCACGTATACCGACGAGTACGGAATTATAGCTATCCGGGGTGAGAGAGGGAACTACAGCGCAGGCAGTGCGGGAGCGCTCTTGGCAAATATTATAGCTATCCGGGGTGAGAGAGGGAACTACAGCATCAATGCTGTCCCGGTATGACAGGGAAGTATTATAGCTATCCGGGGTGAGAGAGGGAACTACAGCGGTCGCAAGAACGGCATTTTTACCACACGAATTATAGCTATCCGGGGTGAGAGAGGGAACTACATTCATCTGGACGCGCGGCGAGAATTTGCGAAGGTCAACAAAATCGCCAGCGTCTATGGGAAAGATAACTCGCAAACCATCAAGGACTGGTTCAAAAATGGTTTGCGGTATTTCAATAAAGGAAAAGCCTCGGAATGGCTTCGTACAAACCGGCTCCAATTGCCGGAGGTGAACACCATAGAGAGGCTTTACCCTGATGTTATCACGAAAGAGAATATTGTCAATGGTTTTTTGGGCAAGAGCCATGTATCCGCCTACGACCGCAAGTCTGGCGTTCATGTGCGGGAGCATGAGCGGGGATTGTTCAAACCGGACGCATACGACGCGAAAAAGTTTGCCGAAGCGGTGGAGCGTATCGCGGGGATGAAAGACGCGCCGCATACGACGCTGACGATTGGCGATACGCCAGCGGTGCTGCAAGCGGTCGGCGCGACGGCCAGAAGTATGCAGGTTGCGCCTTCCGTCATTCACAAGGCAATGCGCCCGGAAGTCAAGGGGCATGACGTGCCGCTGGAAGTCATGAAGAATCTTCCCGCGCTATTGGCTGACCCGATTGCGGTATTTTCTTCGCAAACGGAAGAGAACGCGCTCGTCGCCTTTGTGGAGGCGAAAGACGGCAGCGGGAGAAACGTAGTAGTTGCCGTGCATATGGACGCGAAAGGAAGCGCGTATAACCGCGTTAATCGCATCGCAAGTGTCTACGGGAAAGACAACGCGAAAACCATTAAGGACTGGTTAAATAATGGCTTGCGATATTTAAATAAAGAAAAAGCCTCAGAATGGCTTCATGCAAACCGGCTCCAATTGCCGGAGGCGAACACCATAGAGAGGCTCGGCAAAGATACTATCACGAAAGAGGATATTGTCAATGGTTTTTTGGGTAAGAGCCATGTATCCGCCTTGGACGGGAAAGTCAAGCAAGAATCCGCGCTGCTTACGAAATCTGCCGCCTTTCCCGAACCGGTCTATGTTTTGGATGTGTGACGTTTATTCGTGACGCGACAATGAGGGCTGTTCATTCGCGCGCGCAATAAAAATGCCGATTCTCATTGACGTAGAGCCGCTTCCCGCCTGTTGCACAGACCATGCGCTGGAGACGCTTTCCAAGGCGCTGGCGGGTGAGGACGGGAATTCCCGCGACGTCTGGGAAAGGCACGAATCTCCGTATATTTCCGGGCTGATCGAGGGCTTTACCGTGTTGGGTATTTCCGCTTCCGAGGCGGCGCAAAAGGCGTTGCTGGAGTTGCTGAAAAATGCGGCGGGAAAGACTGTTCCCGCGCATTCAGCAGCTTCATCGGCGCGATCGCGCGGAGTATTGCCGGAAAATCTTTCCGGGCGTTACACGGCCAAGGAAATTGATTTGCTGGCGCGGCGGCTGCGTTCCATTCCCGCTTCGTCTTTAACGCTTGCGGAGTGGGGAGAGGTGACGAATTTGCTTTTGGCGCGGCATGTTCCTATGGAAAGTCTTTTGGAGCGTGTGCGGGAGTTTTCCGCCAAGGCGTTTTTGATGGGGCGGCTGGAGGGATTGCTTTCTTCCGAAGGCGCTCCTGTCCTTGCGGAAAACGCTTTGTTGGACGTAGCCGAAAAAATGCCGGGAACGGTTTCTGCGGCGCGTTCTGCTTTTCGCATGAGCGATTCCGCGCATTCTGTCCTAGAGTATTGCCGTTTGCGCAATTGTAGCTATCCGGGGTTTTTGCGGTTTTGCGGAAAACTGTTCCGTATGGCTCATTTCTGTCGCAGTCATTCCCGCTTCGCCGCGCCCCAATCGCCGCCAATTCTTGAGGGAGAGCAAAAAACCACGCCAGGCGAAATGTTTTTTTTGACCGAAAAAAACCCTTACGGTCAAAAAAACAACCCCTTTCGCCTGTCATGCTTTTTGCATTCCCTGCAAAAGAATCCGCGCTTACGCGCAAGGGCGGCGACACTTCGTGAGGGCGGGCTCGCAGGAATGAGCGCAAAACCCCTCCAAACCCGAAACATGTTAGACTTTCCATCAACCACAAACCAAGGAATGGGCGTCATGTCAACCTTAGCCTTAACTTTCTTTGAAGCCCTGCAAGCCGCAAACGTGCCGCAGGACAAAGCAAAAGCCGCCGCCGAATCCCTCGACAGAGAATTTGAACAACGATACGCCGCGCAAAAGCAAGAATTTGAGCAGCAATGCGCCATTCAGGCACGGGAAAGCGTTAGCCGCGCCGAAATGGAAAAAATGCGCGGCGAACTCGCAACCAAGGCCGACCTGTACGCGATCAAGACCGAAATAAAGGCAGATATTGAGAAAGTGCGCGGCGAACTGCGATCGGAAATTAGCAGCACAAAAGTCGAACTTCTGAAATGGTTTATCGGTGTCGCCATCGCGCAATTTTCCGGTATCGCCTATCTTCTGGTACGACTAACAGGCAAAGCATAACGCCTCACGACCAAAAAAAGCCGGAGGCTCTCCGGCTTTTTTGTTGTCCTTCGCATCAGTCGCAGGCGGACGGCCTCTCAAAAATCTGTTTATTTCCCCGCGCGGATCGCCGCCACTCGCGCCGACGGGCTGTCAGAAGAAGAACGGGAAGCGGGAAACGAGCGCGCAGAACCCGCCCCTCCCTCTTGATACCCCCCTGAAGAAGCATCCCCTCCCCTGAAAACGGATGACTCACCGCAGAAACATCCTTTTTAGCCCCGACGCCAGCAGATACGCCGCCGTCAGCATGATCAAGAGGCGAAGCGCAGAAACCGCAGCGCCCGGTCGGCTGCATTCACCAGACGCTGGAGTAACCGGAACGCGAGGCGAGCGAATTCGAAGCGGGGGGAGTTGGGTACCGCCAAGGCGATATATAACCCGCCGTATATATGTTGATGTAGTATTCGTGGGTTATTTTTTCGGGGGGGGTGATGGTGAGTGAGAGTGTGGTTGAGCAATTTTTTGGCGTGGTCGGGGGCTCCGTGTTTGAAGTCGCGCGGCGGGGTTATTTTTACAACGGGCGCGACGATATTTATGGCGAATCTATGCGGCCCGCAACACGCCCCGCAATATGGGGTTTTGGATAGTTTGGGCGCGGTGCTGGAGGGTGTTTTGGTTAGTGGTGGGTGGGCGCGGATAGATCTGGTGTTGAGATAATAAAGAATTTAAGCGCTTCTGATTTTGAGACGCCATGGGATGATATAAGGAAGGTTATATTATTCGGGGTAGTGATATTGCTGGCGATGTTTATATTTTTTCGGTATACAAAGTTCCTCCAGAAGTACTTCCAGTATTGTTGTTGATATTTATGTTTTTTTGGTATCCAGAGTACTTCCGGCATGGCTGGACGCGGCAAATATTTATCTCTGACCAGAATCTGGCTCAACAAGATTTCTTTGCGCGGATAATCTCCAGCACTTTGCGGGCAGAGTCTTCAATGCGGGTTCCTGGGCCGAAAACGGCTTTTGCGCCTGCCGCGTAGAGAAATTCATAATCCTGCGCGGGGATCACTCCCCCGGCGAATACCGCAATGTCCTCCGCGCCTTCCGCGCGCAGCGCCTGAACAAGCGCGGGCAGAAGCGTTTTATGTCCGGCGGCGAGCGAGGAAACCCCAATCGCATGAACATCATTTTCTACCGCCTGCCGCGCGGCTTCTTCCGGGGTCTGAAAAAGCGGCCCCATGTCAATATCAAAGCCCAAATCCGCGAAGGAAGTCGCAACAACTTTCGCGCCCCGGTCATGCCCGTCCTGCCCTAGCTTGGCGATCATGACGCGCGGTCTGCGCCCCTCTTGCTGCGCGAACCGCTCCACTTCCTCCTTCAGCGACTTCCAGGAACTTTCCGCTTCCACAACGCCTCCATAGACGCCGGAAATGGTTTGATGATTGGCGCGGAAACGGCCAAAGACCTTTTCCAGCGCGTCAGAGATTTCCCCAACCGAAGCCCGCAGCCGGACGGCCTTGACGGCAAGATCAAGCAGATTGCCTTCCCCAGATTCGGCGCACGCTGTCAGATCGGCAAGCGCGGCTTCAACCGCGCGCGTATCGCGTAGAGCGCGAATCTGTTTCAGGCGCGCGATTTGCGCGTCGCGCACGGCGTGATTGTCAATCTCCAGAATCTCCACGGGGTCTTCTTTCGCAAGCCGGTATTTATTGACCCCGACAATGACGTCCTGCCCGGAATCAATCCGCGCCTGCTTGTCGGCGGCGCAAGTCTCTACCTGCATTTTTGCCCACCCGGATTCCACCGCGCGCGTCATGCCGCCCATCGCCTCAATTTCCTGAATGACGCTCCAGGCTTTGTCCGCCATGTCCTGGGTGAGCTTTTCCATCATATAAGAACCCGCCCAGGGATCAACTACGCTGGTAATGTGCGTCTCTTCCTGAATGATAAGCTGGGTGTTGCGGGCGATGCGCGCGGAAAACTCCGTGGGCAGCGCGATGGCTTCGTCCAAAGAATTGGTGTGCAGCGACTGCGTGCCGCCAAAGACGGCCGCCAGCGCCTCAATAGAGGTGCGCACGATGTTGTTGTACGGGTCTTGCTCGGTCAACGACCAGCCGGAAGTTTGGCAATGCGTGCGCAACATCATGGACTTGGCGTTTTTGGCGCCGAAGCCGCTCATGATGCGATGCCAGAGAAGACGCGCGGCGCGCATTTTGGCGATTTCAAGATAAAAATTCATCCCAACCGCCCAGAAAAAAGAAAGCCTGCCGGCAAAGGTATCTACGTCCATGCCCGCCGCTATTCCGGTGCGCACATACTCCATGCCGTCAGCAAGCGTAAAGGCAAGTTCAATGGCCTGATTCGCGCCCGCTTCCTGAATGTGATAGCCAGAAATGGAGATGGAATTAAACTTCGGCATGCGCTTCGCGGTATAGGCGAAAATATCCGCGATGATTTTCATCGAAGGACGGGGCGGATAAATATAGGTGTTCCGCACCATGAACTCTTTGAGAATGTCATTCTGAATAGTGCCGGAGAGCGCTTCCTGAGCCACGCCCTGCTCCTCGGCGGCGACGATATACCCCGCGAGAATTGGCAGCACAGCGCCATTCATGGTCATGGAAACAGAAATTTTGTCGAGCGGAATGCCGTCAAAGAGGATCTTCATGTCCTCAACAGAATCAATGGCAACGCCCGCTTTGCCTACATCGCCCAGTACTCGCGGATTATCGGAGTCATATCCCCGGTGCGTGGCAAGGTCAAAGGCAACGGAAACCCCCTGGCCGCCCGCCGCCAGCGCCTTGCGGTAAAAGGCGTTCGATTCCTCCGCAGTGGAAAAGCCCGCGTACTGGCGGATTGTCCAGGGTTTGACCGCATACATGGTCGGCTGCGGGCCGCGCAGAAAGGGCGCGAACCCCGGCAGAGTATCGGCAAATTCCAGACCTTCCGCGTCCTGTTTTGTATAGAGCGGTTTGACGAAGAGGCCTTCCGGAGTCGTCCAGCAGAGTTCCTCAATCCGCTCGCGTTTGGACTGTTTCAGCGCGGCGGCATTCCATTCAGACAGGTTTTCGGAATTTTTGAACGGGGTGGACATGGCGGATATTTTCCGTAGAAACAATGAAAATCGCCGCGAAAACGCAGCTAGAAAGGCGCATCTTACTTGCTTCCCCGCAAAGAGGGCAAGAGCGGCGCGAAAAAACCGCGCAGTTACGGGCAGTTATCCGACATTCCCGAAGCAATCGGCGCATATCGGCGCATTTTCGCGCGAATATGCGCGCCGCCGTTGCAATTTATGCTTGCCAAGCGTTCGCAAGGGGGATACGCTCACAGTCCCTGCGTTTTCCCGGTCTTTACTATGACCCCTACTCTGATTCAGTCGGTCGGCGCGGTTATTTTTGCCATTGCCATTCTGCACACATTCTCTACCAAATTTTTTGAGCAGATGGCGCACAGGAGCGCAAAAAACGCGGGGTTGTGGCGTCTGCTCGCCGAGGTGGAGGCGGTTTTTGGCTTCTGGGCGATTGTGCTCATCGTGTTTATCGCCTGCGTATCTGGGAGCGCGGAAGCGGTGGATTACCTGGATCACCGCGACTACACGGAGCCTATGTTTGTCTTTGCCATTATGGTTGTGGCCGCTTCCAAGCCCGTGCTTCAGTTCGCGTCCTCCATTGTGCGCACCGTGGCGGCTTTTGTGCCTTTTCCCCGTCCTGTTGCGGTGTATTTCACCATTATGGTCGTCGTGCCGCTGCTGAGCTCCTTTATCACCGAGCCGGCTGCGATGACGCTGGCCGCTTTCATGCTGAAAGAGCTGTACTACAGTAAAAATATTTCCGCGCGCCTGATGTATGTCACGATTGGAACGTTGTTTGTTAACGTTTCCATTGGCGGCACTCTGACTAATTTTGCCGCGCCGCCCGTGCTGATGGTCGCCAAAACCTGGAACTGGGACAGCTGGTATATGCTGACGCATTTTGGCTGGAGAAGCGCGCTGGCGGTGTTTATCAACGCAATGGTCGTTACCTTGTTGTTTCAGAAAGAGTTGCGCCGCGTTCCCGTGCAAAATACACAGGTTAAAGCCGAAGTGCCCGCGCTCATGGTAGCGGCGCATGTCGCGCTTTTGTTTGTCGTCGTAAAATTCGCGCACCATCCGCCTGTCTTTTTGGGGACGTTTCTGCTGTTTCTTGGCGTGGCAAGCGCGTACCCGCAGTATCAGGACCGGCTTATCCTGCGGGAAGGACTGATGGTTGCCTTCTTTCTGGCGGGACTGGTGACGCTGGGAGGACAGCAGGCCTGGTGGCTACAGGAACTGCTGACGCGCATGGACGCCAATAGCGTGTATTTTGGCGCGACTACGCTGACTGCCGTGACAGATAACGCGGCGCTTACGTATTTGGGTTCGCTGGTAGAGGGTCTGACGGAGGACTTCAAGTACGCGCTGGTGGCGGGCGCGGTGACGGGCGGCGGCCTGACGGTGATTGCCAACGCGCCCAATCCGGCGGGGATGTCAATTCTGCGCGGGCATTTTTCGGGGAGCGCGGTGAATCCGCTGGGGCTGTTTATCGCCGCCGTTCCGCCCACGATTGTCACCATTTTGGCGTTCAGATTATTGTAACAATCGCTCAAGTTTTTCCGCGTTCTGCCGTAAATGAGGAATGCGCGGGAGATAAGAGCGCAAAATAGAAGCAACAGGAGAAAACCATGGAAATTGGAAATGTCAATGTAAGCGCGCTGGCGGCGCAGGCCAGTGACGCGGTAGGCATATACGCGCTCAAAAAAGCGATGGATACGCAGGAACAGGCGGCAATGCAGCTGATTTCCGCCATTCCCGCCCCGGCGAATAATCCGCCGCATTTGGGAAATGGGGTTGATACCCGCGCTTGATTGAGTCTGCCTGAGGCGGCAAAAAACGGAAAAACGCTTCGTGTTTTGACACGAAGCGTTTTTTGTCGCCGCAGCGAAAGACAATCGTTAAAGGATAAAAAAATTTCTGGCTTTTGTGCCTAAAAACAATGGACTGGCCAGTGTATCTGCCGAAATCAATAGAAAGACGCGGGAAAGCGCGGTAAACGTATCGCCTTGGTGCATACCCGAAGTGAACGCACCATGCCAATGCGTTTTCGTTTCTCCAAAATGAAGCGTTACAACAGCGAAGCCGACAAACAACTTCTGACATATTTTTAGTAACCATTTGAAAATAAACATTTTTACGTCGCCGCACGCTGTTCGCGCATTATTATTTTCAAGCTGGCACGGTATCTGCTGAAAAGGATGTGTCCCTGCTCACGCATCCCTCAGGAGTTTTGCTATGTCCCGTCACGCTTTTTCGTTCCTGAAACCCCTTGTCTCCGCCCTCCTTATCAGTTCTTGTGCTACAGCCGCGCAGGCTGGCGATGGCGAAACTATCTTTCTCAACAACTGCGCAGCCTGCCACGGCATGGATGCTGAAGGTATACCGGGCGTCGCGCCGATGCTGCAAAACGAAATGCTGTGGAAAACGCTGGACGAGAGAGCCATTGACTACATCGCGGGCGTTGTCACCAGCGGACTGAGCGGCAAAATCCAGGTCAATGGCAAGAGCTTCAATGGCGTCATGCCGCCGCAAACGCACCTGTCCAGCAAAGAACTTGCGGCAGTCACCAATTACGTGCTGCAAAAGGTAAACCGCTCCAGCGTTACAGTCGACATTGCGCACATCGAAAGGGCGCGTCAAACCCCGCTGACATATGCCAGACTATATGCTCTGCGCACGGGAGAAATCACGCTGGCGCAAGCGGGAAAAGCCGCCGCACAAGACTAACGTCCCATTCTTTCGCGTTACGTCCTAAATTTGGGCGGCTTTTCAAAGCCGCCTTTTTTACGCGCGAATAGCCATCGTTGCGAGCCGCGTCAGCGTCCAGCGTCTGCTGAAAAATGTCCATCAAATGACGACGTTTCAGGATGAAGTGGGATGCGGCCAGGAAATGAGCGGCAAAAAAACCGCCGTTCGGCGGTTTTCAGTCGAAGGATGCGGGGCTTACTTTTTTTTCCGCACGGCGGTCACTTCAATTTCTACCAGATAATGCGGCCCCGCCAGTCCGGCAACCTGGACAACCGAACGGGTGGGCAAGTTGATCTGTCCGGCCTTCGTGCCGAAGAATTGCGTATAGCCTCTCATAAAGCCCGTGAAATCGAGCTTGCCTCCAGTTGCCGGATCGCCTACCAGAAAAACCTGCATTTTGATGACGTCGCCCATTGTCAAGCCCAATTCCTTGAGATTTTTTTCGATGTTTTTCAGGACGCTCACCGTCTGCGTCTCAGTGTCTCCGTAAGCTTCCAGAGAATCTTTGGGCGCGTCGACATTGCTCACGGAGGGCACCGCGCCGGAAAGATTGACTACTGTCACACCCGGCGGAATTTCAATCGCCCCCGCGATTGGAAAATCAGAATTGGGAATTTTATGCCGGATCACGTCGGCTGCCTGCGCGTTCGCTGCAAGGACAGACGCCAGCAGGAAGACGGAAAAGGGAAATATGCGGAAAGACATGGATGAAACTCCTTGGGTTGGTAAAGAAAAATGGTTGCGAGAAAACAGTGGTTTCAGGATTACGCCCCCTTTCTGACAAGAGAAAATTTGAACATGTCGGCTCTGCAAAAATTCAGGCTCTTCCTCTCTCCTTGTCAGGGGAGAGGAAGAGCAGCGTTGCAACCTCAGTGCGGTACGTCCTCCTCCGTAGCCTTATCCTTGTAATCATTGCCAAAGTGCGTCCGCACATAGTTAACCACTGCGGCAATCTGCGCGTCAGTCATGTATTCGCGGAAACTCGGCATCCCATTTTGGCCGCGCAACAGCACGGAGATGGGGAGCGCCGCAGAATCAAGTTTGCTGTTTCCCGCGAGCGACGGATAAAAACCAGCGCCGCGCGCGCCCTTTCCGTCCGCCATATGGCAGCCTTGGCAACTGGATTTGTAGAGCGCCTCGCCATCTTTGGCGTCGAACATCCAAGTTCCGGACATGGAGACCGGCAAGGGCGAGTCGGCATGAACGGGCGTGGCTTGCACCCCCGCCATGAGCAACGCTACGGCGATCATCTTCGCGGATAAAACGGATTGGTAGTTCATTTGTGAAGTCCTCATCAGGTTTTTTGGGCAAGAATGTGGGAATGTAGGCGCGTGATAGCATCCTGCGCGGAGAGCACGGCGCCTTCCTGCCAGGCCGGAATGAAGGATGCGTGTTCTCCGGCGAGCACAATACGGTTGTCGACCGCGCAAAGATCGTTGTAGTACTTCTCGCGCGTTTCTTCCGTCCATAGGCCGTAGCATCCGTGCGTCCAAGGCACGCGATGCCAGCCTACGGAAACGCCGGTATCGAACTCCTTCTTGTACTGCGGGTGTATCAATGCGCCGAATTCCAGCGCTTTCATCACCCGTTGTTCGGGGAGCATAGAAGTGAATTCGTAGGCATTCGGTCCCCAGATGTATGCGCCCAGCAACACGCCCTTGCCCGGTTTTCCGTAGTCGCAAGCAGGGTAACCGATGGTGGAAATTGGCGTATTGGTATAGGAAATTCCGCCATAGATGTGTTCATCCTCCTCCCAGAAACGGCGCTTGAATTGCAGACCGATCTTGACGGATGAATCATAAGGCACGGAGCGGATCGCCTTGGTGAGTCTGGCGTTCACGTTCATCGGGATTTGCGAGAGCACGGAAAGCGGGATCGTGCACACGCAGTAATCCGCCGCTTCACGCAGAATCGTGCCGGGAGAGGCGATATCCTCATAGCTTACGGTCACGCCTTGGGTGCTCTGCTGAATGGACGTTACTTTGGCGTTGAAGCGGATGATTCCCTTTAGTTGTTTGGCAAATGCCTGCGCGATCATGTCCATACCGCCAACCGGCTGGAAGATGGCGCTCTGGAACTCGTAGTTCTGGCCAGAGGCGATGTAGCGCCATAAACGGGATTCGATGAGCGCCTTGCGCGGCAGAGGCTGAGAGAATTTCTGTTCCGGCATCAGGCCGCCGCCGGGATCAATGTCGAAGCCGCGCCGCATCGAGCATTCCTCCGAAGCGACGTAGCGCATAGTTTTTTTGTCCAACGCGCCGAATCGGCTAATGGAATCCAGCAGCTTTTCCTTGTCCTCCGCCGTCAATTCTTGGTCGAGCGCGCCTTGGTTAACCGATTTGGCAAGCAGTTCGGCGATATGGCCCTGGTAGTCGGCCTGAATGGTACGATAACGTTGCGGCTTGCCGCCGTAAGCGTTGGTGTTGTGCACAAAGGCGTTGTAGTTGACCTGAACAAAAGGTTCGAGCTGAACGCCGAATTTCTTGGCATAGGCGAGGATGGCATGATGATGATAAGGAATGCGCCACGGACCGGGATTGAGGTAGAGGCCGGAATCAAAGCCCACCTTCTGTGTCGCGCCCCCAAGCTCAGTGAACACGTCGCCGCCACGTAGCGTCCACACGCGCCCGCCCGCCTTTTCGCGGAATTCGAGAATTTTGACCGTATATCCGGCGCGGCGTAGCTCATAGGCGGCCGTCATGCCCGCGACGCCCGCGCCAAGAATAAGAACGCTCTTGCCCTTGGGCGCGCCTTGCAGGGAAAAGTTCGCGGCGGAATGCGGCGTTTCTGCCGCAAATCCCAGCGAGGTCATGGCATGGTACATCACGGTCGCGCCAGCAGTTTTTCCAAGGATGCCCAGCACTTGCCGCCGGGTGAGTCCTGACGATAAATCCATCGTTTTCTCCTTCGGTGAACAGCTTGTCAAGGTCCCGGACGAAACCCATTTCCGTCCGCAAACTCCGTGATGCGCAAAGACAAGCACCTCTCCTTTCAGCAATAGCTATGCCAAATTCCTGCGGCCATCATGAAAACGCGGATATTGTCCATTAAAAACAATGTATTACGCTTTTTTCACCAAATTCATTTGGTATCTCTCCGCATGTTTTCTCTGTTTTATCCGTATCGATGAAGATTTGCGCGCACAAAATAAAAACAGGGAAAAGAAAAAACCGCACCAGCATGGTGCGGTGCAGCAAAACAGGAAAATATATATGTTGGTGCGCTTTCCCCATTCCGGTTTTTGAAACTAATTATTTTCAATGAGTTACGCGCGTTATTCGCGTTCCTCCGATAGATCGCGCGCAGATGGCACAGTCTTTGCCAACGCCATTCTGGCGCATTGCGATTCTGCTTTTCGTGGTGCGAGTTTCTTCAACGATTTTCACGGAGAACACAATGACCCTAACGAAAACCACAATCCTTCTGGGGATACTCATTACCCTGTCGCCGCTGGTAACGAACGCCCAGCAGCAACCCGATCCAGCCGTCAGCAGACAAATGGAAGAAAATTCTCCGCCTCATAATCCAGAAGAAAGCAAGCCGGTGCCAGCTTGGGAAGTCAGCGGACAGCTTCAGTTTCTCACCGAATACGTGGGTTCCGGCGGTTATCATTATTCGCGTGGTCGTCCCGTGGTGCAGGGCGTCGTGGACGTGGCGCACAAGAGCGGCTTCTGGGGCGAGCTATGGACCAGCAGCGTCGCGGAAGCAGGCGACGACGGTGGCGTTAGCAACACGGCGGGCATGGAAATCGACATATTTTTGGGCTACGACGGCAAAATCACCGAAAGCATCAGCTGGTTCGCCATCTACGGCTACTACTACTTTCCCAAGAATACGCACGAACACAGCGACCAGAAAGGCAGTCAGGATTTGGAAGTGGGCGTGAAATGGAAGTTCCTGCCAAGCTCCTCATTCCTCCTTTCCGTCACCCGCGATCTTGATTTCGACTTCGACCTAATTCACGGGAAAAAGAACGGCGACAATCCTGGCACTACACTCTCCACCGCGTTGTCGCACAATTTTGGCGATGGCTGGACGGCGCGCGCGGGCGTGAGTTACTACCGTCCCGACGGCTACGACCACACCAAGGGCATGAAAGACAAGTTGCGCTGGTATGTGCGCGGCAAAAAGACCTTTGGCGGAGGCAAGTACTTCGTCGACGTGCGCTACGTGGATACCGACCGCAACGAGGACGCCTACGGCCCCGCTCTGGTCGGCACCTTCGGCATTAACTTTTGAAACTGTCGCGGGCGTTTACTTGCAGGGCCGCGCCCGTAAAAAAGGAGGAATTTTTGCGTTCATCGCGCCCCGTACCCGCGCGGGGCGCTTTTCATGCCCCGCGCGGGTACGGCAAACATCGGGAAAACGGAAATCTTCTTTGTGTCATGGCGCGAAGTGAGGCGCGGGCGCGCGTGTTAGAATGCCGTTCCATTTTCTTTCCGAGGCGCTTTAGGGCGCAAAACGATGATTTCCGGCTTTCTCAAGAAAATTTTTGGCAGTCGCAATGATCGGCTGATTCGGCAATATTCCAAGGTCGTGCAGCGTATCAACGCGCTGGAATCCAAAATTTCCGCTCTGACCGATGAGGCGCTGCGCGCCAAGACCGCGGAGTTTCGTGCCCGGCATGCGGAAGGCGAGTCCCTGACGGATCTTCTGCCGGAGGCTTTTGCCGTGGTGCGCGAGGCGGGACGTCGGGTGCTTGCCATGCGCCATTTTGACGTGCAGCTGATCGGCGGCATGGCTCTTAATGACGGGAAAATCGCGGAGATGCGCACCGGAGAGGGCAAAACCCTGGTCGCCACGTTGCCTGCGTATCTGAATGCCATTGCCGGAAAGGGCGTGCATATCATTACCGTCAATGATTATCTCGCCAGCCGTGACGCGGAATGGATGGGGCGTCTGCATCGTTTTCTGGGACTGACGGTCGGCGTCAACCTCTCCCGCATGGAACACGCGGAAAAACAGGCGGCCTATGCGGCGGACGTCACTTACGGCACCAATAACGAATTCGGGTTTGATTATCTGCGTGACAACATGGTCTACAACGCCAGTGAGCGGGTGCAGCGGGGTCTTGCGTACGCCATTGTGGACGAAGTGGATTCCATTCTGATTGACGAAGCCAGAACGCCGCTCATTATTTCCGGTCAGGCGGACGATCGCACCGAGCTTTACGCGCGGCTCAACCAGGTGGTGCCGCAGCTTTCCCGCGCGCCGGAAGAAAACGCTCCCGGCGACTACTGGGTGGACGAAAAGGCGCATCAGGCGCACCTTTCCGAGGCGGGGCATGAACACGCGGAAGAAATTCTGGTGCGGCAAGGTCTGCTTCCTGATGGGCAAAGCCTTTATGAGGCAGGCAACATCATTCTTATGCACCACCTGAACGCCGCGCTGCGCGCGCATACGCTGTTTCACCGCGATCAGCACTATGTGGTACAAAACAATGAGATTGTCATTGTGGATGAATTTACCGGGCGGCTGATGCAGGGGCGGCGCTGGTCAGACGGTTTGCATCAGGCGGTAGAGGCCAAAGAAGGCGTTCCGGTGCAAAATGAAAATCAGACGCTCGCCTCCATTACTTTCCAGAATTACTTTCGTATGTACGGCAAGCTGGCCGGCATGACCGGCACGGCGGATACGGAAGCCTACGAGTTTCATCAGATCTACAATCTGGAGACGGTGGTGATTCCTACCCATCGTCCTATGGTGCGCGCGGATTTCAACGACCAGGTGTTTAAAACGGCGGCGGAGAAACACAAGGCCATCATTATGGATGTAAAAGAATGCCACGGGCGCGGCCAGCCCGTGCTTTTGGGTACGACTTCCATTGAGGCCTCAGAATTGCTTTCTCGCTTGCTGGATCAGGAAAAATTGCCGCATCAGGTGCTGAATGCCAAACAGCACGCGCGCGAGGCGGAGATTGTCGCGCAGGCGGGGCGCCCCGGCATGATTACGATCGCGACCAATATGGCGGGCCGGGGAACGGATATTGTGCTGGGCGGCTCTATTGATAAAGAGATTGAGGGCGTTCGCGCGAATGAGACGCTCTCGGAGGCGGAAAAAGAAAATCGCATCGGCGAGCTGAAGGCTGAATGGCAGGCTTCGCACGAGCAGGTGCTTTCCGCAGGCGGTTTGCGCATTATCGCTTCCGAGCGGCATGAGTCCCGGCGCATTGACAATCAGCTGCGCGGGCGCGCCGGACGTCAGGGCGACGCGGGGTCTTCGCGCTTCTATTTGTCGCTGGAAGATCCTCTTTTGCGTATTTTCGCGGGGGATCGTCTGCGCGCCATTATGGACAAGCTGAAGATGCCGGAAGGCGAGGCCATTGAGCACGCGCTTGTTACACGCTCGCTGGAGTCGGCGCAGCGCAAGGTGGAAGGGCGCAATTTTGATATTCGCAAACAGCTTTTGGAATACGACGACGTTGCCAATGATCAGCGCCGGGTGATCTACGCGCAGCGAAACGAGCTTTTGGAAGCGGAAGACATTTCCGAGACCATTACCGCCATGCGGCATGGCGTATTGACGGACCTCTTTCGGCAATTTGTCCCAGAGGACTCGGTGGAGGAGCAATGGGACATTCCCGCTTTGGAGCGGGCGCTGTCGAGCGATTTTCTGCTGTCCGCGCCGGCGGGAGAATGGCTGAAAGAGGACAACACTCTGACGGCGGAAGGTATGCTCGCGCGGCTTTTGGAATTGTCTGACAATGCCTACGCGGTCAAATCCGGCTTGGTGGGCAAAGAGGCTTTTCATCAGTTTGAGCGCGGCATTATGCTGCAAAGTTTGGATATGCACTGGCGCGAGCATCTGGCTGCCCTGGATCATTTGCGGCAGGGCATACACTTGCGCGGCTACGCGCAGAAAAATCCCAAGCAGGAATATAAGCGCGAGGCTTTCGAGCTTTTCGAGGGGCTGCTAAATACCGTGCGTCGTGAGGTAACGCGCATACTGGTTACGGTACAGGTGCGTTCGCAGGATGAGGCGGAAGAAGCCGCGCAGCCGGGCAGCGTAGAAAACGTCCGCTACACCCATGCCGATTATGACGGGGCTTTTGGCGAGGAGGCTCCGCCGGAAGCGCCGACGCGCTCCAATACGCCGATTCATGTTCAGCCCCGTCCGGGCCGCAATGACGCCTGTCCCTGCGGCAGCGGAAAAAAATACAAACATTGTCACGGGAAATTAGCCTGATTTTCCAGGAGGTTCGCCATGCCAGTTTGCTATACCACACCCGCGCCCGAAGAACTGCGTCCTGTTGCGGGCGTTCGTTTGGGAGTGGCGGCGGCGGGAATCCGCAAAAAAGATCGGGAGGATCTGACGTTGGTCGCGCTTGATCCGGGCGCGTCCGTCGCGGGCGTTTTTACGCAAAATCGTTTTTGTGCCGCGCCAGTCGCACTTTGCCGCGAGCGTCTTGCGGCGGGAAAGGAAATTCGCGCGTTTGTCATCAACACCGGCATTGCCAACGCGGGGACAGGGGAGCCGGGACGCAAGGCGGCGGAAGCGGTTTGCATGGCGGCGGGAGAATTGCTCGGCGTGCCTGCCGCGTCTATTTTGCCTTTTTCCACGGGAGTGATTTTGGAGCCTCTGCCGGTTGGGCGTTTGATTGCGGGGCTGCCTGCCGCGCGTCAAAATCTTGCGCCCGACGGCTGGTATCGCGCCGCGCACGCGATTATGACTACGGATACTGTGGCGAAGGCGGTATCGAAGCAAGCCGTGATCGCGGGGAAACCGCTGACCGTAACCGGCATGTCCAAGGGGGCGGGCATGATCTGCCCGAATATGGCGACCATGCTGGGTTTTTTGGCGACGGACGCGGCCATTGCGCCCCCCTTGCTGGAGGCGCTGGTCAAGGAAGCGGCGAATCAGTCTTTTAATTGCATCAGCGTGGACGGCGATACGTCCACCAATGATTCTTTCGTGCTTGTTGCGAGCGGGCGGGGCGCGCTCTCCTTTCAAACCGGAGAGGAAGAAGGCTGGGCGGAGGCAAAGGCGGTCATAATCGAGGCGGCGGAAATCCTGGCGCAAGCCATTATCCGCGACGGCGAGGGCGCGACCAAGTTTATTACTGTCGCCGTGGAGGGCGGTCGTTCAGAAGAAGAATGCCGTTTGGCCGCATATGCCATTGCGCATTCTCCGTTGGTTAAAACCGCGTTTTTTGCCTCTGACCCTAATTTGGGGCGCATTCTTGCCGCGCTGGGGCGCGCGGGCATTGGCGATCTGGCGGTAGAGGGCGTGAGGGTCTGGCTGGAGTCCGCAGGGAAAAACTTGCGGGTTCTGGTATCCGAAAACGGCGGGCGGGCGGCTTCCTACAGGGAAGAGGATGGCGGCGCGCTCATGCGGGAAGCGGAAATTACGGTGCGCGTGGATCTGGGGCGCGGGGGCGCGCGCGCGAAAATTTACACCTGCGATTTCTCTCACGAGTACGTCCGCATTAACGCGGACTACCGTTCCTGACTTTTTGGCGTTTTGACGACAAGGGGATTTTCCATGCGGATTTTGCATACCATGCTGCGTGTCGGCGATCTGGAACGCTCCATCGCTTTTTATACGGAAATTCTGGGCATGAAACTGCTGCGCCGTCAGGAATATCCAGAAGGACGCTTCACGCTGGCATTTCTGGGCTACGGCGCGGAGGAGCGCCATACGGTGCTTGAATTGACCTATAACTGGGGCAAGGCGTTTTATGATCGCGGTAACGCTTATGGTCATATTGCCATTGAGGTAGACGACGCAAAGGCGGCCTGTGACGCCATTCGCGCGCGGGGCGGGAAAATTCTCTATGAAGCCGCGCCCATGATGTTTGACGCCTCCATCCTCATCGCCTTCATTGAAGACCCTGACGGCTATGCCATAGAGCTCATCCAGAAATAAATAACGGCGCGCGTTACGCTTGTCTGCCGTTATCCTTTTCCCCGCTCCCGCCCATGCTGAATACTGATGACGCCGCCCTGGCGCTTTCTCCTGCCCTTCCTTTGTTTTTGTCGGCGACGCTCCGCAATATCGAGGCGCGGCACGCGCAGGAGCCGCTGATGTTCCGCGCGGCGGAATCTGCCGCGAAATGGAGCATGACGTTGCGTGCGCTTGCGGAGAGCGATGACGTGTCTGCCGCGCGGCAAACGCCGCAAAACGAAGAGGCGAATCCTTTACGTGAACGGATGACGTTTTGCGCCGCAAAAGCCGCGGCGGAATGGAGCGCGTCCTTGCGCGCGACAGGAGCGGCAGACGCGCCGGTTTTGATTCTCGCCGGACCCGGCAACAACGGCGGCGACGCGCTGATGACTGCCACGCTTCTGCGTCGGGCCGGAGTCGCGGTGATGGTGGTGTTCAACCGGCGCGGCGTCAATCTGCCGCCGGACGCCGAAGCCGCCTGCCAGCAATTCATCGCGGGCGGCGGAAAATTTTTGACGGACATTCCGGAGAATCAGCGCTTTTCGCTGATCGTTGACGGGCTTTTCGGCATTGGATTGACCCGCGCTCCGGAAGACGCTCATGCGGAGCTGATCCGCACTGCCAATCGTCTGGCGCGCGCGCAGAACTGCCCGCTTCTCGCTCTGGATTGCCCTTCCGGTCTTTGCGCGGATACCGGATTCGCCTACCAGCCAACCATACATGCCACGCATACGCTCGCGTTCATTGGCGCGAAACCAGGGCTTTATACGGCGGACGGACCAGATTACTGCGGCGACATTCGCATAGACCCTTTGGGGTTGAATGCCGACGCGGCGGACGGAAAGCTGCTGGGCGTTTCTTCTTTTGCCGCTTGTTTGCGCGCGCGGAAAAACAATACGCACAAAGGGCTGTACGGGGGCGTTGGCATTTTGGGGGGCGCGACCGCCATGCAGGGCGCGGCGCTGCTGGCGGGGCGCGCCGCGCTTTGCCTGGGCGCGGGGCGCGTCTATATTGGGATGCTGGACGCCAAGTCCGTTGATTTCATGCAGCCGGAACTTATGCTGCGTCAGGGCGCGCGGCTTTTTGACGCGCGCTTGGACGCATTGGTTTGCGGGCCGGGCATGGGTACGGTGGGGCAGGCGCGGGAATTGCTTTTGCGCGCTCTTTCGTTACGCTCCGCGCTGGTGCTGGATGCGGATGCGCTTAATCTTGTAGCCGCTATGCCCGCGTTGGCCGAGCGTCTGGAAAGTGAAACCGCGCTGCGGGAAGCGGCGGGCGGATCGACCATTCTGACTCCGCATCCGGCAGAGGCGGCGCGTTTGCTGGCCGTAACGGTGGAGGATGTGCAGGAAAACCGCGTTGAATCCGCGCTGGCTCTGGCGCGGAAATATCAAGCCTGGGTATTGCTCAAAGGCTGCGGCAGCGTGATCGCCCATGCCGATCAACGCTGGTGGATCAATCCGACTGGGCATCCGGGCATGGCGGGGCCTGGTTTTGGCGATGTGTTATCCGGTTTTATTGCCGCCCTGCTGGGGCAGGGCTTTCCGGCGGGCGAGGCGCTGATGGCCGCAACGTATCTGCATGGTCTGGCGGCGGAAGACTGCGCCGCGCGGGGTATCGGTCCCGTGGGGCTGACTGCGGGCGAAGTGATTCCGGCGGCGAGGGCGCGGTTTAATCGCTGGCTCGCGCGGGATTTTTCTTCCTGAAAAGCGGCGGACATGGGATTTCTGGAATGGCTGTTACCGGGCGCGGCGACGGCGGAATCCCCTGATATTGCCGCTGGCGTCGCGGAGTTTACGCAAACCGTGGACGCGCGGTTGACCGCGCTGCCGGGACTTGATCGCGCGCTTGCGCCCGCAGTCGGTTCGGCGCTTGCTTTTTGCCGCGAGACGCTAGCGGCGATTCCAGGGCCGCTGGACGCCTGTCTCGGTCGCTGGCGGCAGTCGCCCGCGCTGGAGGCGCTTTTTGCCAGCGGCGAGGAAGTGCGGGATGTTCTTAGTCATCAAGAGGCCGCGCAAAGTTTTTTGACGGAGCATCCTGCGGAGCCGGAACTGTTCGCGCTTTTCTGGGCGCGCCTGGAGGAGAAAAAAGGTTTTGTCCTGCGGCAGGACGCGCAGGGGGTTCCCTATGAATCGGCGGCGGTCTCGCTGCATTTTTCGAGGCATCGCTTGCTCTTGCCGCGTTGCAGCGCGCGCGAACTGGCGCATGACCTTTTTTGGGGATTGTTTCGGCAGCTGGCGCGGGAAGTCGCGCGCGCGCTTCAGGAGACGAGAGACGCGCAAACCGCGCGGCATGAAGAAATCGCCTGGTTACGCGCCAATCTGCGGGCGCGGCAGCCGCGCGGGGCGCTGCGGGACGCGGCGCAAATAAAGATGGAAGAGCGGCTGGCCGCGCTGTCGGCGCAGACTTCGCCCGTAACGCTGGAAGATACGCTGAAAGAAGGAATACGGCTTTTGTCCGCGCCGGAAAAGTTACTGGCGGTTGCGCCGCTGGAATTTCGCGTAAATCGCGCGAATCATCTGGTTGGCGCGGGGGAAGAAGGCCGGGTGACGCGCTTTTGTCATTTTCGTGTCCGGACTCCCGAACCGCGCGAGGGCGTCTTGCTGCAAATACGTTGTCCTACGAAAGAACTTCTTTCCAGAGAGTTTCTGCAAAAGGATATTGAGCGGCTGTTCGGGTGATGGATCAAAATATCTGTCCGCGCCGCGGTCGCTGAGATTGCGGGAGCGTTTGTTCGTTTTTGTCTTTTGTCATCCGCAGGACGCGCGGTTGCCTTACATGTAAAATGCGCCTTCTGTGTTTTCCTTTCCGGAGAGTTTCCATGTCTCTCGCGCTACAGTTCGCGGCTTACAGCCAATGGCGGCAGGCGATTATTGCGGTTGTAAAACGTCTGCGGCAATGGCTTGACGCGCAGGAACTTGGCAACGCGCAAACCGAATTGCGCTTGCAGCGTCTTGAGGCTCGCATTCGGGAGGACAGGCTGAACGTGGCTTTTGTGGCGGAATTTTCCCGCGGGAAGTCAGAGCTGATCAACAGCATCTTTTTTTCGGCCTATGGGGATCGTATTTTGCCGTCCGCTGCGGGGCGGACGACCATGTGTCCGACGGAGCTTTTGTTCAACGCGGATGAAGCGCCGTCCATCCGGCTTTTGTCTATTGATACGCGCCGCGCGAATATCAGCGTGAGCGAATATAAGCGGCAGATTGAGGAATGGCGCGTTCTGAATCTGGACGTCCATTCGGCGGAGTCTATGCGCGACGCGCTCCGGCAGGTTAGCGAGGTCATGAAAGTAACGCCGGAAGACGCGCGGGAGCTTGGCTTTCTGACAGACGACGCGGAAAGCAACGGATTTTTCACCCTGGACGAACAGGGCCTGCTTGAAGTGCCGCGCTGGAGGCACGCCATTATCAATTTTCCGCATCCGCTTTTGCAGCAGGGTCTGGTGATTCTGGATACGCCGGGACTGAACGCTGTCGGCGCGGAGCCCGAACTTACGCTTTCCTTGCTGCCCAACGCGCACGCGGTGCTCTTTATTCTGGCGGCAGACGTCGGCGTGACGCAATCGGACCTTGTTGTTTGGAATGAGCATATTGGCGGCCATTTGGCCAAGCGCGGGCGTATTGTGGTGCTCAATAAAATTGACGGGTTGTGGGACGAACTGAAAAGCGAGGCGGAAATTCAGGCGGAAATTGAGCGGCAGGCGGAAAACTGCGCGCGCATTCTTTCGCTGGAGCGCGCGCGGATATTTCCGGTATCCGCGCAAAAGGGCCTGGTCGCCAAAATCAATCATGATGACGATCTGCTTGGGCGAAGCCGTCTGCCGGAGTTGGAAAACGCGCTTTCCGAGGAGCTGATTCCCGCCAAGCACGATATTGTCAGTGAGGATACCCAGCGCGAGTTTGGAGAGATTTGCCGCAATGTCCGGGAATTGCTGGAGGCGCGTCTGCATGGCGTGCGCGAACAACTCAATGAGCTTAACGACCTGCGCGGCAAGAACCGCAGCGTTGTTGAATATATGATGGGAAAAATCAAAAGCGAGAAAACGGATTTTGAGTCCGGATTGCAGCATTACCATGCGGTACGCAGCGTTTTTTCCACGCTGACCAAAAAGCTCTTCGCGCACCTGGGCATGGACGCTTTGCGCGCGCTGATCCGCGCGCACAAGGAAACCATGCAGGACGCTAAATTTTCTCGCCAGTTATCAGAGAATATTGAGGGTTTCTTTGCGATTGTGAATGAGAAATTGAAAGACGCCGCCGCGGAGATCGGGGAAATTCACGCCATGATGGAGGCGGTCTATAAGCGCTTGGATGTGGAGCATGGCGTGAAACTTTCCATGCCCGCGTCTTTTTCCCTGCAGACGTATCTGCATGACGTGAAGCGGCTGCACGCCTGGTGTGACGCGCATCTCAACACGGCGCTCACTCTTCTGACCAACGAGAAAAAAAGCATCGTGCGGCGCTTTTTCTCGGAAATTACCGTACAGGCGCAAAAGATTTTTGAGCGCGCCAATTGGGAGGCGGAAAGCTGGCTGAAAATCATTATGGCGCCGATGGAGACGCAAATACGCGAGCACCAGCTGTATTTGAAGCGTCGTCTGGAAAGCATCAAGCGCATTCATTTGGCGAGCGACACGCTGGAGGAGCGCATCGCGGAACTGGAGATGCTGCGCCAGGACATTGAGCGGCAGGCCGGGGAGTTGCGCGAGATCGGCGCGGAGCTGCGGGAATTGCTGCGCGTCAATCCGCCTGTGTTTCCAGAAGAGGGAAACCAGGAATTCATCGCGCCAAAGGCTGCGCCCAGGGCGGCGAGACACGCTCCGTCGCTGGCGCGGGCCTGACGGCGCGCCTTTGACATGGAGCAGACGCTCGACGTCGCGGCGGAGCCGCCGCCTGGGATGGCGGATGAATCGTCGGCGCAAGAATCCGTGCCGCCTGTGCTTGCTCGTCTTTATGGGCAGACGTTTCTGGAGTTTCCGCCGAATCTCTATATTCCTCCGGACGCGCTGGAGATTATGCTGGAGGCGTTTGAGGGGCCGCTGGATTTATTGCTGTATCTGATTCGCCGCGCCAATCTGGATATTTTCGATATTCCGATGGCCGCGCTGACCCGGCAGTATCTGGAATACGTGGAAGCCATGCGCGCGGTCAAGCTGGAACTGGCCGCTGAATACCTGGTCATGGCCGCGACGCTGATTGAGATTAAATCCAGAATGCTGTTGCCGCGTCCCGCAGACACGCGCGACGAGGAAGCGGATGATCCGCGCGCGGAACTGGCGCGGCGCTTGCTGGAATATGAGCGTATCCGGGGCGCGGCGCGGCAGATTGACGCCATGCCTTGGGCGGGGCGTGACTTTCTTTGGGCGGAGGCGCTGATCGAAAAAACTCTGGCGCGGCACGATCCGGTCGTTACGCTGGCTGATTTGCAAAGCGCGTGGCGCGGAATTCTGCGGCAAAGTTATCTTACCAGGCGTCATGAAGTCCGCCGTGAAACGCTTTCTGTGCGTGAGCATATGAGTTTTATTTTGCGCGCGCTTGCCGACGCGGGCGGGGATGTGCGTTTTGAGGCGCTGATGACGCCAGAGATGGGGGTTCCCAAATTGGTGATTCATTTCGTCGCGCTTTTGGAGCTTGCCCGTGAGCGTCTGGTAGATTTGACCCAGCTTGCGGCATTTGGCCCGATTTATATACGTCGGGCCGAGGCCGCCGTTCTCGAAATGACGCCGGACAACGAGCGGGAATTGGATACTCATGGAACGATCACGCATTAAAAATATTCTGGAAGCCGCGCTGTTTACCGCTTCGGAGCCGCTTGCGCCCGTCGACCTCAAGCGAATGTTTGAGCAGCCTCTGGAGGAAGCGGCGCTCATGGAATGCCTGGAAGAGCTGCGCGTGGACTGGGCGCGACCGGATCTGGCGGTGGAATTGGTTTCGCTGGCTTCCGGCTGGCGGTTTCGCGCCCGCGCGGAATATATGGCGTATCTGGAACGCCTCAACCCAGAGAAGCCGCCAAAATACTCCCGTTCCGTGCTGGAGACTTTGGCGATCATTGCCTATCGTCAGCCGGTTACGCGCGGCGATATTGAGGAAATTCGCGGGGTTACGGTCAACAGCGGCGCGCTGCGCGCGCTGGAAGAGCGCGGCTGGATTGACACGGTTGGACGTCGTGAAACGCCGGGGCGTCCCGCGCTTTATGCCACCACGCCGCAGTTTCTGGATGATCTGGGCTTGCGTTCTTTGAGCGAATTGCCCGCGTTGGAATCTGCCGCGCCGGAGGTATCGTTGGCGCAAAGTGAATTGTTTGCGACGGAAGCGCTTCAAACCGCCGCTTTTCCCGAAATTTCCTCCCAGGAGTCTTCATGAGTCAGAGTAAAAAAGATGCTGCCGCCGTATTTCCCGCGCGGAGGAAAAGAACGCCGTTCCGTCAGGCGGACGTCGGCGACTTTCCGCGTCCGGCACGAGGGGCGCGGGACGTCGCGCAGCGCAAGGCGCTGCAGGAATCGTCGCGCGAGCGTTTGCAAAAGGCGCTTGCCCGCTCTGGCCTGGGGTCGCGGCGGCAGATGGAAAAATGGATTGCCGAGGGGCGCGTGCAGGTCAATGGTAAAACCGCGGAAATCGGGGACAGCGTTTCTTTCGGCGACCGGATTAAGGTCAATGGACGTTTGGTCTCGATTTCCTTTTCCCGCCGCGCGCCGCGCGTGCTGCTTTACCATAAGCCGGAGGGGGAAATTGTCTCCCGCAATGATCCGGAAGGCAGACCCAATGTGTTTGCCGCGTTGCCGAGGGCGCGCGGCGGGCGCTGGGTTGCGGTGGGGCGTTTGGACGTCAATACTTCCGGTCTTTTGCTTTTTACGACTTCCGGGGAGCTTGCCAATAGTCTCTTGCATCCCGGAACGGGGCTGCTGCGCGAATATGCCGTCCGTGTTTTGGGGGAATTGTCTGCGGAAGCCAGAGAGGCGCTGCTGAAGGGCGTGGAGCTGGAGGATGGCCCCGCCGCGTTTCAAAGTGTGGAGGAGGCGGGCGGGGAGGGCGCGAATCGCTGGTATCGGGTGAGTCTTTATGAAGGCAGAAACCGCGAGGTGCGCCGTCTGTTTGCGGCGGCGGGGCTTCAGGTTAGCCGTTTGATCCGGGTGCGTTACGGACCCTTTGTTTTGCCGCCGGGTTTGCGGCGCGGGCGAACGCAAGAGTTGGAGGAGGAGGGTGTGCGGAAGCTGCAGCGGATGCTGGAAAAAACCGGACAAAGCGCCGCTTTGCGCGCGCCCTCTCAGACTGCCGCGGAAAAGTTTGGTAAAAAGCCGTTCGGGAAGCCTGCGGGAAATTCGGACGGACGTTTTACCGGGACGCGCGCCAGAAAATCCGCCGGGGAAACTTCCGGGAAGCCTGTCGCGCCGCGCGCAAGAAAACCAGGGCGCGAGCGGTTTTGACTGATACAGAAAGCTCGTCATGAAAACATCCCATCCTTCTGCCGACGCGGAGTCGGCGCATTCATCCGCGCGTAAAACGGCGCGCCCATCGCTCCCGGACGCGGCGCCTGTGCCGGAACGGCGTCTAAAGCTGGAAGAAGTGATCGCCTGGCTTCTGGAGGACGGGATGATCAGCCGCGAGGACGCCGACGCGATGCGCGTTTCTCCGCAGAGCGCCAAAAATCTGCATCCGTTGGTGCTTGTTGCCGGGCAAAAGGTGCGTTCTCCCGCGCCGCCCAACAAGATTTTGCACCTGGAAGCGCTGACGGAGTGGCTTGCAAAGCGGCTGAACATTCCGTATCAGCATATTGACCCGCTGAAAATTGATTTTACCGGTGTGGCGGATGTGGTTTCCAGCACTTACGCGGCGCGGTTTTCCATTTTGCCTGTCAAGATGGGCGCGCGGGAAGTGGTGATTGCGACCGCCGAGCCGTTTTTGCGGGAATGGGAGACGGAGCTGGCGCGGGTTTTGCAGCGGGAAATCCGCCGCGTATTTGCCAATCCGCAGGATGTGAACCGTTATCTCACGGAATTTTTCAGTTTGGCAAAATCTGTCAAACGCGCGGCGGCGAGCGGTGAAAAGGGAAGCGGTCTGGCGAGTTTTGAGCAGCTTGTTGAGTTGGGGCGCGTCAATCAGCAGCTGGACGCCAATGACCAGCACATTGTGCATATTGTGGATTGGCTTTGGCAGTACGCTTTTGATCAGCGCGCCTCCGACATTCATATTGAGCCGCGCCGCGACATGGGCATTGTGCGGTTTCGCATTGATGGCGTTTTGCATCAGGTGTATCAGGTACCCGCGCCGGTGATGCTGGCGATGACCAGCCGTATCAAGCTCCTGGGGCGAATGGATGTGATTGAAAAGCGCCGTCCGCAAGACGGGCGAATCAAAACCCTGATGCCCAATGGCGACGAAGTGGAATTGCGGCTCTCGACGATGCCGACTGTTTTTGGCGAAAAGCTGGTCATGCGGATTTTTGATCCGGAGGTGCTGGTACGCGATTTTGCCCAGCTGGGATTTTCCAGCGGAGATTTGCGGCGCTGGCAGAGCATGACCGACCGGCCAAACGGCATTATTTTGGTGACGGGGCCGACGGGATCGGGAAAGACAACGACGCTGTATTCCACGTTAAAGCAGTTGGCGACGCCGGAAGTCAATGTTTGCACGCTGGAGGACCCGATTGAAATGGTGGAGCCGGCGTTCAATCAGATGCAGGTGCAGCATGGGCTTGACGTCAGTTTCGCGGAAGGCGTGCGCTCCTTGATGCGCCAGGATCCGGACATCATCATGATCGGTGAAATTCGGGATCTGGAAACGGCGGATATGGCGATTCAGGCGGCGCTTACCGGACATCTGGTGCTTTCCACGCTGCATACCAACGACGCGCCCTCCGCCGTGACCCGTTTGCAGGACCTTGGCGTTCCTGGGTATCTGATTAACGCGACGCTGCTGGGGATTCTCGCGCAGCGTCTGGTGCGCACCTTGTGTCCGCACTGCAAGAAAAGTTTTCCGGCGGATGAGGTGCGGCGTGAACTCTGGAACAAACTTGTCGCGCCGTGGAAAGCGCGCGAGCCGGAGGAGTTTTTTATGCCGGTAGGCTGTCTGGAATGCAGGATGACGGGGTTTTCCGGGCGCGTCGGGATTTATGAGCTGCTGCTGATGACGCCGAATATCCGCAAATGGATTCATGACGAAACGAATGTTTCCGCCCTGCGCGCCGAGGCGTATCGGGAAGGAATGCGCGCCTTGCGCATTTCCGGGGCGAAGAAAGCCGCGGCGGGCCTGACCTCGCTGGAAGAAGTCGTGCGCGTCGCCCCGCCTGCGGACGCGGAATAGAAAGCAAAGACGCGCAAAATTCAGACGGCGGGGGCGTCCGCGGTAAATCCGTTTTGCTGCGTTGTTACGGGCGGCGCAACGGCCATGCAATGCCCCGTAAAAGGGGCGGTTTAAAAAGACAGTTCTTCCTGGGCGCCGTTATTTTCTTCTGTCTGGGCGGCCTTGAAGTTTTTTCGTCCCATAGAAAGGTCGGGCCAGAGGGGGCGCTTGCCGTCTAGCAGTTCCGTGATGGTCAGAATCTGGATTTTGGGGAACGCGCCGTGGTGCGGGCTTTCGTAGTGGCCGGAGGCGGCCGCTTCGGTCAGCATGGGCTTGGTGGGTTCCGCAAGCGTGAC
>JAIRPW010000004.1 GCA_031256795.1 Zoogloeaceae bacterium | reverse complement strand
ATTTCCTCTGACACAGCGCCCCGCCCCGCCAGCGAAACCACCGAGGGCGCTATTTTTTCCCGCAACCTCGAAAGCATCCGCGCTAGTTGCTTTTCCGCCCCGCCCGTGCCGAGTCCGGTGGAAAGAAACAAAACCCGCTTCATCCGCCTATCCGCCAGAAAAAGCCCCGCGCTCCGAACCCCCGCCGCGCAGGACGTCCAAGGTTTTTTCCATCATCCGCTCTACCGAATATTCTGTTTCAATCCGCCGCCGCGCCATCTGGCCGCGCGCCCTCCAATCCTCCTTCGACAACGCCGCCGCCTCCCGCCAGACCCGCGCCAGACTTTCTGCGTCCCCCGGAGAAACTACCCAGCCCGTATCGCCCACGATGCGCGCGCTATCCCCAACATCCGTCACCGCGCACGGCACGGAACAGGACATCGCTTCCGCAATGGCATTGGAAAACCCTTCGCTCGAAGAAGAGGAAACCGCAATATCCAACGCGCTATAAACCGAAGGCATATCCTGCCGCTCCCCCCCCCATAGGACAAATTCGCCCAACCCCATCCCGGCGGCCAGAGCGCGCAATTCTCGCCCGCCTCCGCCGCCCACGCAGAGGAAGCGCATACGCGCCGGAAAATCGCCGGCCGCCACAGAATCAACGCATACTTTGGCGGCGCGCAAAAAAGTTCGGTGATCCTTTACCGGATCAAGCCGCGCCGCATAGCCCACCAGAAACGCATCCTCCGCAATTCCCCATTCCCCGCGCAGCCGCTCCCGCCCCGCAGGGTCAGAAACAAAGCGCCGCGTATCTATGCCATTTTCAATCACGGAGCATTTTTTCTCTGGATACCCCGCGTCCACATGATCGCGCAACCCCGCGAAGGAATTAAAAACGACGTGATCCGCGAAACAGGAAAAGAGAGCGGCCAAACGGACTTCCGCCCGCGCGAGGCGGTCATAGAGGCGCATGTCACGACGGGAGCAGCGCACGCTCCAGACAATACGCCGCACACCCGCCAGCCGTCCGGCGCACAACCCCAAAATATTGCTGGTGGTGGAAAAGGTATACAGCGCATCCGGACACAGGGCGCGCAGCCTTTTCCATAAGCGCCCCAAAAACGCAATCGCATCCCAGCGCCCGCGTTTCCCCAGATCCTCCACAGATACGCCCGCCTCAACCAATTCCTCGCGCAGCGCGCCCCCCGGATAAAAAGTCAGCACCGTCGCCGTCTCGCCGCGCAGACGCAGCGCCTTCGCCAGCGTGACCAGCTGCCGCTCCGCGCCGCCCGTTTCCAGAGAACGAATCAAAAGAACGACGCGCACCTAACCTCCCGCCGCCGGAAACATCGCGCGCCTCTTGTGTTTCGCCATGTCTTATACCCGCCAGAGAATTCTGCCCGCGCCCGTGATCGCCGCAGACGGATACGCCGATTTAACATCCGTAAACACCCCGCCAGACTTCAGCTTGCCCAGCGTTTTTTCCAGAGGCGTCTCCAGATAATACCGATGCGACACTGCGGCAACCAGCGCGTCCGCCACCGGCAGCGCGTCCCACTCGCAAAGCGTCAGGCCATATTCCCGCAGGGCCTCCTCCGCCTCCGCCATTGGATCATGCGCGAAAACCTCGCAACCGTATTCCCGCAATTCATGGATCAAATCCGCTACCTTGGAATTGCGTAAGTCAGGACAGTTTTCCTTAAAGGTCAAACCCAGCACATTCACTTTCGCGCCCCGCACCGGAATGCCCGCGCGGATCATCCGCTTGACGGTTTGCTGGGCGATCCAGGCGGCCATGCTGTCGTTAATGCGCCTCCCCGCAAGAATAACCTGCGGGTGATAGCCAAGCATTTCCGCCTTGTGCGTCAGATAATAGGGATCAACGCCAATGCAATGCCCGCCAACCAGTCCGGGACGGAATGGCAGAAAATTCCATTTGGTTCCGGCCGCCTGCAGGACTTCCTGCGTATCAATGCCGATTTTCTCGAAAATGACCGCCAGCTCATTGACCAAAGCAATGTTGATGTCCCGCTGCGTGTTTTCAATCACCTTGGCGGCCTCGGCCACCTTGATGGAACTGGCGGAATGAACGCCCGCCGTAATCACGGCGGCGTACAAATCACGCACCGCCTCCAGCGTCGCCGCGTCGTCCCCGGAAACCACCTTGACAATCCTGGTAATGGTGCGCTCCCTGTCGCCGGGATTGACGCGCTCCGGGCTGTAGCCCAGATGGAAATCCCGCCGCCAGGTCAGCCCGGAAGCCTTCTCCAGAATCGGCGCGCACACCTCTTCCGTCGCGCCGGGATACACAGTGGACTCATAAATGACAATCGCGCCGGGCTTCATCTGCCGACCCACCGTTTCGCTCGCGGCGGCAAGCGGACGAAAATCGGGAATGCGCGCCTCGTCCACCGGCGTGGGAACCGCCACGATGATCCTGTCCGCCTCGCGCAGCAAAGAAGGATCCGTCGTCAGCTCCAGCCGTTTCGCGGCCCGAAGCTCCGCGCCCGGAACTTCGCCCGTGGGATCCACCCCGGCGCGATAGGCCGCGATTTTTTTCTCCGAGACGTCAAACCCAATCGTCCTGTACCGCTTGCCGAACTCCACCGCGAGCGGCAAACCCACATACCCCAGGCCCACCACCGCCACCGCCACGCGCTCCGTTCCGCTCATCGCCTTACGCTCCGTAATAATCCCGATACCAGGCCGCAAACCGCGCAACGCCCTCTTCCACTGCCACGCGCGGCTGCCAGTCAAACGCGCGCCGCAAATCCTCCGTATCCGCGCAGGTATCCGGCACGTCGCCCGGCTGCGGCGGCAAAAGATTCATTTTCGCTTTTCTGCCCAGCGCCTTCTCCAGCGCCGCGATGTAGTCCAGCAGCGCGACCGGCCTATGACCGCCGATATTGTATATTCGCCACGGCGCCGCGCTGCTGCCCGGATCCGGACTCTCGCCGCGCCAGTCTGGATTCCCCTGCGCGGGACGATCCAGCGCGCGCGTAACCCCCTCCACAATATCGTCAATATAGGTGAAATCCCGGCTGTGCCGCCCCTCGCTGTACACGTCGATCGGCTCGTCCGCGAGAATCGCGCGGGTAAATTTGAAAAGCGCCATGTCAGGCCGCCCCCAGGGACCATACACGGTAAAAAACCGCAAGCCCGTCGTCGGCAAAGCGTATAGGTGGCTGTAGGAATGCGCCATCAGCTCATTGGCCCTTTTGCTTGCCGCGTACAGGGAAAGCGGATGATCCGCAGGATCGCGCTCCGAAAAAGGCAAAGACGTATTCGCGCCATACACGCTGGAACTGCTGGCATACACCAGATGCTCCACCCCGTGCCGACGGCATCCTTCCAGCACATGCGCGAAACCGACGAGATTGCTGTCAATATAGGCGAGCGGATTGTCCATGGAATACCGCACCCCCGCCTGCGCCGCGAGATGCACTACGCGATCCGGAAGAAACTCGGCAAAGGCCGCCTCCATTGCCGCGCGGTCGGCCACGTCGCGCCGAAGATGCGTATAGGCCGGATGCGCCGCCTGACGGGCAAGACGCGCTTCCTTCAGCGCGGGATCATAATAGGCGTTATGATTGTCAAGGCCCGTCACCGTGTCTCCGCGCGCCAAAAGCCTTGCGACAAGCGCGGAACCGATGAACCCCGCCGCGCCCGTTACCAATATTTTCATTGTCACATTTCCGCTTTCAGAATCCTGTTTTTTGATTTTGCCATAGAATACGCTCCGTTTTCGCATAACCTTTTCTGATTTCCCGCGAGTTTCCCGTGCCTTTTGCCTCTGACTCCGCCCCCCATTCCCTTTCGGTTTTCCCGGAGCTGCTGCTTGGACTCCCGCGCGGAGCGAAGAAAAGTCTCGTTTTTCTGCTGGACGCCACGCTCTGCGTCTTTACGGTATGGCTGGCCTGGTATCTGCGTCTGGGCGTATTCGTTTTCCTCTCCGGCAAAACGCCGTTCTATCTTTCCATTGGCGCGTCCCTTTTGTTCGCGCTGCCCGTTTTTGCCGCCAACCATCTCTACCAGTCCATTTTCCGTTACAGCGCGCTTTCCAGCGTTGTCCGCGCCGCCCTGCTCTACGGCGCTCTGTACTGCGCGCTCTTCACCTTTTATGGCGTCCCCGGCGTTCCGCGCACTCTGGGAATCATTCAGCCCGTTTTGCTGCTGTTTTTCCTGCTGTTTTCCCGCCTTGCGGCGCGAGTCCTGTTCAGCGAAATTTCCGCCGCGCGCCGCCTGGAAGTCATCCAGAATACGCTCATCTACGGCGCGGGACGCGCCGGACGCCAAAGCGCGGCAGCCTTGCGCTACAACCCCAGGCTCAACATCATCGGCTTTCTGGACGACAACCCCCAGCTGCACGGTCACTTTATCAGCCATCTTCCGGTGCACGATCCTGCCAGACTCCCCGAACTTGCCGCCGCCCTCCCGGTTCATCTGGTGCTTCTGGCCGTGCCGTCGCTCCCCCACAGCCGCAGGCGGGAAATTCTGGAAAACCTCAGAAAATCTGCGGTCATCGCGCGCGTTCTGCCCGATTTGCACGATTTGTCCGAAGGGAAAATCGGCGCGCAGTCCCTGCACGAGCCTTCTGTCGCCGACATTCTGGGACGCGAAACCGTCGCGCCAGACCCCGCCCTGCTCCAACGCAACATTCAGGGAAAAACCGTACTCGTCACCGGCGCGGGCGGCTCCATTGGCAGCGAACTATGCCGCCAGATTCTGGCGCTCAATCCGCGCCGCCTGGTGCTGGTAGAACAAAGCGAATTCGCGCTGTATTCCATCAGCAAAGAACTCGCCGCGCACAAGGCGCGGCAGGAAGAGCAAACCACGGAAATCACACCGACTCTGGCCTCTGTCCGCGATGAAGCCAGTATGCGGAGGATTTTCGCGCGCTTCGCGCCGGAATCGGTCTACCACGCCGCCGCCTATAAACACGTGCCTCTGGCGGAACACAACCCGGCGGAATTTCTGGACAACAACGTCTTCGGTACGCTCACGCTCGCGCGCGCCGCCGCGGACGCGGGAAGCGAATGCTTCATGCTGATCAGCACAGACAAGGCGGTGCGCCCCTCCGGCGTCATGGGCGCTTCCAAACGCCTCGCGGAAATGATTTTGCAGGCGCTCTGGGACGCGCGGAAAGAACGCGAAAAAACAACCTGCTTTTCCATGGTGCGCTTCGGCAACGTGCTGGATTCTTCCGGGTCCGTCGTGCCGCTTTTCCGCGAGCAGATCAGAAACGGCGGCCCCGTCACCCTCACCCACCCGGAAGCTACCCGCTATTTCATGAGCATTCGGGAAGCCGCAGAACTGGTATTGCAGGCAAGCGCGCTGGCCAAAGGCGGCGACGTGTTCGCGCTGGATATGGGCGAACCCGTCAAAATTCTGCGCCTTGCCCAAACCATGATCTGGCTAAGCGGCCTCACTCCGCGCGATAAAGATCACCCTACAGGCGACGTCAGAATTGACGTCACCGGTTTGCGCCCCAGCGAGAAGCTCCACGAGGAAATATGGAATGACAGCCAGCAGGTGACTTCCACCGCGCATCCGCGCATTTTCCGTGCCAGCGAAAGTTTCCTGCCCTGGAACGCGCTGACGCCGCTGCTGGAAACGCTCCGCTCCTCCCTCGCGGACAACGACCTTCCCGCGATTTACGCGCTCTTACAACAAACCGTCCACGGCTACGCCACCCCTTCTCCGCAACCGTAAGGGCAGAAATCCAAACGGCTCCGCGCTCTCAGGCCGCGCCGTCTGCGGACGCCCCTTCCGAATCCGAACCGGCGGCGGACGAATCCGCCAGCTTCAAGCCTGTGGCCATACGGAAATCGTATTTTTCCCAGCCCGCGCGCTCTCGCTTCGCCCGCTGACTTCGGTCCAGCAAAGAAACGACCCCGGTTACGGAAAAACACAAAGCCGCGCCAAACAACGTCGGTAACGTCAGCGCTTCCTGCGCGTCCGCGAACACCGATCCCCCGGCGCTGGCAAGAAGCGGCACGAACCCCGCGCCCAGCGCATACAGCAGTCCCGCCGCGCCTCCCAGCAGCAAACCCAGACTGGTCACCCCCCGCCAGAACAGGGACGCCATCAATAAAGGCGCGGTGCTTGACGCGGCAACGGAAAAAGCAAACGCCAGAATCAGGGCAAGATTGCCGCGCGCGAGCGCAAGCGCGAGCAAGACCGCGAAAAGAAAGAGAAACAGCGGCGTCACGCGGATAAGACGCGATTCCCAATCCGGCTTCCCCCGGCCATGACGCAGCGCCAAAGCATATACGTCGTGCGCAATCGCGGCGGACGCGCTGTGCGACAAACCCACAGAAACCGCCGTAAGGCTGAAAAGCAGCACCGCGGCAAACGCGCCCATAAAAATATCGCTGCCCAGCGCGCGCACCATATATAGCGCCGCGAGATTGCCGCCCTCCTCTAAAATCGGCGCGCTATCCAGAAAGCGGTTCACGCGATGAATCGCGGCCAGACCCAGCCCCGTCACGCCAATCAAGATACTGGCAAAGCCAATCCATAAACTCGCCCACAACGCGGATTTACGCGCCTCGCTCGCGTTCGGAACCGCAGAAAAACGCGGCAGGACATGCGGCAGACCCAAACAACCCAGCAGCATCGTCAGCGCCAGCGAATACAGCGCGAAAACGTCATGCGCCATAGGAAAAAAGAAAAAGCGCATCCGCGCGTCGGCGTCCACGCCCAGATCACGCGCCCAGGGCAGCGTTTCACGCGCGAGCAGGGCCTCATCACCCGCCAGAGAAGATTTCAGCGCCAGCGCGCGCGCGAAAAGGCCGCGCGCGTCAAAACCCAATTCCCATAAAAGACAACCCGCGAAAACCAACAGCCCGCAGGCAAGCACAAAAAATTTCACGATATGCAGCCAGGTTGCGGCAATCTGACCATTCATACCGCTGTACATCAGCAGCAGGACGGCGGCGACGACAACCGCCAGCCAGTATTCCAAATCGAAAAGCAGACAAAGAATCTGCCCCGCGCACAACAGCTGCGCCGCCAGAAAAGGCAGAATGACGGCCAGCGAAGCCAACGCGAGAAAAGCGCGCAAGGAATCCGCGCCCGGAAAACGACGGGCAATAAAATCCGCAAAGGTATAGCCGCCCAAATTGCGCAGACGCTCGGCAAAAAGTAACGACAGCAACGGCCAGCCAACAAAAAAACCCAAGAGAAATACCGCCGCCAAATGGCTTCTGTCTGTCATCAGCGCCGGAATGCCCAAAAGCGCGGCCACGGAAATATAACTGCCGGCCAGAGCAAAACCATTCTGAAAGCCATTGATGGTGCGCAGTTCCGGGTGGCAGCGAATATCTTCCCTGCTTTTTTCCGCCGCCCAGCGCGCGGTCAAAAGGGCAAAGCAAAAAAGCACAAAAAACGCGACAATCGCCGACAATCCGCCCGCAGCCGAAAAACCGCGCGCGGACGCCAGCGCCGCATCCGGGACGCACAAAGCCAAAAACGCGCACTGCGGCCACACGGCGCGCGCGCGAAAATTACCGTTGCGCATCAATAGCCTCCCGAATAATTTCTTTCAGACGCCGGTCCGACACCCGCCGCGCCCGTCGTCCAAATTCATGCAACATCCCCAAAAGCGCCAGAATGCCGCCAAAAACAAAGAGCGTATAGACCGTCATGCCATCCGGAGAAAGCGCGTCAAGCCATTCCCCGGCAAAGGCGGGCAAAAAGAGCAATAGCGCAAAAAACAACAGCGTCAGCGCCGCCAAACGCCGCCGATACCAATAGCGATCACGCGCCCAGCGCGCGTAGCGAGGATTGGCCAACATGTGAAGCACAATTTTTTTCTCTTGCATGGCTTTAAATTTACCGTGTGCGGCAAAAAATCTGGCGTGAAAAATCAGGCCGGATTCGGAAAATCCGCAAAAGAAGCCTTCAGCCCGGTTTCACGCGCAAGCCAGAGCGCGAGATTTTGCGCGCCAAAGCGCTCGGTCGCGTGATGTCCGCAGGCAAAATAGGCGACGCCGCTCTCTTTCGCGATATGCGTCGTCTGCTCGGAAATCTCCCCGGAAAGATAGGCGTCCACACCCAGCGGCAGAGCCTCTTCCAAAAGCCCCTGCGCCCCGCCCGAACACCAGGCAAGACGCCGGATCATCATGGTCTCTTCTTTCGGCGCGATGACGAGCGGCGTCTGCCGCAACGTTTTCGCAAGCCGCGCGGCCAGTTCCGCAAGCGTGCAGGGCGTCTCCTGTTCGCCGTAAAACCCCAACGACTGCCGCCCGAAGCGCCCCAGCGCCCGCCAGCCCATCGCCGCCGCCCATCCCGCGTTATTGCCCAGAAAAGAATGCGCGTCCAGCGGCAAATGATAGGCAAAAAGATTGACCTCATGCCGCAGAAGCGCGGCCAGACGCTCCTTTCGATACCCTGTCACGCGCGAACTCTCGCCGCGCCAGAATAAACCGTGATGCACAACAAGAGTATCCGCGCCAATCCGAATCGCCTCGTCAATCAGCGCCTGACTCGCGGTCACGCCCGTCAAAACGCGCCGCACGTCTTTTTGCCCTTCCACTTGCAAGCCGTTTGGGGAATAATCTTCAAATTTCGCGCTTTCCAACACAGTGTCCAGAAGACGCGCCAGTTCATTTCTATCCATGAGTCCCCCCATGCGTAAACTATGGCTGATTTTCGCACAAACTACGACCGTCGCTCTGGCTGTCCTCTTCGTGCTGACGACATTCAAACCGGAATGGCTGCGCCAGACGCCAACAGAGACGTCGGTTGTTTCCTTGCGCGAGGCTGCGGAACATCCCGCCAAGGCAGACGACACGAAGTCCGCGGACACGCCCGCCTCTGGATTCCGCGCCGCGGCAAAAAAAGCCCTGCCCGCCGTCGTGCATATCTTTACCAGCCAGGAATTAAGCGTTGAGCGGCATCCGCTCCTGGACGATCCGTTTTTCCGCCGTTTTTTCGGCGACAACTTTGAGGACGCCCCGCGGCAGGAATCGGGCCTCGGCTCCGGCGTCATCGTCAGCCCCAATGGCTATATTCTGACCAATTTTCATGTCATTGAAGCGGCGGATCAGATTGAGGTCGCCCTGTCCGACGGGCGCAAAGTGGCCGCGAAAGTCGTCGGCTCCGACCCGGAATCCGATCTGGCGGTACTGCAAATTCATGAAGACAAACTGCCCGTGATAACGTTCGGCCGCATGGAGGAAGTCAGCGTCGGCGATGTGGTGCTGGCCATCGGCAATCCTTTTGGCGTAGGGCAAACCGTGACCATGGGAATTGTCTCCGCGCTGGGACGCACCCGGCTGGGCATCAACACGTTCGAGAATTTTATCCAGACAGACGCCGCGATCAATCCCGGCAACTCCGGCGGCGCTCTGGTTGACGCCTCCGGAAACCTGATCGGCATCAACACCGCCATTTATTCGCGTTCCGGCGGATCGTTGGGCATTGGCTTTGCCATTCCGGTATCTTCCGCGCGCAGCATCATGGAGGAAATCATTCAACATGGCGCGGTCACGCGCGGATGGGTTGGCGTAGAAGCCCAGGAAATCACCCCGGAACTGGCGGAATCCTTTGGTCTTGCCGATACGGCGGGCGCGCTCATCGCGGGGGTTGTGCGCGGCAGTCCGGCACACGCGGCGGGCATCCGGCCAGGAGACATCCTGCTCGCGGTCAACGACCGCGCCATTCAGGACACGCGGCAAATGCTGGACGCCATCGCCGGCATTCGCCCCGGAGAAGACGCTTCGTTCCGCATGAGACGCGGCAAAAAGATTGAACTGGTCAAGGTCAAAATCGGACAGCGTCCCGCGCTGAAACAACGCCGCGCGGAAAGACGCTGAAAGACAATTTTCCCGCTTGCGCTTCCGCAACCCGTGGAATTGCGGACGTTCTTGCCGCCCGCGCCGCTGTCTTATTTCAGCTTGCCGCGCACTACCGTAACCTTGACGGGGTCTTTGACCGTCAGTTTTCCCCCCTGTCCCGCCAGATTGCCGCACTCGCAAGCGCTTTTGATGCGCGGCACGGAAAGCACGATTTGCCCGCAATCCTTGCACTCATAGTAAATATCCCCGCCAGTAGGCAAATCATCCGGGGAAGGCGCCGGCTCAATCGGATAGAATTTGTAAATTTTGCGCATATCAACGCCTGTCACGATGATCTCCTCTTGGCAAAAACAACAGTGCACGCCTGAAAAAATAATGAAACAGCATACGTATTTTAAGGAAATCCGCAAAAATTAGCGACAGCCATTTTTAGGCGGCGCGGATTCTCAGCGAATCTCAAGGGTAACGGCGGCGCGCCTCAAAAAGGCAAAGCCCCGCCGCAACCGACACATTGAGGCTTTCCACCGCGCCGCGCATGGGAATGCGCACCAACTGATCGCAATTTTCGCGGCTCATGCGCCGCAAACCGTGATCTTCCGCGCCCAGCACCCAGGCAGTCGCCCCGGAAAATTCCGCCTCGTACAGACTTTGCGGCGCGTCTCCCGCCGCGCCCAGCACGGTAATTTCCCGCTCGCGCAACTCGCGCAAAGCGCGGGAAAGATTCGTGACCAGGATATAAGGAACGCTTTCCGCCGCGCCGCTGGCTGCCTTAACCGCTGTTTCGGTAAGGCCCGCCGAGCGGTCCTTGGGCGCGATCACGGCATGCGCGCCCGCGCCGTCCGCGACTCGAAGGCAGGCGCCCAGGTTGCGCGGATCCGTCACGCCATCCAGTACGAGCAGCAGAGGCGGGACGTCCAGCGCGTCCAATACGTCGGCAAGATGAAACGCACGTCGCGCGCCGTCCACGCGCGCGACGACTCCCTGATGCCGCGCCTCGGGCAGCATCGCGTCCAGCCGACGCCCGTCCAGCGGCGTGGTCTTGATCCCGGATAGTTCCGCATAGGCCAGAATATCCGTCACTCGCTTTTCTTTCCGCGCAAAGCGCGCCTGATCCAGAAGAATTTCCTTTACCGCGTCTGGATCATGACGCAATTTGGCCAATACGGCATGAAACCCGAAAATGAGACGGAAACTCATCGCGCGCAACCTGTCCTGAAAAAGAGCGCGCATTTTACTCCTTCCCTAAAGACGATTTCCCTGCCCGGTATTTTTTGCTGCGCGTAAAAAATATTCCTGAAATCCGCGCGGATTTTTGACTTTTCCGTGATGACTGCCTACAATGCGCCCCTTTCATAGGTTTTCCCGGCCAGTTAGCTCAGTTGGTAGAGCAGCGGACTGAAAATCCGCGTGTCCGTGGTTCGATTCCGCGACTGGCCACCAAACATCCGCCCAACCGTTCTCGGTTGGGCGTTTTCTTTTGCGGCTTCCGCGCGCCACGCGGGCTTCCGCGCCGTTCTGCGTGTGCCAGCCGTTCCGGGTAGAGGCGGCGTGGCCCATCCGGTTCGCCCCTGTTCCGCCCTATCTTCTCTCGAAACCTGCGCCAACTTCTTCGCCGTGGCACACGCAGACGGCGTTGTTCGTCAACGATTTGTACGTGTGCCGATAGGAATAGTTGCCTCGTGGGTTTGCACGAGCAAAGCACAACGGCACTCCCGCGAGACCAGCATCCATGTCAGCCCTTGGGCGGGAACGGATCGTCACCGTAGCTGTTGCGCTCGCGGATCTGGCCGTTCCGCCCTTGGATGAGCATCTCGCTCTGCTGGTTGATGGCGATGTCCCGCGCACGGTCGATCGCCTGCTGCTGCGTGTCATGGATGGAAGTGAGGCGATCGTTGCCTTCTCCCCGCACACCCCACTAGTTTTTCCCGCTCATTGCAAATACTCCGAAAAATCGAAAATGTTATTCGAGCTTAGCCCCAACCTCTCCACAAACGCCATCCATAACTGCCGCTACCTCATGCAAGAAAGAGTTTTTGTCCAGTGACGGCGTCACATCAGGAATCGGCGCTGCGCGGTCATAGATGCGCCGCCCAATGATGTCTGCACGGTCGTAGCGAACCGCGTCCTGACTGATTGAACGCATCTTGCCAATCAGCCATCCGTTCGGCTCGGACACGCCTTGAAGCCAACTCAAGCACCTCGACAGATAGCGCATTTGCCAAGCCGTCGAAAACCTGCTGCTTATGTTCGTCAGCAGACTCAACAGGCGGTTCCCACCGAAACGGGTTTTGTAGCAGCACATAAAGTCGGTCTTGAAACTGCTTACGCAGATCGGCGACTGGTTTGAGGTTGTCGTATTCGTCTCCCCAGCCCGGTGTGCTGAAACGCCGCGTCAGCGCCTTGATTCTCGTCCAATGCTCCTTTCCAACTCCTGGCTTGTAAGCTAGGCCCAAACGCGGCATCCATGCATCATGGAAACTCTCAGCCGCGTTCTTTACAGCCAGAACGAGATTCATGCGGTCATATACAGGTTTCGCAGGAACTGGCTCCGGCTTTTCAACAATAGCGTCAACCGCAGTCAGCAATTTTTGCAATTGCTCTATAGTTCTCTTGTGTGCTTTTTTTGCGGGATCAAGATGCTCGTCAATTCCGCCCACAAAAAAATCGAGCCTTTTCCAAGCGATCTCGAAATGCCCACTCCGCAAACGGGCCGAGTTCCTCGCCTATAGAAGCCAGCACATTTTTGACCGAGGCCAATACATGCTGTTCCTTTGCCGAAGCATTGGGCAAATTATCGCCCTTGACTTCGTCAAAGTGCGTGAGATTGGCTTCTGCCTCATCAGAAGTTCCCAGCCCCTGACGAACCCGCAGGCCCGGTTTGCCTGTATTGCTGTCAATCCGAACCGGATGACGAAAAATCACAGCCCATGCGTTTCGGCCTTGCGACCGGCTAAGACCTGCCTCATGACGCTTTTCCATAATACTCCTCTGTTGTTCATCGGTTGTTCCAGATTAGATCGTATAGATGGTAGAAACGCTCGCCAAGTGAGTATTGAACAACTACGGAACAACTCTAGGTTCGGTTGTGACTCGCCAATGGGGAGTTCTCCTCGTTCGGGGTATGCGCCCAGCGGCTCTTGTTCCTATCCATCGGTTGTTATTGACATTTACCGATGTTATGGAACAATATGCCGGATCATGGACACAACCGCCGACAAGCTGCTAGAACTGGTGCGCGCGCAAGGACTGCTGCGCCCGCACGATCTGGCCCCGTTGGGCATCCCACGGGTGGCCCTGACGCGGGCGGTGCGGCGCGGGCAACTGGAGCGCGTCGGGCGCGGCCTGTACGGCCTCACGGCGCGTCCGGTGTCGACACACGGCACGCTGGCCGAGATCGCCCGCCGCGTCCCCAAGGGCGTGGTGTGCCTGCTGTCGGCGCTGCGCTTCCATGACCTGACGACGCAGGCCCCGTTCGAGGTCTGGCTGGCCATCGACAACAAAGCCGCCACGCCGAAGCTGGACTACCCGCCGCTGCGCCTCGTGCGCTTCTCCGGCGCGGCGCTGACCGAAGGCGTCGAGGATCACGTCGTGGACGGCATCACCGTCCGCGTCACGGGCATCGCCAAGACCGTGGCCGACTGCTTCAAGTACCGCAACAAGATCGGCCTCGATGTGGCGCTGGAGGCGCTGCGCGATGCGTGGAACGGCAAACGCATGACCAGCGACGAAATCTGGCATTACGCCAAGATCGACCGCGTCGCCAACGTGATGCGTCCTTATCTGGAGAGCCTGGCATGACCGAACCCGACAAGGGCAGACGCAACGTCGCCGCGTCGGTTCGCGCCCGGCTGCTCAACAAGGCACGCGCCGAAAAACTCGACTTCACCCTGCTGCTGACCCGCTACGCGCTGGAGCGGATGCTGTATCGCCTGAGCGTCTCTGAGGAGCGCGGGCAGTTCCTGCTGAAAGGCGCGTTGCTGTTCGACCTCTGGTTCGACCTGCCGCATCGCCCGACGCACGACGCCGACCTGCTGGGCTTCGGCTCCACCGAAATCCCGCATCTGGAAAACCTGTTCCGCGAGATCAGTCAGATCGTCAGCGACGACGGCATCGTGTTTCAGGCTGACTGCGTAAAAGCCGCCGAAATCCGCAAGGAAGCGAACTACGCGGGCGTCCGTGTGACGATGATCGGCCTGCTCGACGGTGCGTGCTGCCCGGTGCAGATCGACATCGGCTTCGGCGACGCCGTCACGCCCGCGCCGGAGAACGTGCAGTACCCGGTCATCCTCGATGGCATGCCGCAGCCGAAACTGCGGGTCTATCCCCGCTACACCGTGGTCGCCGAAAAGCTGGAAGCGATGGTGAAGCTCGGCATCCTCAACAGCCGGATGAAGGATTACTTCGATCTGTGGGTTCTGGCCCGCCATTCCGACTTCGATGGCGCGGTGCTGGCGCAGGCGATTCGCGCCACGTTCGAGCGGCGGGGCACGGCCATCCCGTCCGGCGCGCCGTTGAGCCTGACCGACGAGTACGGGCTGGACGAGCAGAAGACCAAGCAGTGGCAGGCGTTCCTGCGCAAGAACTCCTTGGAACCGATGCCGTTGACCACGGTGATCGAGACGTTGCGTGAATTCCTGTTGCCAGTGCTGGCTGCGCTTGCGGCGGGCAACGGCTTCGACCAGCAGTGGCGGGCAGGCGCGGGCTGGAATGCGACCTGATGTCAGGCCAGCGCGCCCGTTCGATTCCGCGTTTGAGGATCGAACCGCAGGCCATCGAAGGGCGAGGCAGCCGTTCCGTTTCTTCGTCCAATGCTATGATTTGCCGATGAAACGGAACATGGCTGACCGGCTACGTGGCGGCTGGCCTGCGCCATTTCAACACCCATTTACACCCATTCCCCGGTGTCGGGCTGCACCCAGCGGTGCGTCGGCGACCACCCATCCGGCCCGAAGTGAGATCGGCGTGGATGCTGCGGTCAGGCGGGCAACGATGCCAAGGCGTGCAGCAGCGATCTGCTCTGGCTCGCGGGGTCGACTTTCACATCGATGCCCTGATCTTGGGCGTCTTGCACCCATCGCTTGGCCCACGCCATGACCTCGTCGCGGTCGAACCGGACGAGTTTCTGGACTCGACGATGCGGGATGCCCAACGCCTCGCGCATCCGCTTCTGTGTGAAGATATAGAGGGGCAGCCCGGTCACATACGAAATCTCGCGCGGGTCCATCAACGTCGAGCCGCTCGGAAGGACGACGTCGGATGCTTGCTCCCAAGTCGATGCCCGGAGGGCCTTGGATTCGAAGTCGAAGACTTCGTCGATGGGGTACACGACGCGCTTGGACATCTTCATGAACCGAGGCCCGCGTCCCTCGCTGCGCCAGCGTTGAAGGGTCTTGGGACTGATGTTCCAGCGCGTGGCCAGCTCATTTTTGTTCATCATCATCTTCTGCATGGTTGACTCCGTCTGTGGTTGAAGGCAACGCATTCAGGCGTAGCATCGACCGCGAAGCCAAGTCCTCGGCATGGCCTTATGCAGTTTCAGCGCAACGAGAGCGTGAGCGGGTTTTACATATGCCCCTGCCCATTCCGCCGATACCCGCCGCTATGGGGACGTCTCGGCATGGGTGGAGATATCCGGTTCCATTTGCTGTTAAAATTCACCACCAAACATCCGCCCAACCGTTCTCGGTTGGGCGTTTTCTTTTGCGGATTCAGCACACTATGCGGGCGACCATGAATGCAGGAAGCGGAATATTTCCGGCATAACCGGCAGATCAGCTCTCTGGAAAATTTGCGCGGAGTTGGCCGGGGCGACAATTATTATCCGGTGCGCGAGGACGCCGGACGCCAGTATGAACGGGAAGAAAAAGGCAACTGCCTCGGCGCGGCGCTCTCGCTGCTGCGGGAGGATTTGCCCAATGAACGGGAATATCAGCAGCCGCAAGCCAAACAGTAACGCCGCGCTCCGCTGTCGGGCTCGCGCCATTCAGGGGGCGCGCGGCAGGCAAAGATATAATGCGCGCGTTCTATAAGGCGCGAAATCAGGGGGGAAATCATGCCAATCCAGCAAGTTCTGAGCGCCCAGCGAGTTCCGGTCAAAATCTGGACAGACGATGTCGACGAAAATTCCAGGCGGCAGCTGATGAATATCGCCAACCTGCCCTTTGTACATCACCACGTTGCCGCCATGCCGGATGTGCATCTTGGCATTGGCGCGACCATCGGCTCCGTCATCGCGACCCACAAAGCCATCATTCCCGCCGCAGTCGGCGTTGATATTGGCTGCGGCATGGTGGCCTGTCGGCTGTCAATTACCGCGAATGATCTGGAGGAAAAATCCTTGAGAACCGTATTCGGCCAGATCAGCCGGGACGTTCCCGTTGGTCGGGGAATACACAACAACCGAAGGGCGTTTGAAGAACAGGCGCAGCCGTTCGCGGCGGGTCTTAGCCGGATTCTGGAAAAACATCCTGATCTGGAAAAAACCATTTGCGGCACAACAAAATGGGTCAAGCAGCTCGGAACTCTCGGCGGCGGCAATCATTTCATTGAGGTTTGCCTGGACGAGGCCGATCAAGTGTGGGTTATGCTGCATTCGGGAAGCCGGGGAATCGGCAACGCGATGGCTGAATATTTTATTCAGCTGGCCCGTAAAGACATGGAACGCTGGATGATTCAGCTGCCGGACCGCGATCTCGCGTATTTCCCTGAAGAGGCCGAACATTTTGATGACTATGTTGAGGCGGCGCTCTGGGCGCAGGGGTACGCGCTGCAAAACCGGCAGTGCATGCTTGATCTGACGCTGGCCGCGCTCCGGCGTCATCTGCCGCCGTTTGAGGTTACCAGCGAGGTCGTGAACTGTCATCACAACTATGTAGCCCGCGAGCATCATTTCGGCGCGGAAGTATGGGTAACGCGCAAGGGCGCGATTCGGGCGCGCGAGGGCGATCTTGGGATCATCCCGGGCAGCATGGGCGCCAAAAGCTATATTGTGCGCGGTCTGGGAAATCCAGAAAGTTTTATGTCCAGCGCGCATGGGGCCGGACGCCGGATGAGCCGCACCGCCGCGGAAAAGCAATTCACTGCGGCGGACCTCGCGCAGCAAACCGACGGGATCATCTGCCGAAAAGATAGCGGCGTCGTCGACGAAATTCCCGGCGCTTACAAGGATATTGACTCGGTCATGGAAAACCAGAAAGACCTTACCGAAACGCTGCATACCCTAAAACAGGTCGTATGCGTGAAAGGATAGCGTGGAAAAAAACAACCAACCCGGAGAACAACAGGATGGATTCCCGCAAAGAGCAGGAGCGCGCCGCGCTTCACCGCGCGATTTAGGGGATCGCCAATGACCTGCGCGGAAGCGTGGACGGCTGGAATTTCAAGCAATACGTTCTTGGCATGTTGTTTTACCGCTATATCTCGGAAAACATTACCGCCTATATCAACGCCGGAAAACAGGAAGCGGGCAGGAAGGATTTTGACTACGCCCAAACGGGGCGGATAACGTCGCGGCGATGGCGCGCGTTGAAATGCGTCTTTTATCGCGGCGGCGCGGAGCAGAAAATACGCCAGTACCTGATTGAAAATAACTTCGTAGATTGCGTGATTCAGCTTTCATGCGCCAGTCTCCTCCGTTCTTGATTTCATTCCGTGGCTGCCCCGAACAATTCCGGTTCTGCGGACACATTGCTACGCTTCTTCCCCATAAAGGCAGAGACCTTTTCCAAGACAAATTCCGCAAATTGTCGGTATTGCTGTACGCCGACGCTTTTGGGCATGATGCGCGTAAGCGGCATGTAGGAACCGAGAGACTTCGGGAAATCCTCACATCTGAAAATAGACCGTTCCCGGTCGGCAGAATGATCAATTCTGGATTGATTTTCCGTTCCGTATAGGCTTTACCGTCGAGTTCCACGATCAGCTTGGATAACCCCTTGACGATGAACGCTTCCATGCTCGTCGGCGCGATCACAATATCTGCCGCCGCGCTCGCGTTTGTGGAAATCAGGCTGATTTGCGGCGGACAGTCGAGCAGGATCGCGTCAAAGCCGGAAACGTCGAAGTTCGGAATCTTTCCTGCTGCCGAGTCCTCGAAAGTTTGAAAATCAGTTCGCGTTTGCCCATCGCGGAACTCAAGAAAGGTGACTGCAATTTGATGATATGGTATCCTTTAAGTAACAAATGCGCGGAAGTGTAATCCTTATGGTCATCTCACGGCATGTTCTCTTTGGCAAGTTGAACGATACCCTTTTTAGAACAATTGAGTCGGCGACGTCTTTTTGCAAATTACGCGGCAATCCATATGTGGAGCTGGTGCATTGGCTCAATCAGATACATCAACTTCCCGATAGTGACTGGCGGCGAATCATTCGTCATTTCGAGATCGACGCGGCAATGCTTGACCGTGACATTGCGGCTGCGCTGGCGGTACTGCCAGCCGGCGCGGGGTCGATCAGTGATTTTTCCCATCATATCGAGGCCGCGATTGAACGCGCCTGGCTTGTCGCTACGCTGTCCGCCGAAGATTTTCGTGTGCGCGGCGCGTGGCTTGTTGTTGCGCTTGTGGATAGCCCGGAGTTGCGTCGTGTTCTAATTGGCATTTCGCCGTTACTTGCGAAAATTCCGGTGCAAGACGTTGTGAACCTGATTTCCCCCGTCGTTCAAGGGTCTCCGGAAAGTGGGGAAACGACGCATTCCGCCAGCGATCTTCCGGATAGTATTCCGGGAGAGAGCTGTCAGGCCATGTTGCCAAGCGCTTCAGGAAAATCTCCGTTGGCGCTTTATTGTTCTGACTTGACAGAAAAGGCGCGCAACGGAGAGATTGATCCTGTCATCGGTCGTGAGCATGAAATTCGTACCATGATCGATATTCTGCTGCGTCGTCGGCAGAACAATCCACTTTTGACTGGGGAAGCCGGGGTTGGCAAAACGGCGGTCGTTGAAGGACTGGCTTTAGCGATCGCGCACGATAAAGTTCCGCCAAGCCTGCGAAATACGCGGCTTTTGGGTTTGGACGTAGGAGCGCTTCTGGCGGGCGCCAGCATGAAAGGAGAATTTGAGTCTCGGTTGAAGGGAGTGCTGGAAGAGGCGGCCAAATCGCCTGCTCCTGTTATTTTGTTCATCGACGAGGTCCATACATTGGTTGGCGCGGGCGGCCAGGCGGGAACGGGCGATGCGGCCAATTTGCTGAAGCCGGCGCTGGCGCGCGGTGTTTTACGAACGATCGGCGCGACTACCTGGAGCGAATACAAGCGTCATATTGAGAAAGACCCGGCATTGACTCGGCGTTTTCAGGTGTTGCAGGTCCAGGAGCCCGGAGAGGATGCTGCGGTTGATATGGTTCGCGGCTTGGCGGGGACTTTCTCGGAACATCATGGCGTCTGGATTATGGACGACGCTGTGCGTACTGCCGTCGCCTTGTCGCATCGTTTTATTCCCGCGCGGCAATTGCCGGATAAGGCCATCAGCCTTTTGGATACGGCCTGCGCTCGCGTTGCCATGTCGCTGCATGCACCGCCTGCGCGTATCGGACATTTACGCGAGCGTTTAGCTGCCGCGCGCGTTGAACGTGATTTGCTGGAGAGAGAAGCAAATATCGGAAAGACAGAAGCGCCGCGACTGGAGCCGGTTATCGCCCGCATCCGAGAACTGGAAATGGAATGTAGCGAACAAGAAATCCTCTGGGAAAAAGAACAGGAACAGGTTAAGCGCATCATTGAGCGACGTAGCGCGCTTAATCGGGCAATAGAAGGTCCGGATGCGGATACAAAGGAGAATATTGACGTCTTGGCGTTGCGCAGGGAATTGCGTACCTTGGAAGCCGAACTTAAGTCCTTGCAGAAAGACGCGCCTCTGGTTTTACCACAGGTTGATGAAACTGTTGTGGCCGCCATTGTTTCCGACTGGACGGGGATTCCGGTCGGGCGCATGGTACAGGATGAAGTTTCCACCGTGTTGAGGCTTCCCCATTTGCTGGGGCGGCGCGTTATCGGACAGGATTATGCCTTGCGGCGAATTTCCGAACGGATTCAGATGTCGCGCGCGTCTCTTGTTGATCCTGATAAGCCAATAGGCGTTTTTATGCTGGCGGGCCCTTCTGGAATCGGTAAAACGGAGACGGCGCTGGCACTGGCAGATGTTTTGTACGGTGGCGAGCAGAATCTGATTACGGTCAATATGAATGAGTTTCAGGAGGCGCACACAGTTTCAACCTTAAAAGGGGCGCCGCCGGGCTATGTTGGTTATGGGGAAGGCGGCGTATTGACCGAGGCCGTGCGGAGACGGCCTTATGCAGTTATTTTGCTGGATGAAATTGAAAAGGCGCACAGCGGCGTTTACGAAATTTTCTACCAGGTATTTGACAAAGGGTGGATGGAGGACGGAGAAGGGCGTTACATCGACTTCAAGAACACAGTCATTTTACTGACGTCAAACGTGGGCGCGGATCTGATTTGTAGTTTTTGTGGCAATTCAAAATTTGCGTCCGATCAGGATGAGTTGCTACAAACTTTGGAAACTGAGTTACGCAAGTTTTTTCCAGCCGCTTTTTTGGGAAGGCTTGCCATTGTGCCCTATCTTTCTTTGGCTGCTGATGCGCTGAACCGGATTGTTCATTTACATCTGAACAAGATAGTTGAGCGGATGCGCGTCCAACACGGAATTGTGCTTGAGATTAATAGCGAGGTCATCGATCACATCGTTGCGCAATGCGGCGCTCATGAGACGGGCGCGCGTTTGTTGGTGCGTTTTATTGAGCAACAAATTCTTCCGCAGCTTTCCATGTTCTGCCTTGCGGCATTATCGGAAAAAAAGATTATTTGTAGAATTTTCATTGGTCTTGAAAATGACAAACTGACTTATCGGAGAGAGTATCGTGATGATAGCGGGTAATTTATTCCATAGTTTTATTTTTTCGTTTTATTTTAGTAATTACTTGGAGAAGGGACATGGCCTCAGGCAACAAGAGTTCCGGCAATGCCCAGAAGTTCATTGGGCGTAATCGCGCTCCGCGCGTGCAGATTGAGTACGATGTGGAGATTTACGGATCAGAGCGGAAAATTGAGCTTCCGTTTGTAATGGCGGTTCTTTCTGATCTTTCCGGCAAACCTGTAGAACCGCTGCCGCCAGCGGCTGATCGTAAGTTTCTGGACATTGACATTGATAATTTTGACGAACGCATGAGGGCGATTAAGCCGCGCGTGGCGTTCTCGATTCCCAATACTTTGACAGGGGAAGGCCATTTGATGGTCGATCTGACTTTTGAAAGCATGGATGATTTTTCACCCGCTGCTGTGGCGCGGAAAGTGGATGCGCTCAAACAGCTGTTGGATGCGCGCACTCAGCTCGCCAATCTGCAAACGTATATGGATGGGAAATCGGGCGCGGAGGGATTGATCAATCAATTGCTGCAGGATCCGGTGCTGATGAAAGCGCTGGCTTCTGCGCCCAAACCCGAAAAGAGTGTCGAGCCGATGGAGTCGGCGGCGTCTTGATAAAGGAGACAGAAAACCATGAGAGAACAAAAGCAAGCAATGGCTGACGCGCGTGAGTTACAGTTTTCCAGTCCGGATGAATTTTCCGCTTTGCTGGATAAGGAATTTAAGCCGAAGACAGACGAGGCGCGCGTGGCGGTAGAGGCCGCGGTTCGCACACTTGCCGAACAGGCGCTTATCAATGCTACGACGATCAGTGACGACGCCTATACTGCGATTGAGGCGGTTATCGCGGAAATTGATCGTAAACTTTCCGAGCAGGTCAACCTGATTTTGCACAAGCCGGAGTTCCAGCAGCTGGAAGCGGCCTGGCGGGGATTGAGTCATTTGGTGTTCAATACGGAAACGGATGAGAAACTGAAAATTCGATTCATGGATATTTCCAAGGACGAGGTTCGGCGGATGCTGCGCCGTTTTAAGGGAATTGCATGGGATCAAAGTCCGTTGTTCAAGCGGGTATATGAAGAAGAATACGGTCAATTGGGGGGAGAGCCTTATGGCTGTATCGTGGCGGACTACTATTTTGATCATACTCCGCCAGATGTGGAAATTTTGGGTGGAATGGCGAAAGTGGCGGCGGCGGCGCATGCCCCGTTTATCTCTGGCGCCGCCCCGAATTGTTTGGCGATGACATCCTGGCAGGAACTGGCAAATCCGCGTGACTTGACCAAAATTACGACCAATTTGGAACATGCCGCCTGGAATTCGCTGCGGGAAGCGGAGGATTCTCGCTATGTTGGTTTGGCGATGCCGCGTTTTCTGGGGAGACTTCCTTATGGCGTTAAGACTAATCCGGTGGATGAATTTGATTTTGAGGAAGAAACGGACGGAGCGGATCATTTGAAATACGTCTGGTGTAACGCGGCTTACGCGATGGCAGTAAACATCAACCGCAGTTTCAAGCTTTATGGCTGGTGCACCATGATTCGCGGCGTGGAGAGCGGAGGGACGGTGGAAAATTTGCCGTGTCACATGTTTCCTACAGATGACGGCGGTTTTGACATGAAATGTCCGACAGAAATCGCTATTTCTGACCGGCGAGAAGCGGAGCTTGCGAAGGCTGGCTTTATGCCGCTGATTCACAGGAAAAACACGGACAACGCCACATTTATTGGCGCACAATCATTGCAGAAATCGGCGGAATACTACGATCCGGATGCGACGGCGAATGCCAATCTTTCCGCGCGCTTGCCTTATTTGTTTGCCAGCTCTCGTTTCGCGCATTATCTGAAGTGCATTGTGCGAGACAAGCTGGGTTCATTTAAGGAACGGGAGGATGTGCAACGCTGGTTGAATGAGTGGATTATGCACTACGTGGATGCCGACCCGGCGAATTCGTCAGAAGAAACGAAGGCCAAACGTCCGTTAGCGGCGGCTGAAGTGGAAGTGGATGAGGCGGAAGGGAATCCTGGCTATTACCATGCACGTTTTTATTTGCGGCCACACTTCCAGCTGGAAGGGTTGACCGTCAGTTTGCGTCTGGTGGCGAGGTTGCCATCCGTCAAACAAACGGGAGCGGCGGAGTAATCCGCCTTGTCACGATGTTTTTTACACACAGGGAGTGAATCATGGCGCAGGACATTTTTTTGAAGTTGACGGGGATTGAAGGCGAATCGCTGGATGCTTCGCACAAGG
>JAIRPW010000041.1 GCA_031256795.1 Zoogloeaceae bacterium | reverse complement strand
CGACTTTGGCCTTTTGGCGTGAATGAGACGCAGCAATGCCAAATTGTCCTCGGACAGCATTGCCGCCTTCGTTGCCATCGATGGGAACCAGACCGACGGCTGGCCACGTCCGGCAGCAGTGGGGCGGCTTCGATCTTCTGGGCGGCGGATACCCACGATGCATCGTTTCATCTTGAACGATCCGGGATGACATTGACGACGGCCATCATATTATCACTGTGGCACATATGCACCGAGACTTGATGGTGACGACCGGAACGTCGAGAATTGCTTGGCTTCCGGAGCCGGAAGCGCGTTCATCGTGCTCCCAATCACCCTCCCTGAAGGAGTACGCCATGAGCAGCATTCCCCTGACCACGACCCAGCACGCCATCCTTGCCCATGCCATTGACCACGCCGAAGGCCGGATAGAATGGTTCCCGCCCCACCTCAACGGCGGCGCGCGCCAGAAGGTGCTGGATGGCCTCGCCAAACGCGAGCTCATCCGGCAGGCGGGCAACGCGCCTCGCGTACTGCTTACGCTTGCCACCGGCGCGGGCAAAACCATCATCGCCGCCAACCTGCTGTGGCGCATGGCGCAGGCGGGCCTGCTGCCGAAACCCGCCCTGTTCCTGTGCGATCGCGACGAGCTGCGCGAACAGGCTTACACCAAGCTAAAAGCGGCCTTCGGCGACAACGCGCGCATCGTTCAAACGGAGCGCGGCCGAAACGCCGCCGCCAATGCGCGCATTCACATCGCTACCTACCAGACGCTGGGCATAGACGAGAATGGCGACGGCAGTTTCCTCACGGATTACTACGGCGAGAACGCCTTCAGCGTCATCATCATTGACGAGTGCCACCGTTCGGCGTGGGGAAAGTGGTCGCAGGTCCTTACCCGCAACCCCAATGCCATTCACATTGGCCTCACCGCCACGCCGCGCAGGCTAAAGCCGCCAAAGAACGAAAAGAAATCCAAGGAAGTTGCGGCGGCCATCGCCGAGGACGACGCCATCACCGCGCACAACGTCCAATACTTCGGCGAACCCGTGTACGAATATTCGCTAGCACAGGCGCAGGAAGACGGCTATCTGGCCGCCTGCGAAATCGTCAAACGCAAGGCTGACATTGATGCGCGCATCTTCACCCGCGAGGAAGTCCTGAAAGCGGGCGTAAAAGACGTCAAAACCGGCAAGCCGCTGGCCGAAGAAGACCTCACCAAGAACGAATACACCGGTAAGGACTTCGACGACGAACTGTTCATTGACTTGCGCACGCCCAAGATGTGCGAAGACCTCTTCAAGTTGCTGTGCGGCAACGGCGGGCCGGAACAGAAAGTTATCGTCTTTTGCACCCGCGACCTGCACGCCGACCGCGTGGCGATGCAGATGAACAATCTCTACGCCGCGTGGTGCAAGCAGAACGGCAAACCTCGCAAGGACGACTACGCCTTCAAATGCACGGCCAGCGGCGGCGCGGGAAAAATCGAAATCATGCGCGGCAGCGGCGAGCGCGCCTTCATTGCCTGCACCGTTGATTTGCTGGAAGCGGGCGTGGACATCGAACGTCTAAACGCCGTGGTGTTCTTCCGCTACCTGCAATCGGCCATCAAGTTCTACCAGATGCTCGGTCGCGGCACGCGCATCCATGAAGAAACGCAGAAGTACAAATTCTGGCTGTACGACTACACCGGCGTCAGCGATTTGTTTGGCGCGGAGTTCATCTCCGGCCCGCCGCGTCCCGGCGGCGAAGGCGAAGCTCCCGCAGCGCCTGTTATCGGCGGTCAGCCGGTCATCATCAGCGCGCAAGGCCGCTTCATTCTCGCCAACCGCGACGGCAAGCCCACGCCGATTCCGGTGGACGAATACCGGCGCGAAGTCATCGCCCGCGTACTGGCTGAGGCGCGCAACCTGGATGATTTCCGCGCGCTGTGGATTGAGGCAAAGAAACGCCGCCAGCTTATTAACCACCTGCTGGGCGACAACTTCAGCCCCGATACCCTCCGCGAAGTGGAACAGATGGCTGATGGACGCTGCCCTCAAAATCGCGCGGGATAGCAAGTGGCGGGACTGTGTCGAGACGATTGTCGTTTCCGCCGACGGCTCTTCTCTAGGAGAGCCAAAGCGGGGAAATGGAAAATTCATTTTTTCCGGGGAGGCGTGTTTAACGACAAGAATTCAGCGTGAAATCTTTTTGCAACATCTTGCGCAATGGCCGCCAATTCCTGCGAATTTGGAGTCCGAGGCCAGGAGGAGGATGGGTGAGCCATGCGGATGATCCCGGCAGAGCCGCTACGCACGGATAGCCGCGCGGAAAAGCGCGTGTTTGACCAGCTGCGCGCCGCGTTTTCCGGGACAGACCAGACGGACTGGTTTGCCATACATTCGTTAAATCTGCCCTGGCACGAATACAAACGCTTCGGCGAGATTGATTTTGTCCTTTGCGGGCCTGAGGGGCTGTTTATTCTGGAAGTGAAAGGCGGTGGCGTTTCATGCCACGATGGCGTTTGGGAAACGAAAAACCGCTACGGGGAAACGGCGCGTTTAAAAGAGTCTCCTTTCAAGCAGGCCGAAAGCGCGCTCCATGGTCTACGGAAAAGGCTTCCCGACCGCCTTGATCAAGCGTTTGTTTTAGGCTACGGCGTTGTTATGCCGGACGTGGAGTGCTTACCCGAAAGCGCGGAATGGGACTCTGTTGTTTTGGCGGACGCCAAAAAATTCAGACAGTTTGAGAAGTGGTTACTCCGGCTCATCAGGCATTGGCGCGAGAAGGATGTTTACAAACCAGTTGCGTCTTCTGAACAACTGGAATGGTTGCGGCAGTGTCTGCGCCCGGATTTTGAGGCTGTCGTTCCGTTGTGCGTGACTGCCGACGCGGTGGAATCCCGGATCGCCCGGTTGACGGAAGATCAGCTGCGGCTGATTGACGCCGCCGAGGCTAACGAGCGCGTTCTTTGTTTTGGCGGCGCGGGGACGGGAAAAACGATGCTGGCGCTTGAGTTGGCGAAGCGCTGGACTGCCGCCGGAATGCGTGTCGCCCTGGCTGAAAAATTTTTTGGGACGCCATGCCCTGACCGGTCTGACGGTTTGCCTTTCGGATTCGATGCGTCTTGCCGCGAAAAGGTCTGGCGTCAGCAAATTTGACGCGCTGATTGTTGATGAAGGGCAGGATATTCTGAATATGGAAAGCCTTTCCAGAGTGGCCATGTGTTTGCATGGCGGGCTTCCTGCCGGACGCTGGTGTTTTTTCCACGATGTTAACAATCAGTCGGGTTTATGCGGGAGGTACACGCCTGAGGCTGACGAGTATTTGAGCGGTTTTACGCCGACAAAAATACCTCTAAGAACGAATTGCCGAAATTCCCTGCCGATTCTAAAAAGAATTCAGGACGCTCTTTGCGCGGATATGGGGCATTCGGGCGTAGGGGATGACCCCGCCGTCCGTGAAGTGGTTGTGGATGGTCGGGCGGCGGCGGTACAGGCTCTTGAACGGGAGCTGGAAGCGCTTACCGAAAAAGAAGGCTTCAACCTCGGCGACATTGTCATACTTTCGCCTTTTCCTTTTGCGGAGTCCTGGGCTTCGTCTGTGTCTTCTAATTGGCGAAAATTGATTTCGGTCATGGATGGCGCGTCACCGCTCCATTCAGATAGACAAGGCGTCGGATTCGCCAAAATTCAGGATTTCAAGGGACTGGAGAGCGAGGTTATCGTTCTCATGGAACTGCCCGCGCCGGGTTCCAGTGAAGATTTGCGTTCCTTGCACTATGTGGGAATGAGCAGAGCGCGCGCTCTGCTGAGCCTGATTCCCTTGGATCGCGCGTCGGAGCGTCTAGCGCGGCAAACGCTTTCGCCCATAAGGAGAAGGGAACGTTTTGCTGCCTGGTTAGGGTTACATTTTTCTGGTCTGCGCGATACAATAAAACCTTGTTTCATGCAGCAAAGAAGGACATTGCAATGACGGAAGTTCATCATGGCAGTGATATGGCCCCGGTGTGGTTGATTACTGGCTGTTCTACGGGGCTGGGGCGGGAGTTGGCGCGATGCGCGCTGGAATGCGGTTACCGGGTGGTTGTGACGGCGCGCGGTTTGGATGCGGTCAAAGATTTCGCCGCTTTTGAACAGGCGCTGGTCTTGGAGCTTGACGTGACCGATTTGGCGCAGGTTCGCGCGGCGGTTGGCGAGGCGGAAAAACGCTTCGGACGCATTGACGTGCTGGTTAACAACGCGGGGATTGGCTATTTTGCCGCTATTGAAGAGGGCGAAGAAGCCGAGGCGCGCCGGATGTTTGAGATCAATGTGTTCGGGCTTTGCCGCATGACGCGGGCGGTGCTGCCGGGAATGCGCGCGCGGCGCGACGGCGTTATCGTGAATCTTTCCTCGCTGGCGGGGATATGGCCGGGGCCGGGGATGGGCTATTACGCCGCGACGAAGCACGCGGTTGAAGGGTTGTCCGGCGCGCTGGCGCGGGAAGTCGCGCATTTGGGCGTCAAGGTTATCGCGGTTGAGCCAAGCGGGTTGCGTACGGATTGGGCCAAGCGTTCGGAAAACGAAACTACGGCGCGCATTGAAGAGTACGCGGCAGTGACCGCCGACGTCCGGCGCGAGCAGATGCGCGCGCGTGCCGGAGATCAGCCCGGCGATCCGCGGCGCGCGGCGCGCGCCATTCTTGAGGCGGTTCGCGCGCCGAATCCGCCGCGCCATTTGCCGCTGGGCAATGCCGCGTATGAGATGGGAAGCGCGCATTTGGAATCCGTGCTTGCGGATTTCCGCGCCGGGGAGGCGGTTGCGCGCGCAATTGACGCGCCATAAAAGACAGAATATGGAGCGGCGTTCGCCGCTTGGTTCACGCGCGGGCGGCACTTTGCCGCCCGTACTGTATTTTCTTTCGGGATTGCGATGGCGGGAGAACGCTTTTCGTACCGTGGGTATTGGAATGAACGTATGTGCGCAAAAGGCTGTTTGGCGGCAATGCCGCTGATTTGGAGGGAATTTTTCTATAACAGGAAAATGTGAGAGGATGGTGTGAAGCGCGGCTTTAGCAATAAGTGTGAGCGGATGTTTATGGTTAAGCGGGTAATTAAGCTAACCTAGTATCCGTAGTTTGAAACATAGGAAACCAAGATGGCGAGTGGAAAACTGTTGAGACAACTAATAAAGTCAGGCACATCTGGAGATGAGGCTGGCTTTCGTTCCGCTTCTGAGTCTGTCATTCGAGAAGAACGGGAAAAAAACCATCATCTGCTTGCCAACGACCTTGAACGATTGTTGCATGGTAACCAATCTAAATTGGCATGTATCCGCAACTTTCATACCATAGGCGTATTGCCCTCCAACAAAGACAATGATTTGCCCTTAATGGAAGTTCGTTTGGCGAATCGGGAAGAAAAAGACCTTATTCTTACTGATGTAGCTCGGTCTGCTTTAGAGGAGATACTTGCAGAACACAATCGCGCTGATTTGTTGCGGTCTTATGGAATGCAACCCGCTCAGAAACTGCTATTTTGTGGATCACCCGGTTGCGGTAAAACACTGACCGCTGAAGTTATTGCCAATGCCCTGTCTCTGCCGCTTGTATTGGTCAGGCTGGATTCTGTCATTTCATCTTTCTTGGGTGAGACAGCAGCCAATTTGCGCAAGGTTTTTGACTACATTGCCGCGAAACCTGTTGTTGTGCTGTTTGATGAATTTGACGCCTTGACTAAGGATCGGGGGGACAGTGCTGATCACGGCGAACTTAAACGTTCAGTTAACGCGGTGTTGCAAATGATGGATGGCTATTGCGGCGAAAGTATTTTGATTGCAACGACTAATTATGAGTCTTTGCTAGACAAGGCTGTATGGCGGCGTTTCGATGAGGTCATCTACTTTGAAATGCCAACGCTGGAACAAATTAAACAGCTATTGATCTTGAAGCTCTCTGGTGTTCATCACAATTTTGCGTCTGCTGATACCAAGACTGCCACACTGTTCAAAGGGATGTCTCACGCCGACATTGAGCGCGTATTGCGACGTGCTATCAAAGACATGATTCTTTCTGGACAGGATTTTCTTGAGGAAAACCATCTTGTTGCTGCTCTTGATCGGGAATATCGTAAACCGAAGGTGACGTCAGTAAAACTGCGTGCTCCGGAAAGGAAGAGAAAAAGTGTCCTATGAACATTTAAAGTTTGATCGTGAATCGCCACTGACAGAGCGGCATAGAAGGCGTGGTTTTCCTTCATTGCCACCACCAGAAGATCCCAGAACTTTCGGCGAAGGGCTACGCCAATCATTCGGTACGATCAGACAGCCTGCACCCGATGAGCTGCCTGGGTTTGATGATCGCATTCTGTTCAAGGTGCAGCTTCGTGAAGGCGCAACGCTTCCCGATTTGGATCAGATTCCCGGCGTTGAATTAGTCAGTCATGAAGACAAGACCATCGTTCTTGCTTTCGCTAGCCGAAGGGGTTTGGAGGAATTTGAAAGCCGACTCTCCAGCTTGGCGAGTAATGGTATGGCAACCCGCAAAGACTTGCTCTTTGCTCTGCAAGATTTTGACCATTGGAAGGCGGAGGATCGCAAGGGTGCCGCACTCAAGCAACAAGATTTTCCAAGTACTGACACCTTCATTCTTGACGTAGAACTTTGGCCGCTTGAACGTACCGATCAACGCAACGATTTGCTTATGAAATTTCTTGTTGTTTTGCAAGAAAAAGGCATAGAAAAACTTGACACCCTCAATCTTCCGTCTCTTGTCATGGTGCGGGTGCGTTGCACACAGATACAGGCTGAAACGGTACTACTCAAACATCGAGACATACGCATGGTGGATTTGCCGCCGCAGTTCGGTGTCTCCGTTGAAATGCTGAGAATCGACATCAATCAAGTTTTCGTGCCGCCTTCTCCACCTGAAACTGCCCCCGCTATTGCCGTGCTTGATGCAGGGCTAACTACGGGGCATCCCTTATTGAAAGCCGCAGTAGGCGATGCGCAGGGTTATCTTGCGCCCAATCGCCAACCTCACGACAATTCTCCTTGGCACGGTACTTTTGTTTCCGGTTTGGCTTTGTATGGCGATGTTCAGGAGCGGCTACGTCAGAGGGAATTCGTTCCGCGATTACGCCTGTTTTCCGGCAAAGTGTTTGAGGACAACGGGCTGGATCAAACGGAATTTGTCGAGAAAGCGGTTGAAGAGGCGGTCAAAGATTTGCATGAACAATACGGGTGTCGAGTCTTTAATCTCAGCTACGGTGATCTCCACAAGATATATGATGGCCGCCATGTGCGTGGATTGGCTTATACGCTGGATAGACTGACCCGCGATCTTGATGTTCTTTTTGTTGTACCAACAGGTAATTTATGCCTTGACGAATTGCCACAAGACCTACGCAACAGCTATCCTGGTTATCTATTTGAAGACAATGCGCGCTTGCTTGATCCTGCACCCGCATTGAATGTGCTGACGGTAGGCGGCTTGGCGCGCAACACAGCTACGCGTGATGCGCAAGCTCATCCGCACACTATTGAAAATTTTCCTGTTGCACAGGAAGAACAACCTTTTCCATTAACGCGCAGTGGGTTGTCTATTGGAGGCGCAATCAAGCCTGATTTAGTTGAATACGCTGGTAATCTTGCAGTGGGGCGCATGGGCGGAACCCATCATCAGGGGCTGGGTATCATTTCAACCAATGGTGGTTTTATTTCTGGACATCTTTTTGCCGAACGAATTGGAACTAGTTACGCTGCGCCGCAGGTAGCGCACCGCGCTGCCCGACTGTTGAATGAAATACCAGACGCTTCGGCTAATCTCCTGCGTGCGCTATTAGTTGCTCATGCCCGCTGGCCTCAAGACAGTGTCAGATTGCTCAATAATGACGACAGCGCAGAAGGCAAGCATCGTTGCCTACAATTATTAGGCTATGGGCGCATAGATGACAAAGCACTGTATCGCTCAGTAGAACAAGCCGTTACTTTGTTTTCCGAAGACCGCATCGTTAATAACAAATGCCATTTCTATGAGTTGCCTGTGCCAGACAGTTTCTGGGCGACTAGCAGGCGGCGACGCGAAATTACCGTTGCGTTGGCCTACAGTCCAGACATACGCACGACTCGCCTTGATTACCGCATGAGTAAACTTTGGTTCTCTTTAGTTAGAGCCGAAAGTCTGGATAAAGTAGAAGATGCCTTCAAAAAAAACAGGGAAGAGGGAATCAGTGAATTGAGTCATGGACGTTGGCTTACTAGTACGGCGAGAAATAAAGGAACAATGCAAACATCGCGTTGGACGTTCCAGTCGTCACGCCGCAATCAAAAAAAGCTCTTTGTTGTGGTGACACGCCAAGACGTAAATTGGGGAACAGTGGATGGGGACGAAGAGCCATATTCGCTTGTGGTAGTAATAGACGATAAAGAGAATACTCAAACCAACCTCTATGCAGAAATTCGTACACGGTTAGAAGCGCGCTTCCAGGCTCGATCTCGCGCAAGAGTTTAGCGCAACAGGAATCAGTTAATAACTAGTAAACAAAAGCTCAAATTGTAACAACATCGTGCAGTTGACTGGGCATTGGCGAAACAGGAAGGTTTTATCTACGTCGGCGATGGAAAATCGTCTGGATTTTGAAACGAAAGGAGGGATCGGCGTCTGCGCGGATTATTGTCCGAACCATTTGTACTCGTAAACCGGAGCGATTTCGAGATCGCCGAATTCCGGCGTCTGGTTTTTGTTTTGCTTCGATTTGGACAGGCGCACTTGCCAGCGCAAAACGCGCACTTCATCAAAACTGTTTTTCAAAATCAAGTGGTCGCTGTTTTTCACGATATATACAAGCTCCTTGCGTCCCACATCAAAGAGCCACCGTCCTTCCTCGTAGCGTTCCAATTTTGGCGTCTTGATTTCGCCCAGATAATTGACCGGCGGCTCGTCCAGCCAGGCTACCGGATTGCTGCCAATCAACGCCGAGACGCCCGCCTTGTTTTCTCCTTTACTGATACGGCTTGCCCAATCCAGCGCCATACCCACCCGCATGTGCGACAAGGTGAGCTTGACGGCAACCTCCTCCATCTGCTCCTGGTAATAGCGCGTGACGCGCGCGTAACCGCCAATCAGCAAAATCATGATGATCACGAACAGCGTGAACTCCAGCATGGTGAAGCCCCGCTCCGCGCGCGGGCGGCGCGGCGTTTTTTCCAGATATTTCATGCGCCCCCTCCTTTTGCCAGCTGCCCAAGATTCCACATCGGCAGAAAAATCCCCAGCGCGAGAATTAAAACCAATACCCCCAAAAAAACAATCAGAATCGGCTCAATCTGCTGGGAAAGGCTTTTCAATTCATATTCAACTTCGCGCTGATACATTTCAGCGACTTCCTGCAACATATCGTCCAGCGATCCCGCTTCTTCGCCTACGGCGATCATCTGGATGACTACGGGCGTAAAAATGCCGCTGGCAATCGCGTTGCGCAGCACGCTTTCGCCGCGCTCCACGCCATTGCGCATGTTCTCAATTTTATCGGCGATGAAAGCGTTATCTACCGTTTGCGCGACATTGGATAAAGCCTGAATCACCGGCACGCCGCTCTGCGACGCCAGCGCGAAACTGCGCGCGAAACGAGACAGCGTCGCCTTGGTCACAATTTTTCCGGCAATGGGAATTCTCAGCTTAAATTTATCCCAGCTGTATCGCCCCTTCGTTGTTCCGATCCAGGTCTTGAAGAAATATATGGCGCAACCGACGCCGACCAGCAAATAAGGCCAGGAAACCACCATGAAATTGGAAAAGTTAATCAGCATTTTGGTCACGAAAGGCAAATCCGCGCCAAAACTGTCAAACACTTTCGCAAAAGCCGGAATCACCATGACATTGACTATCACGATGGCAATGCCCATCGCGATGACCACGAACGAGGGGTAGCGTAAAGCGGATTTGACCTGCTCGCGCATAAAACGCTCGAATTCCATATGATGAAAAAGACGCAGGAAAATCTCTTCCAGCATCCCGGTCATCTCGCCTACCCGAATCATATTGATGGAAAAAAGCGAAAAACATTGCGGATGCCGCGCCATAGAAGCGGAAAGATCGCGCCCTGAATCCAGGCTTTCGCGCAAATCCTGCAAAATTTCCTTCATCCCTTTGTTGCCGGAAGATTCCTGTAAGCCCGTCAGTGCGCGCATAATGGGTACGCCCGCCCGAATCAGGGTATAAATCTGGCGGAAGAACAGCAGAATATCTTCATGCTTGGGTTTTTCCTTGAAGAAATTCCTGAAAAATCCGTTGCCGCTCCCCGCAGGTTTTTTTGCTGCGCCGCCGCCCGCTTTGATTTCCAGCGGCGTTATGCCCTTTGCCATGAGTGCCTTGGCAAGCGCGCCCTCGTTCTCTCCCTCCTCAACGCCCAGGATTTCCTTCCCGGCGCGATCTCTGGCGCGATATTTGTAGCTGGGCACGGGTTACTCCTCGTTTTGATTGCTGATGCGCATGGCTTCCTCAATCGTCGTGCGCGCTTTCAATACCTGCCGCACCGCGTCCCGGCGCAGCGTTTCCCCCGCCATCTGGCGTCGCGCGGCTGTCATGAACGCGACCGGATCATCCTGGTTGGTCGCCTCAACCAGTTCATCCGTCATTTCCAGGAACTCATAAACCCCCGTTCGCCCGGAATAGCCAGTATTGTTGCAATGCGCGCAGCCCTTGCCATGATAGTAAGTAAATTGATCCACTTTTTCGCCCAGCTCGTACCGCAGCCACTCATGCTCGTTCGGCTCAGGATTTCTCGCTTCTTTGCAGTTTTCGCAAATCGTGCGCACCAGACGCTGCGCCAGCACCATATGCACGGAAAGCGCGACCATATAACGCGGCGTGCCCATGTCCAAAAGCCGAATCGGCGTAGTGATGGCGTCGTTGGTATGCAGAGTGGAAAGTACCAAATGCCCGGTCATGGCCGCGCGCATCCCGATTTCCGCCGTCTCCTGATCGCGCATTTCCCCGACCAGAACGATATCCGGGTCTTGCCGCAATACGGTGCGCAGCACTTTGCCAAAAGTCAGATCAATTTTTTCATGCACCTGCACCTGGTTTAATCCCGGCAGACGATATTCTACCGGGTCCTCCACGGTGATAATTTTCTTTTCCGGGCTGTTGAGTTCATTGAGCGCGGCGTAAAGCGTCGTGGTTTTCCCGGAGCCAGTGGGTCCCGTGACCAGCACCATGCCGCTTGGCCGGTGCAGGGCATGGCGCAGCCGGTCCAAAACCTTGGGCGGGATATTCATTTTGTCCAAAGAGAGCAAAGTCTGATCCTGCGCCAGCAGCCGCATGACCACCGATTCGCCATACTGGGTCGGCAAGGTGGAAATACGAATGTCTACCGAAGAATTGCGCAGCTTAATATTGAAGCGCCCGTCTTGGGGCAGACGTTTTTCGGAAATGTCCAGGCCGCTCATGAGCTTGAGGCGCAGGGCTACCGCAGAAGAAATTTTGGCGTCCGCCTCGGTTTGCACGTGCAAAATGCCATCAATGCGAAAACGGATGCGCAAACAGTCTTCCTGCGGCTCAATATGAATATCGGAAGCCCTGGTGCGCAGCGCCTCTTCAAAAACCATATGCAAAAGTTTAACGACCGGCGCGTCTTCCGCGTTATTGGACAGTCCCAGCAGCTCGCCGAACTCCAGGGGAATGTCCTCCATTTCCGAGGTCAATTCCTTGGCAAGCCCCGCGATTTCATCCGTATGCCGATAGACCCGATCCAGCGCGGCGAGCAGCTGACTTTCGCTGACAACCGCGACTTCAATGTCCCGCCGCACGATGCGGGCAATGTCGTCATAGGCCTGTAAATCTGTAGGATCGCTCATGCCGATCCGCAAAAGGCCGGAAAATTCTCCCAGTACCAAGGCGCGATGACGGCGCGCCTGACTTTCCGGAAGAAGTTTGACAAGATCCGGCGCGGGAGAATATTGGCGTAAATCCATGAACGGCGCGCGCAGCTGGCGCGCGAGCGCGTTGGAAATCGCGTCTTCCGTCACATAGCCGCTTTCCACAAAAATACGCCCCAGCTTGCGACCGCTGCGTTTTTGCTCTTCCAACGACAGCTTGAGCTGTTCATCCGTGAGCAGGCCTTCGGTAATCAGCAAATCGCCGAGTCGTATTTTTTGCGGACGCGCCATACAACACTCCCTGTAAAATCAACGCGCGGAACAGAAATGTCTCTCCGTCTGGTCAGGCGAGACGAAAGATTTCATAAGTTTATATTCAATTTCCTTGCCGTACGGATATTTATAGGGAACAAGCTTTTTCTTTCCGCATTTTTTGGAGGTTCGCGCGGCATGTTTTCCATTGTTTTGTTTGAGCCGGAAATTCCGCCCAATACCGGGAATATTATCCGTCTGGCCGCCAATACGGGCTGCGCGCTGCATCTGGTTGAGCCGCTGGGCTTTTCGCTGACAGACCGCGCCCTGCGCCGCGCCGGACTGGACTATCACGAATACGCCGCGCTCACAACGCATTCTTCTTTTGCGGCCTGTGAAGCGGCGCTGGCGGGAAGCCGCTTTTTCGCGCTTTCCACGCGCGCGAAAACAAATTACGCCGCGCCTGAGTTTCTTCCCGGCGACGTTTTTGTATTTGGCCCGGAAACGCGCGGCCTGCCCTCGGAGATTCTCGCGCGCTTTCCAGAGGAGCGGCGGCTGACAATTCCCATGCGTCCCGGAAATCGCAGTCTCAATCTTTCCAACGCTGTCGCGGTCGTTGTGTTCGAGGCATGGCGGCAGCGGGGGTTTTCTCCTGATCCACCGCGCTCCTGCGGCTGACGTTCAGGTATGCTTACGCTTTCTCGGAACCGTTGGCGGAAAGATGCGTTATGACAGAATGGGTTCATCTGCGGGCGCGCGGCAGGGAAGAACGTTTGGAATTCGCGCGCGTCACGCCGCGCGGCGGGCAGGGGGAGGCAAAAGCCGCGCCCACGCTGGTTTTTCTGCATGAGGGATTGGGTTCGGTCACGCTGTGGCGCGATTTTCCGCAGCGGCTGTGCGACCTTTTAAATGTACCGGGCCTGGTTTATTCCCGCTATGGCTATGGCCGCTCGACTCCGCGCCCGCGGCATGAGCCGCTTCCGGCGGATTATCTGGAGCAAGAAGCGGAAATGATCGTGCCCGCGCTTCTAGAAGCGATCTCTTGCCCGTCTCCCTGGCTTATCGGACACAGCGACGGCGGAAGCATCGCGCTCCTCGCGGCGGCGGGGGCGACTCCTGTTTCCGGAATCGCGGTTATTGCGCCGCATTGGTTTGTGGAGGAAAAATGCCTTTCCGGCATTGAGCGGGCGCGGCAGGCTTTTGAGCACGGCGCATTGCGCGCGAAAATGGGGAAATACCACCAGGACGCGGACGCCGTTTTTTATGGCTGGCATGACGTGTGGGCGCATTCCGAACGGCGTGATTGGAGCATCGCGCCCGCGCTTGCGCGCCTGCGTTGTCCGGTACTTGCCTTGCAAGGCCGCGAGGATGAATACGCTACCCTGGAACAAATTGAAGGAGTCCAGCGATATGCGCCGCATTGCGTATTGAAAGTCATAGAGAATTGCGGACATTTTCCGCACTTGACGCGCGCTGAAGAGACCGGCGCGGCGATCGCGGATTTCATCCGTCAAAACAGGGGAGGCGCATCCTCATGAGTTTGTCGCGCGCAGCGGATGCGCGAGTGGAGCTGGCGCATGGCGCGGGAGGCCGCGCTTCCGCGGAACTCATTTCCGGACTCTTCGCGCGGCATTTTGCCAACGAATGGCTTTTACGCGGCGATGACGGCGCGGCGCTTCCGGGACTTGCGCCCGGCGACCGTCTGGTGCTGGCGACGGACAGCCACGTCGTTTCTCCCCTCTTTTTTCCGGGCGGCGACATCGGCTGCCTTGCCGTGCATGGCACGCTCAACGACGTGGCTATGATGGGCGCGCGTCCCCTGTGGCTTGCCGCGGCTTTTATCCTGGAAGAAGGGTTCTTGCTTGCCGATTTGGAGCGGATTGTCATCAGTATGGCCAGGGCGGCGCAAGAAAGCGGCGCGCCAATTGTTACGGGCGATACCAAGGTTGTGGAAAGAGGCAAGGGCGATGGCGTATTTATTACTACGACCGGCGCGGGGGCGCTTGCGGCAGAAAAGAATATCGGCGGCGCGGCGGCGCGGGTGGGCGACGTCCTTCTGGTTTCCGGCACGATCGGCGATCACGGCATGACGATTTTGAACGCGAGGCAGGGTCTGGATACGCTTTCTGCCGGGATGGATTTTGCCTCTGCCGTCGTTTCGGACACAGCGGCGCTTTGGCCTTTGGTTGAAGCGCTTGGCGCGGCGAATGTCGAAATTCATGTTCTGCGTGATCCGACGCGCGGCGGTCTGGGAGCGACATTAAATGAAATCGCCGCGCAATCCCGCGCGGGGCTGCGCCTTGAAGAGCGGGATATTCCCGTTTCGCCTGCCGTAGCGGCATCCTGCGAATTTCTGGGGCTGGATCCGCTCTATCTTGCCAATGAGGGCAAACTTCTTCTTTTATGCCCGGAAGCGGATGCGCCGCGCGCTCTGGAAGTTATGCGCGGGCATCCGCTGGGGCGGAACGCGGCGGCCATTGGTCGCGTGGTGGAAGACGCGCGCGGATTTGTGGAAATGCGTACCCGCACGGGCGGAAGGCGTCTGATTGACTGGCTCGCGGGCGATCCCTTGCCGAGAATCTGCTGAAACAAGCGATATTCTGGCCGAAAAGATGGAAGCGGGAATTTGCCCCCGCGCCATACGCAATGTGTTTCATAAAAAAATATGCGCGACGGCAAAAAACATATGACAATTGTTTCCCCTTTTTATTTTTTGGGAGTTCCCATGAAACATTTGATGCTTGTTGTGGCCGCCGTCTTTTCGCTGAGCGTTTCTCCTCTTTTCGCCGCAGATGACGCGGACGTAAAACCCAAAAAAGAACCCAGCGCCGCGCAAAAGGCGCAGAGAGAAAAAATGTCGACCTGTAGTAAAGAAGCGAAAAGCCAGGGCTTAAAGGGTGAGGAGCGAAAGACATTTATGCGCGGGTGTCTCTCTGCTTCCGGCGGCGCTCCCAAGACGGCCAGGGTTGAGAATACGGATCAGGAAAAAACCGCGAAATGCAAAGCGGAAGCCAAAGAGAAAAAGCTGAAGGGTGACGAGCGCCGCGCCTTTATTGCGGGTTGCGTCGCCGAGTAAACCAAACTACCATAACTTTCTACGGCAAAGGGTGAGCGTCCAAGCCGCTTACCCTTTTTCCGCTCTGGATTTTTTCGTTTGAGATGGACGTTATGCGTTTTCTTTTCACTGCTCTTTTCCCGATTTTTGTATTGTTTTTCGACGGATGCGCCACGGAAAGTTCGCAGACGCTTCCCGTGGCGCAGACGCAGAGCGCGGCGCGCGTCTATACCGGCGCGCGCGCGCCGATTGCGGTGGGCAAGTTTGACAATCGCTCCAGCTATTTGCGCGGGATTTTCTCCGATGGCGTTGACCGTTTGGGCGGACAGGCCAAAACTATCCTCATAACGCATCTCCAGCAAACTGGGCGTTTTACGGTGCTTGACCGGGATAACCTGGAGGAAATCGGCCGCGAGGCCGCGCTGAAAGGCACAAAAGCGCGTCTGAAAGGCGCGAACTACGTGCTGACCGGAGATGTGACCGAATTCGGGCGCAAGGAAACCGGCGACCACCAGCTCTTCGGCATTTTGGGGCGCGGCAAGACGCAGGTCGCCTATGCCAAAGTCGCGGTCAATGTGGTGGACATTGAAACTTCGGAAGTGGTTTTTTCCAGTCAGGGCGCGGGGGAATACGCGCTCTCCAACCGGGAAGTGATTGGCTTTGGCGGAACGGCGGGCTATGACTCTACGCTAAACGGCAAGGTTCTGGATTTGGCGCTCCGAGAAGCGGTAGACCGCCTGGTGGAAGGCCTGGAAAACGGGCAGTGGAAGCCTGTCAGGCCTTGACGTCTCCCTAAAACGGATCGCGCGATGAAGTGCATGAAACAGCTTGCCCTGAGCGGCTTCCTGATTTGTCTGCTGGCTGCTTGCCAGTCTGCGTCCGCGCCGAAAACGCTTTACCAGTGGGAGGACTACCAAGCGCACGTGTACCGCTATTTCAAAAATAGCGGGCGAGAAGAACAGATTGGCGAAATGGAAAAAGGGTTGGAAAAAATCCGGGCGGACAATGGCCGCGCGCCTCCGGGGTACTACGCGCATCTGGGCTTGCTGTACCTTGACAGCGGCAAGGATGATTCGGCGCTACAAGCCTTCCAAAGCGAAAAGGCGTTATTTCCGGAATCCGCGCCCTATATGGATTTTTTGCTGAAAAACGCCGCCGCGAAAAAGCCTTCGGCTACGCGCGTTCCTGTCTCTTCCGGTAAAAGGGCGGAATGATGAGGTCGAATTTCCTCCGGGCCTGTTGCTTTTTCGCGCTGCTGACGGCGCTTTTTCTGACGGGCTGCGCGACCCGGCAGCGGCAGGAACCGGCGCCTTTCAAGACTCGTCCGCGTTCTATCGTGGTACTGCCGCCGCTGAATGAATCAACAGATACGCGCGCGGTCTATAGCTTTTATTCCTATGTCACGTTTCCGCTTGCGGAAGCGGGTTATTACGTTCTGCCTGTAACGTTGGTAGAAGAAACATTCCGGCAAAACGGCCTTGCGAATCCTGGCGACGCGCATCAGGCGTCGCCCGCGAAGCTGCGGGAAATTTTTGGCGCGGATACCGCGCTGTACCTTGCGGTGGAACGCTATGGCGCAAGCTATCGGGTGATTGAGAGCGCGGATATTGTGACCGCGCGCGGAAAGCTGCTGGATCTGCGCACGGGAGAAACGCTCTGGGAGCGTCGCGCCACAGCTTCCAGCGCGGAAGAGAGAAGTCAGCATAATCAAGGACTGATCGGAATGCTGGTTTCCGCAGTTGTCCAGCAGATCGTCAGCAATCTACAAGAAGATTCCAGCGAACAGCAGGCCGCGAAAGCGAGTTACCGTCTTTTGTCGGCGAATCCGATAGGAACTCTGCCCTATGGCCCGCGCTCGCCAAAATACAAGGGCGAACCATAAATTTTCAGGCGATTTGTCTGAACCGCGGAAGCTATTACCTGCCTGTAAATTCTGGTTTTCTTTTTTCCAAAAAGGCGCGGAGACCTTCCTTGTAATCCTCGCTTTCCAGAAAAGCGAAAGCGGATTTTTTTTCTTCCTCGCTTAAGGGCGTATCGTGCTGCAAGCGGCGCATCCAATGCTTGTGCCAAACGGCTACGCGCGGCGCGCCGCCCATAATGCGCCGGATCGCGGCGGCAACCTCCGTATCCAGCTCTTCTTCGGAGGTTACGCGGCTCACCAGATTTTTCCGCGCCGCTTCTTCCGCGTTCATGATTCGCGCTTCCAGCAGAATTTCCGCAACGACGGATTGTCCGGCGGCTTTCAGCAGCCCCGCCATTTCGCCGGGATACATAGAAAATCCCAGCTTATTGATGGGCGCGCCGAAACGGGCGGTGGCGTCGCATATGCGTATATCACAGCACGCGGCGATTTCCAGGCCTCCGCCAATACATGCGCCGCGGATTTTTGCCAGCGTGGGATGCGGGCAATGCCGGATGGCGGTGAGCGCGCAGGCAACTTCTTCGTGATACACCAGCGCCTGATCAAGCGTCGCGCGCAAGTACTGGAATTCCTCCAAATCGCCGCCTGAGGCGAAATGCGCGCCGTTTCCCTGAATCAGTACGCAGCGCGTTTTTTCCTCCTTAGCCAAAAGCTCCATGAGCCGGCGTAATTCCCGCCACATGGAAAGATCAATGGCGTTGAGTTTTTCCGGGTTGGAAAGCGTAAGAGTCGCGAGCGCGCCCTCTTGCGCGAACAGGATTTTGTCTGAAAGGCGCGTATGGGTTTGCATGAGAGTGGTCATGATCAAAAGTAAGCGGACGTTGAAATATTATGCGCGGCGCGCGGGCAGAACTGTTTTGAGATGCGCCGCGGCGTCGCGCAGCATCTTTTCCGTAGTTGTCCAATCTACGCAGGCGTCCGTGACGGAAAGACCGTATTTGAGTTGGGAAAGGTCGGCGGGAATTTGCTGATTCCCCGCTTCGAGGTTTGACTCAATCATCGCGCCGACAATGGAACGGTTGCCGCCAACGATCTGTCCGACGACGTCGGCCAGTACCAGCGGCTGTAATTCGGGTTTTTTGTAGCTGTTGGCATGTGAACAATCAACCACCAGATTGGCCGGAAGTTTCGCGCGCGCAAGCGCCGCTTCGGCCAGCGCGATGGCGACGGTATCGTAATTGGGTTTGTCGTCACCGCCGCGCAGCACCATATGCCCGTAAGTATTGCCACTGGTGCGCACGATGGCGACTTTGCCGTCGGCGTCCATGCCCAGAAAGGAATGCGGGCGGGAAGCGGAAAGAATGGCATTCACCGCGACGCCCAGATCGCCGCTGGTTCCGTTTTTGAACCCTACCGGCGTGGAAAGTCCAGAGGACATTTCGCGGTGTGTTTGTGACTCTGTGGTTCTTGCGCCGATCGCGTTCCAGGCGATGAGGTCTCCCAGATACTGCGGGGAAGTCGGGTCAAGCGCTTCCGTGCCGGTCGGCAGCCCAAGCTCATTGACGGCCAGCAGGAATTCCCGGGCGCGCTCCATGCCGATGTCTACACGGAAGGAATCGTCCATGAACGGGTCGTTGATATATCCTTTCCAGCCTACGGTGGTGCGCGGCTTTTCAAAATAGACGCGCATGACAATAAAGAGCGTGTCTGCCAGCGCGTCTGCCAGTTCCCTGAGCTTTTTCGCGTATTCAAGACCGGCTTTCGGGTCGTGAATGGAGCAAGGTCCCGCGATGATGAAAAGGCGCGGGTCGCGTCGGTCCAGAATTGCCTCCAACGTTTGCCGTCCCTTGCGCACGGTTTTTTGCGCGAGGGCAGAAAGCGGCAGGCGCGTGTGCAGGGCGCGCGGCGTGGGCATGGGATCGAACGACGCGACGTTGATGTTTTCCAGCGGGGCGCTTCCGTTGTTTTCCGTTGTTCTGAGGGGCATAGCCGAATACCTTTGTTCAAAAAGGGAAGTTTATCGTATTCTCTTATGCCGTTGACGAATTTTGGACTTGTCAAAAGATATTATCTGCGGCGGATTTTTGCAATCATTTTTGGCTGTGACTTTATATTTTGTGCTGTCATGATTTCTGCCTGCGCGCTGCGAAAAAATTTTGTTTAAGCGGCGATACGTTGGGTCAGATTGATCCCGCGTGCCGGGTTCAATTCCGCGTCGGAATCGGGAGATATTGCGCATGGGTTTGAATATTCCGGGAATAATTCACGACAGCCTCATAAGCGTAAAATAAATATCATGCAATTCAATTATTATGGTTGCGTTTCTGTGAAGCGTATAGAATTTATAATTCTTGTGATTCATCTAATGCGTCTGTTCTTTTGCCTTTAAACAACCGTCAAACCATCAACAACTTTATGTCCCATTATTTTGTCGGCGTTTGCCGCCATGATTTGTAATGAATTTTATTTCGCGCAGCCTGTAAGCGGAGCAGGGTACGTTTCGCAAGGTGAGGCGGAAAATAAAACGATAATGGCGTCACAGGTATTTTGTCGCGCAGAAAATATGCTTTCATTAGAAAGAAAATGGATACGTGCTATGATACGCGCTTTATCTGGCCAAGGCCCAAAACAGGAGAGATTTCATGAGTTCCATCGTTGACGTCATTGCCCGGGAAATTCTGGATTCACGCGGCAATCCTACTGTGGAATGCGATGTGCTGCTGGAGTCCGGTGTTATGGGACGTGCGGCAGTGCCTTCCGGCGCGTCAACTGGATCACGCGAGGCTTCCGAATTGCGTGACGGAGACCCAGACCGCTACGGCGGAAAGGGCGTGCAAAACGCGGTAGAACATGTCAACACCGAAATTTCCGAGGCGATGGTCGGGCTGGACGCGCAAGAGCAAGCCTTCATTGACCGAACGCTGATTGACCTGGATGGCACGGAAAACAAATCCCGCCTGGGGGCAAACGCGGTGCTTTCTGTCTCTATGGCGGTTGCGCGCGCCGCGGCGGAAGAATCCGGCTTACCGCTCTATCGCTATTTTGGCGGTATGAGTCCCATGCAAATGCCTGTGCCCATGATGAATATTATCAATGGCGGCGCACATGCCAACAATCGGCTCGACATTCAGGAATTTATGATTATGCCTGTTGGCGCGCCGTCTTTCCGCGACGCCTTGCGTATTGGCGCGGAAGTGTTTCACGCGCTCAAAAAACTACTGGACAAAAAAGGGTTTCCCACTGCGGTGGGGGACGAAGGCGGCTTTGCGCCCAGCCTGAAAAATCACGCGGAAGCCATTGAATTGATTTTGCAGGCAACAGAAACCGCAGGCTACGAGCCGGGGCGCGAGATACTGATTGCCCTGGATTGCGCGGCCTCTGAGTTTTACCGGGACGGGTTCTATCATCTGGGCGGCGAAAATTTGAAACTTTCCTCCGCCCAGTTTGCGGATTATCTGGCGAACCTTACCGAGCGTTTCCCCATTGTTTCCATTGAGGACGGCATGGCGGAAAGCGATTGGGATGGCTGGCGGCTTCTCACGGATCGCCTGGGCAAAAAAATCCAGATCGTGGGCGATGATCTGTTTGTCACCAATACCCGCATTCTAAAAGAGGGCATTCAAAAAGGCGTTGCCAATGCCATCTTGATTAAGATTAATCAAATTGGCACTCTGTCCGAGACGTTTGCCGCTGTGGAAATGGCCAAACGCGCCGGATATGCTGCGATCATTTCGCATCGTTCCGGCGAAACAGAAGACTCTACGATCGCGGATATCGCGGTAGGTCTGAACGCGGGGCAGATCAAAACGGGATCGCTTTCTCGCTCGGATCGCGTCGCGAAATACAATCAACTGCTGCGAATCGAGGAAGATTTGGGTGACGCGGCTTCCTATCCTGGGAGGGAAACCTTCTATAACCTGCGCTGATTGATCTGCGCGCGCAGACGCATCCGTTTTTAAGCGCCGACTTTCATGCGTCCTCTGACACTTTTTTTGCTGGTTTTTTTTCTGCTGTTGCAGTATCCGCTATGGTTTGGCGAAAGCGGCTGGCTGAAAGTTTGGGAATATGGCCAAAAAATTGAGCGGATACAGGAAGACAACAGTAGTTCAAGAGAGCGCAACGCGGCGCTGCAAGCCGAAACCCGCGATCTGAAAAGCGGCTATGAGGCCGTGGAAGAAGGCGCGCGAGTAGAGCTGGGCATGATCCGCGAAGGCGAGGTATTTATCCCCTTCACCGAAGAAACTCCAGACCCAGACAGTTCGGAGAGCGCGGCGGAAAATTCTCTGGAAACCGGGGGAAAATCGCCGCCGCGCATCCCCGCCGCAATGCCCTAGAAGCTTAAACCTCCCATTCTTTTTTCGTGCGGAAAAAGTCGCGTGTCAGCGCAAATACGACCGGGCTTAACAGCAAAAGAGCGATTAGGTTGGGAAGCGCCATTAAGCCATTAAAGAGATCGGCGAGCGACCAGACAAGGCTCAATTTGGCTAACGCGCCAAGCGGCACGACCAGGGTAAACAGAATTCTAAACGGTAAGGCCGCTTTGTGTCCGAAAAGGTAAATCGCGCAGCGTTCGCCATACACGCACCAGCCCAGAATGGTGGAAAACGCGAACGTAACCAAGCCGAAGGTCACGAGCCAGAATCCCCCGCCTCCCGGCATGACTGCGTTAAAGGAAAGCGCGGTGAGTACACCGCTGCTATCCGCCTTTGCGGCCATTACTTCAGGAGACGTCCATTGCCCGGAAATAAGAATGACCAGCGCGGACAGAGTGCAGATGACCAGCGTATCCAGGAAAGGATCCAGCATTCCCAGCAACCCTTGTTTGACCGGATGATCTACGATGGCGGTAGCGTGCGCGATAGGCGCGCTGCCCATGCCGGCTTCATTGGAGAACAGGCCTCGCGCTACGCCGAAACGAATCGCCTCAGCGACGGCTGCGCCCGCAAATCCCCCCACGGCCGCGTGACCAGTAAAGGCGCTTTGGAAAATTAGTCCTATGGCGTCCGGTATTTTGTCCAAATGCGTTACAAGTACGAGCAACCCACCCGCGCAATACACCAGGGCCATAACCGGGACCAGCGTTCCCGCGACCGCGCCGATGCGCTTGACGCCGCCGACCAGAACTACGCCCGCCAGGAGAAAAAGCAGAGTGGCGACGATCCATTTATCCAGCGCGAAATCATACAGGGAGCATAATTTCACGACATTCTCCGTGATCGCGTTGGCTTGGGTCATGTTACCGATACCGAAAGACGCCAACATGCCGAACACGGCGAACAGAGCGGCCAGCCATTTCCATTTTGCTCCCAGGCCGTTTTTAATGTAATACATGGGGCCGCCGACGAATTTCCCGTCGGGCGTTACTTCCCGATAGCGTACCGCCAGCGTAGCCTCGCAAAATTTGGTCGCCATGCCGAAAAGCGCGGTCATCCACATCCAGAATACCGCGCCTGGTCCGCCGGAAATAATTGCTGTGGCAACTCCAACGATATTTCCTGTACCTACCGTGGCGGCAAGCGAAGTCATTAGAGCGCGGAAAGGCGTCAATTCGCCCTTGTGTTCGGGATGATGACGCCGACCGCGCCACATAACAACAAAAGCGCGCGGCAGTTCCCGCCAGGGCAGAAATTTTAGGCCGATCATCAAAAAAAGACCGGTGAAAAACAGCAGCGGGATCAATACGTAAGGCCCCCAAACGAAATCGTTCAGAATTTTTAACCAACCGTTAAGCCACGCGGTCATATTTCTATCCTTGCCTGTTCGGTGATGGAAGCATCATGTTGATTTGCAATTTTGCGCATACGGGATTCTATCAAAAATTATTTTATCTGTTTACTGATGCATTGATTCCCGTTTTTTCGCCATTATGCTGGTGGTCTTTGTACATCAAAACCGTAATTTGCTCAGAAATTAATCCCAGTAAAAAAATCATTATGGAAGCCATGTACAGCAAAGCGCTCATGTTGGTAAAACGTCCCAGGGTGGAAAACGTATAGCCATACCAGCAAGAGGATACGACAAATATCAATGCTGCGATTGGCGCGAAAATTTTGAGCGGTGAAAACAGTGTTCCAATTTTTAAAATAATCAGTAAAAAGCGCAGACCATCCCGCACGATGCGAATATGGCTTTTCCCTTTCCGCCGCATAGCGTGAATTGGCACATAGGCGACCGTGTACCCGGAACGAAAAAATGCCATTGTAGAGGTTGTAGGATAGGAAAAGCCATTGGGCAGCATATAAAGAAATTCACGAAATTTATCCGCGCGCACCGCCCGGAAACCAGAAGTCAAATCCTCTATTTTGTGCCCGGTCATATAAGTTGCCGCGGCATTATAAAGCGCGTTGGCCAAGCGCCGTCCACTACTCGCTTGCGTTCCCTTCTGCCGCGCGCCGACTACCATGTCGCAGCCTTCAGACAGCCGTGCGAGCAAACGCGGCACATCCGCAGGGTCATGTTGTCCATCCGCGTCCATAAAAACAATCACTTCACCTTTTGCCGCGCCAGCGCCCGTTTTAATTGCCGCGCCGTTACCTTTGGGATATGGGTGCGACAGAACCCGCGCTCCTGCTTCTCGCGCAATTTTCGCGGTAGCGTCTGTTGAACCGTCGTCAACCACAATAATTTCCGCCTCGGGGCAAATTTGCCGAAGCGCGGTGAGCGTTTCTCCAATTGCGGCCATTTCATTCTTCGCAGGCAGAACAATGCTTACCCCCGCGCATGAATCTACGGAAAAAGTCATTGTGCGTTCCTTCCTGAAATTTCTTTGTCCTGATGATTCGGCAGAATGTCCCGCTTGTCCACACCCGTGTTCTTTTCCATGATCAGCGTTGCTTCCTGCAAAATTTCTTGCTGCATCCGCTTGTTCCAGTTATGTGCCTTTACCCAGTCTAGTGTTTCGCTCGCTTCCTGCCATTTTCCCTGAATGCGCAATATTTGCGCTAGCATGAGCCGTCCATGTACGTCGTCGCTGTATCTAAGAGATAGACGCATCATCTTTTCCGCTTCCGCGCGATCCAGAAGAACAAGCCCGTAATACCTTGACATGCTGCAATATACCTGCGCCTTTTGAAAAGCGGATATTTTTTTGTTCTCCAGCGCGGCTTTGAATAGTAGTAACATTTTTTCATGTGTTAAATAAGTTTGCCCAACAATATGATCATTGACCAATGTTTCAATATCTGAGTTATTTATGTGGGAAAAATTTTTTTCCCGGAGGCCTTTCTCCAGTGCTGTAATCACGCTTAAATTCGACTTTCTGTCTAATGTGGCGTCAAACCTTAACTGGAGTACCAAAATGCTATTTCCTGGATAGTAGGCGGATTTTGCCTGATCTAAATAAGATTGAATCAGGCTTGTTAAATCTAATTTTCCGTCCCGTTTCATGACTACATATAGCTCTTGAGCTGCCTGAAAATTTGCAGCATAGGAGCGTGGATGCATATTTGCTTCAAATACCACATGAGTAACAGTATTTCCCCAAATTTCGGATCGTTGCCAGGTTATGAAAGCGCAGAGCGTTATATATACTCCCAAGAGCAGAAAAACAATCTTACGTATTTTCACGGCAGAACGTGCTAATTCCCAGGCTCCCCAGGCTAAAAAACCAAGAAAAGAAAAATAGTTTCGATGCTCAAAAACAAGCTCCAGACTGATGACTGTAGATTCCATTAAATGGGAAATGATGAACCATCCCCAGGCAAATAAGAAAAGCGGGAAACATTTCCTGAACCAAACTGCAAAAAACGTGATAATCACTAGCCCCGCAATGGATAAAGAAGTTGTCCACGGTATAAATAAACCGCGCGAAATTTCAAAATCATCGTGAAACAGCATCATTTCCGATAGTGACGGAAACAAAAATAGACGAAGATAATAAAACAAAACACGGCTTTCGGTCATCAAGCGCTCTGTCATGTTAAAATTTCTATGCCAAAAATGTTCGGGTTTTGTAATCAGAAGCGCATAAGTTAAAAATAAAATGACGCCAGAAATCAAAACAAATCCTGTGATCCATTGCAGATGAACTCTGCCAATTTTGAGAGGTTGGTCATTTCTTGTCCCGGAAAATATAAAAAGCTCAACCAACAAAAGCAAAGGAATAAACAGTATGCCATTTTCCTTGCTTAAAATAGACAAAATAAATAATAAAGTAATAAGTAAACCGCGCACGACCCATTGACGCCAGGAAGAAACAGCTTCAATGCTTCGCCACTTGAGATATAAGCACAGCGCTGATAAGCCGAAAAGCGTTGTCAGGCTGGTCATGCGCTGAACGATATAAAGCACTCCCGTTAGGTTGAGCGGATGCAACCCCCAAATCGCTGCCACAAGCCAGGCATAGGATGCGGCAGGCGCAATTCCTTCGATTTTATTTTTGCGCCAAAGCGCAGACAGCAAACCATGCGCGAATAAACCAACCAATAAGGTGTTTACAAGGTGAATGCACAAATTGGTCATTTTCATCCACCAAGGGCTTAACCCTGATGAAATATAATAATTTAACGCGAAGCTGAGCACGCTGACCGGGCGCATTAGGGGGCCGCTGTTCCCGGAAAGAGATACCGCCCAGATGTTTTCAAAATTTAATTTTTTTAGCGCTAGATTTTCATTTTCAAGAATGTTGCCTACATCATCAAAAATAAATCCTCCGGTCATTCCAGGAAAATACACAAGAAAAATGGCGCACAATAAAACGGCAAACCATAGAGCGGGACGGGAATTTATCTTAAACGTTTTGGTTCGGAACATATGTAGCCTCATTGTTTACAGATTGGATTTTGCGGGCACGGCTCGTCGGGACAATAGGCTAGCGTTAGATTCCGCTCGAAATGCTCCTGGCTTTCTGGATTTGGCAAAGGGGAAGATTTGGCAATGGCGCGTTCAACCGCCGTATCCAGGACTGGATATCCGCTGCTTTGCATAAGCTCCACGTTCAATACCTCCAGCGTCGGCAAAAGCCGTATCTTGAAGCAAACTTTTGGATTTCCTCGCAGCGCGGGCGGCAATACGACATTTCCTCTGATTTTAGCCCGGATTTTATCTATCCACGCTGCTTTTGCCGCGTCTCTTTCCGCATTTTTTAAAGTGATCGCCGCTTCTTTTTCCACCTGTTGGCGTAAGTTTTCTTGCTGGCGCTCTTCCTGCCGCAAGTCTCGCGTGAAATCAGGCTTGGGTACAGGAGGTCTTCTGATTTCACGTTTTTCCTTTTCCGGATTTTTCTTTTCCGCTTTGGCGACAATTTCCGGCGGCTTGGGCAATAATGGTTCCGTATTTTTTATTGGCGCAGTCTCTTTTTTTGAATTTGACGGTGCTGTTGGGGGAGGTTCTTGCGCAAGCGACTCCGGGAGCCAAAACACATCTTCAGCTTTTGCGGATTCATTTTTGGTTTTCCATTGCACGCCAAAAAAAAGCGCGAGCAATAAAAGCGCGTGTACGCAAAAGGAAATCAAAAGCGCTTTTTTCCGGTTGGCCGCATGAAGATCAGTGTAATAGTCTGTCAATTTCATGCGCTTTCCTTGCGCCTTTCCGTTATGGGCGGGCTGTTTCCAGCCCAACGCGCGCAAATCCTTGTTTTTTTGCCTCGTCCAGTACTTGCAGCACAAATTCATATTGCGCCGCCTTATCTCCCGCGATTAATAGCGGGCTTTCCGGATTCCGCGCGCGCGCATTCTTCAACTGTTCTGCCAGTTCCGCGCGCAAAAACGAATGACGAGCGCCTTCTGCGTCGCGCAAAGTCAAATCTCCCTGCGCATTGATTTCAACGCGCAAAGGGTGTGCTGGCAGCGTATCTGCGTTTTCTACTGTCGGTAAGTCCACATTACCCGTCTGCATCATCGGCGCCGCTACCATAAAAATCACCAGCAGCACCAGCATGACGTCAATATAAGGAACGACATTGATTTCATTTTTCAGGCGGCGGGTGCGGCGCATAATGTTCTTCTCCGAAAACCTTCAGCGCATTTGGCGTTGAAGGATATTGGAAAATTCTTCCATGAACGACTCATAGCGCGTCGCCAAACGATCAATATCATGTGAAAAACGGTTATAGGCCAGCACGGCGGGAATTGCCGCGAACAGCCCCGTCGCGGTAGCGACTAGCGCTTCGGCAATGCCGGGCGCAACCGATGATAGCGTGGCCTGTCCAACATTACCCAACGCGCGGAAAGCGTGCATAATGCCCCAAACCGTACCGAACAGCCCGATATAGGGCGAAACGGAGCCGGCGGACGCCAGAAAAGCTAGATGCGCCTCCAGCGCGTCCAATTCTCGTTGAAACGTAGCGCGCATAGCGCGGCGCGCGCCATCAATCACGCCGCTGGCGTCCAGACCCTTTTGTCCTTTTAGTTTGGTAAATTCCCGAAATCCCGCCTCGAAAATACGCTCCATACTGCCCGCGCTGTGTCGTCCATTTACGGCGCTCTGATATAAGTGATTCAAATCGCCGCCAGACCAAAATTCACGTTCAAAAGAATCTGTCTTTTGCCGCGCGTCTCGTACCGCAAACCATTTGACGCAAATATACGTGCAGGACATAAATGAAACGCCCGCCAGAATCAACATGACAATCTGTACGACAAGGCTGGCGTTCAGTACCAGTTGCAAAATGGAAAGATCAGCGCTGACATTCACGGGCATACTCTTTCCCTTTCTCCCTTAGTTTGCGCCGCAACAAGCCGCTCTCGCAGCCATGTGGGAATCGGCGCGCTTTTCATTCTCTTCATATCAACGCAAACTACTTGCACCGTGCCTTCCGCCAGACATTGATCGTCTCGACAGGCGCGCTGGCGGAAAACTATCTGGGCGCGCCCCATGCTCTCTATAGAAAGCGTGATCGTCAAAAGATCATCCAGCCGCCCAGGCGCGAGATATTCCAGAGTAACGCGGCGCACCACAAAAGCATATCCGTGTTCCGTCATCAGATCTGTTTGCGCGCAACCTGTGGTGCGCAACCATTCTGTGCGGCAACGCTCAAAAAATTTGAGGTAGCTTGCGTAATACACTACGCCTGCCGCATCGGTATCCTCATAATAAACACGCGCGGGCAGGGTGAAGGCGGGAGGAAGCATCGGACAATTACGGCAAGAGGACAAAAACCAGCGCGGGAAAAGCCGCCAGAAAGAGAAAGCTACAACAAAAATCTACGGATTACCGAGATGGGCTTTTGGGCAAGGCCGAATCTGGCCGCGTTGTGTTTAAGGAACGCGAACGCGGCAAGGAGCGCTCAATATTTGCCAAGCCATCCAGCTTTTCCTGCAATTCTGTGGACCGCCGCTGGAATTCCAGCAGGCGCTGATACTGTTTTTCCAATTGCGCGTTTTGCTTCACCATCTGCCGCTCTAGACGCAACCGCTCATTGCAGGAATCCAGCAACAAACGCGCGATGGGCCGCAGGTAATAACTCACAGAATCCTGTGCTTTTAAAAGTCCGTTCAGAAACGCGACCGCGCTTTGCATATCCGGGGCGGGCTGGCGCGGATCGCTCATCACCATGGCCTGACGCAAGCGCGTATCCGGATCATTGCCTTCCCCTGCCAGACGACGTTTTTCCCGCAATAACTCGTTGGGGGAAAGATAGGCAAGCGCCTGATAGTACGACAGCAGAGACTCCGGAGAACGCCCTACACGATCCAGTTGAGGTTTGTCTTGTTGTTTTAACGTTCCAGCAGAGGCGTTCGTAGCGGCAGACTCCGGGATATCCGGAGTGGCGGCGCAGCCAACGAGAAAAAGAGGCAAAAATAAAAGCCCTAAACGCGACATACCAAAACCTCAGCAGGAAAAAAATCCCAAAGCAAAAAACGCCGGACGCAACAAGGAATGCCGCGCTCTATGAAACTATTGGCGAGGAATGACGATACGAACATGCGTTCCTGTCCCGTCCGAAGGCAACAACTGTATACTACCCCACATTCTTAGCGCTAATTCTTTGGCGACAAAAAGCCGATGGCCAATTTTTACCTCTGTCTGCTTAGGGGACGCCTTGCGATAGGAAAGCTCAAAAGCGCGCGCCGCTTCGTCTTGTGCGATGCCTTCTCCCTGATCATGACACTCCAGCACGAGGCTGTCCGCTTGTAACTCTGCCGCCAGGATCACATCCGCTGCGGCGGAGGAAACGTCCAGCGCGTTATCCAGCAAAGCGCCCAGCATCAGCAAAACTTTTCCGACGTCTGTTCGCACTTCTTCCTGTTCTTCAGAGCGTAAATCCACATGGATGTCCACTCCGGATTCCCGCACCGCGTCACTTCGGCTTTCTACTGCCAGACGCATCAGCTCTCCCAGCTTGATCGGCTGACACTGTATTTCTGTCATGTTACAGATTTTTTGCGTTAAATCCGCCAGAATTTCCGCGTGTCTTTGCAGGAACGTGAAATTGGTATCCAAAATATTCACAATGGCGCGTTGATCTTCCGTGAGCTTTCCCGAAACTTCCTCTGACAGCAGAGAAATTCCGTTTTGTACGGCAGCAAGCGGCAGACGTATTTCCTGCTCGGCATAACACAAAACAGCTTCCTGGCTTTTGTTTTTTTCTACCAGCCTTTGGCGCAGCAAATCCAAGTGCGCGCCAATCTGGCGCATATCTGACGAGCCGTCTATCTGAATAGCTTCATGGAAACGACCGTCGCTCAGGAGCGCAATCGCCGTTTTTGTCTGCTGAACCGAACGGATTAAGTACCAGCTGATCAGCAGCGCGACAAACAACGCGCTCAAAGTGGAAAGCGCCAATTGCAAACGTAGCTGCATCTGGTAATTGGCTAAATCTTGCGTGACGCGCAGGTTTTTGTTTTCCGCCCACTGCTGACCAATCTGCCGCATCCGGTTCTGCAGGTCGCTCATGCTGGATAACATATTGCCAATAGAGACGGAATTGTCCGCGTCGCTGCTGTCCAGACTGCCCAGGAGCGATAGGGAGATCGCGCGCCATTCCTTGAGCAGGGAATGGATTTCCGGAACTTCCGGCTGTTTTTCCAGCTGTTCCGTCAGCGCCAACGCTTGCTGGTAATTCGCTTCCAGCGCCCGCCGATAGTTGTCTTGCCGTACCAAAAGATACTGGCGTACACTGCGCTCTAGGTCTACGTTGCGCTCATCCAGCGTTTGCAGGGAAGCGGAAAAGCGCACGATCTGCGCGCCGCCCTGCAAACTTTGCTCCGTCAGATGCTCCAGCAAAGACCAGCTTTGCAAAATGGCGCTGACCAAAAGCAGGATGACGACGCCAAATCCTGTTACGAGAATCTGACGGAAGGAAAAACGGTCAAAAAAATTCATGAAAGACCCGTGTCAAGAAATGGGATTTCGCATTGGGCGCGATTGTAAATCATTCTGCATTTTTCCGCAAAATAACGCCAATGGCGCGTATGAAGATATAATTACGCAGATGAGCCGCCTTTTGAACGCGGCATTCCGTATGAGGTTTGCCCCCTGACTGCGGAGCGGGGCGCTAGGAGCGAGTGATGTCCAAAAATTTTTCCTGGTCTGACGAATATAGCGTCGGGATTGATGAAATTGACGAACAGCATAAAACGTTGTTCAAACTGGTGAATCGTCTGCACAAAGCTATCACTGACAAGGAAGGCAGCTCGGTGTGCGGGAGCATCCTGGATGAGCTGGTAGATTACACTCGTGTTCATTTCGCGCTGGAGCAGACTTTGATGCGCATCGGCAACTATCCTGATTATGAGGCGCATTGTGTGCTGCACAAAAATTTAGTTAGCGAAGTCGAGGCTCTGCAACAAAAAATTGCCAGCGGTCGCGCTGCGATCAGCTTTGAGTTACTGCAGTTTCTGCGCAACTGGTTGACGAAGCATATTCTCAGCGAGGACATGAAATACGGTCAGTATTTCCAGAAGAAAGGCCAGCAAAAGGAAATCGGCCAGTGGTCGGCGGATTCTCGTTCAGCCATGGAAAAACACAAGAAAAAATCTTCTTGGTGGAAGTTCTGGTAATCCTGTTTTTTCTGTCCTGCTATGGAAAGTCGCGCGCACGCGTTGTTGGCTGGTTTTTTCACTCTCTTGTGCGGTGCAATGTTGGGGGGCGCTCTTTTGTGGTTCAGAGCGTCCGGCCAGGAGGAGACGCGGGACGTCCTCGTTATTGCCCGCCAGGACATCAGCGGCTTGACGCCCCAGGCGCGTGTAACCTATCGCGGCCTCGCCATTGGCAAAGTAGTCGACATCAGCCTGGATCCAAATGAACCGCGTGACATCCTGATTCAATTGCGCGTGGAGAAAAAAATTCCGCTGTCTCGCGGCATTACAGCGCGGCTGTCGTATCAGGGCGTCACGGGAATCGCGCAGATATTATTGGAGGACGGCGTAGACCGGACTCCTTTGCCGCAGACCATTGCGGGCGCTTTGCCGCGCGTTCCGCTGGAAGATTCGCTCGTCAGCCAAATTTATGATCAACTGCCGGAGTTGTTTGCCCAGACTCAAAAATTCATAAGCCGCGCCAACGATCTTTTGAACGATAAAAACCGTCGGCATTTGCAAAAAACCTTTGCGAATCTTGAAACATTCTCCGCGCGCGCAGACAACGCGTTGGCGCGCGTGGAAGCGGCATTTGCGCCCGACCAGGAAATTGCCGCCGCGCTACGGGATCTGCCGCATTTGACTGGAGAAGCGCGAAAAATGGTATGGCATTTTGATCAGGTTGCCGTTCGTCTCGGCGATATTTTGGGAAAACCCAGCGATCCTGGGGAGGCGCTGCTGCCGCAAGCCGCCCAAGTGGTACAGGAACTTGATCGCGCCACCCGGCAATTGAGCGCTCTTTTGCGCGCGCTGGAACGCGCGCCGCAAAGTCTGATTTTCGGCGCGCCGCCTCCTCCTCCTGGGCCTGGCGAACCTGGGTTTTCTCCGCCGTCGGGAGCGTTTTCAGCTGCCGCTTCCGCTACGAAATGAGTGTATTGAAAGTTGTTATGCCGCGTGTTTTTGCGTTTTTTTTCTTATGCGTCAGTGGCTTTTTGGCAGCTTGCGCTTTGCCTGCGCGCCATGACGTTCCTCCCGCCGCCGCGCTCTTTGATCTGGGCGCGGAAAGCGCGCGTTTGGAAACCCTCTCTTCGGCGCGCCGTTTCTGGAAATTTCAGTTGCGTGCCGAACCCGCGCTGGAAGATACTGCCATGCGTTATCGTCTTGCCTACGCGCGGCCTGACGGCGCGGTGCGTGTTCTATTCTACGCATATGCCAGATGGTCTGCGCCGCCTGCGGAATTATTGCGCCAGCGCCTGGAGCGCGCGTTCTTTTGGCCGCCGGACACAAGCGTGCGTGACCACTGCGTGTTGACTTTGAAGCTAACGTCTTTCGAGCAATTTTTTGTGTCCCCGGAAGAAAGTTATGGGCAAATGACCGTGCGGGCTGAATTGTGGGATTCCGATAAAAACCAGGCGGCAGACGAGGCGGTTTTTACGGAAAGCGTTCCCGCGTCCGCGCCTGACGCGGCGGGCGGCGCGCAGGCTTTGGCGCAGGGCGCTTCCATGCTGGCTGAACGTATTAAGCGCTGGCGTGAGAGCGCGCAAGATAGCGCGCAAAAAAGCTGCTGGTCTGCCGCGAAATAGCAGCGGAATCTCGACGCCATGAATCTGGACGCCCAATTGCTGGCGGAACGGCACGCGTGGCTTCTTTGGGTTTTTTGGCTGATGTGGTTGCCGGTTCTCACTTTTACAGTGCGCTATGCGCCGTGGGCGCGACTTCTGGAACCGGAAGGCAGACGTTTGAATCTTTGGCTGGGCGTTATTGTTTCTTTGCTGTTTTTTTGGCGGTTGGCCGCAGGCGTCAAACCAGGTCTGGACTTGCATTTAACCGGCGTCATGCTGTTTTTTTTGCTTTTTGGCGCAAGGCTGGCTTTTCTGGGGCTGAATCTCTTGCTGCTCGGCTTGTTTCTGAGCGGGGGCATGGCCTGGCAAAGCCTTGCGCCCAATGCCATTGTGACGGCGGGCCTGGGCGTTTTGCTGGCGGTTTTAATCCGTAAGGCGGTTGAGCGGTGGCTTCCCCGTCATTTTTTCATTTTTATTTTCCTGCAATGTTTTTTTGGCGCCGCAGCGGTTGTTATGGGCGTCGGCCTGGCTGCCACTTTGCTGTATGCGGCGGCAGACGCCTATTCCCTGGCCTATCTTCTGGAATTTTATTTACCCTATTATTTGCTGCTGGGCTTTTCCGAAGCATGGATTTCCGGCGCGATCCTGACCGTTCTGGCGGTTTATCGTCCTCACTGGGTAGACGCCTATGATCCGCGCGTCTATCTGGATGGCAAATGACGCTTACCGAATTAGGTTAACGCGGCAAAGCGGAGCTTTCGCGCAAAAACGCGTCGACGGCGCGGGCGCATTGACGTCCTTCCCGAATTGCCCAGACCACCAAAGATTGGCCACGCCGCGCGTCGCCTGCCGCAAACACGCCCGGAACATTGGTCGCGTAGGCGCGCTCGCCTTCTTCGTCTGTCTGCGCGTTGCCGCGAGGGTCTTTTTGCACGCCGAAAGCTTCCAGAACGTCCGCGCAAGGATGCAGAAAACCCATAGCCAAGAACGCGGCGTCGCAAGGCAATTCAAATTCTGAACCGGCAATCTCGCTCATCTTGCCCGCGTCCCAGCGCACGCGCACGGCCTGGATTGCCTTGACCCGTCCTTTGCCGTCGTCTGCAAAAGCCTTGGTCGCTACGGAAAACTCACGCCTGGTTTTCCCTTCCTTATGCGAGGAAGATGTGCGCAGCTTCAGCGGCCAGTAGGGCCAGGTCAGCGCCTTGTCTTCCTGTTCCGGAGGCTGGGGCATCAATTCCAGCTGTGTTACAGACGCGGCTCCTTGCCGATAACTGATTCCCACGCAATCCGCGCCGGTGTCTCCGCCGCCAATTACGACGACATGCTGTCCGCGCACATTGACGGGATTCGTCAGACCTTGCTGGACTTCTTTGTTCTGGGGAATCAGAAATTCCAGCGCGGTCAGAACGCCTTGCAGATCGCGTCCGGGAACTGTTAAATCCCGCGGTACTTCGGAACCCACGGCCAGGATGACTGCGTCAAACGCGCTTTTCAGCGCGTCCGCGCTGATCTGTTCCACTGCGTCAGTGTTAACCTGCTCCGGTACATTGGCTGCGCCTACCAAAATTTGTGTTTTGAACGCAACGCCTTCGGCCTTTAATTGTTCAATACGCCGGTCAATGACAGATTTTTCCAGTTTGAAGTCAGGAATGCCGAAACCCAGCAAACCGCCAATCCGGCTGCTTTTCTCAAAGACAGTTACGGAATGCCCCGCGCGGGCGAGCTGCTGCGCGGCGGCAAGACCAGCGGGACCTGAACCGACAACCGCTACTTTTTTGCCGCTCTTCGCCGCGGGAGGGCATGGCTTAATCCATCCCTCCTGCCAGCCTTTTTCAACCAGCGCGCGCTCAATGGATCGGATTCCGACCGGCGCGGCATGAATGCCCAGTGTACAGGCCGCCTCACAAGGCGCGGGGCAAACACGTCCGGTAAATTCCGGGAAGTTGTTGGTGGAATGCAATACCGCGAGCGCGGTTTGCCAGTCGCCTTTGTACACCAGGTCATTCCAGTCCGGAATCACATTATTGACGGGGCAGGCGTTGTTGCAAAACGGAATGCCGCAGTCCATGCAGCGCGCGCCCTGTGTCACTGTCGCTTCATCAGACAGGGAGCGCGTAAATTCTCGATAGTGCAAAACGCGCGCGGTTGCAGATTCGTATTGCTCTTCTTGACGCTCAAATTCAAGAAATCCGGTAGGCTTGCCCATTTTAAGCGGTCTCCCTTTCTTCCTTCTCCACAGCCTTCGCGGCAAGCTCTGTGAGCGCGCGGCGATATTCGTGCGGGAAAATTTTAACGAACCGTTCCCGGTTTTGTTCCCAGTCCGCGAGAATTGCCTTTGCGACCAGGCTGCCTGTCAGCGCGTGATGACGCTCAACCAGGGCGCGCAGTTGAACCTCGTCCGCTGCGCCGTGATGCTTTGGCCCTTCCTGCGCATTCGCGGGCAGCACTTTCTCCAACGCGACTTGCGTCAGATTGCAGCGTTCACGGAATGATCCGTCCGCGTCCCAGACATAGGCAATTCCGCCAGACATTCCTGCGGCGAAGTTGCGCCCGGTTTGGCCGATCACCACAATGGTTCCGCCCGTCATGTACTCGCAGCCATGATCGCCCACGCCCTCGACGACTGCCGCCGCGCCTGAATTGCGCACGGCAAAACGTTCTCCCGCCACACCGGAGAAAAAGGCCTCTCCCTCTGTCGCGCCATACAGCACAGTATTGCCGATAATCATATTGGCGTCGGCGCGCGCGCGAAAATCAGGATGCGGGCGCACAATCAGGCGACCGCCAGACAAACCCTTGCCGACGTAATCATTGCCTTCCCCAATCAGCTCCAGCGTAACGCCCCGCGCGAGAAAGGCGCCGAAACTTTGCCCTGCCGTACCCGTCAGGCAGATGCGTATGGTGTCATCGGGCAGTCCTGCCGCGCCATACCGTTTGGCAATTTTTCCGGAGAGCATTGCGCCTACGGTACGGTTGATATTGCGTATCGGCAGTTCCACACGGATTTTTTCGCCTGTCTCTACCGCGCCGCCAACTTTTTCCAGAAGCTCAATATCCAGCGCGCGTTCCAGATTGTGATTTTGCCGCGCGCAATGCAGATGGACGCTCTTTTCTCCCGCGTCCGGCGTCTGAAACACGCGGGTAAAATCCAGACCTTTCGCTTTCCAATGCGCAATGCCCGCGCGTTTGTCGAGCAAGTCGAAGCGCCCGATCAGCTCGTCAAATTTACGCGCGCCCATTTGCGCCATCAGTTCACGCGCTTCCTCGGCTACGAAAAAGAAATAATTGACGACATGTTCCGGTTGTCCGGAAAACCGACGGCGCAACACGGGGTCTTGCGTCGCCACGCCCACGGGGCAAGTATTGAGATGGCATTTGCGCATCATGACGCAGCCTTCCACGACCAAAGGCGCGGTGGAAAAGCCAAATTCATCCGCGCCCAGAAGCGCGCCGATTACTACGTCCCGTCCTGTTTTCATCTGCCCGTCCACCTGCACCCGTACTCTGGAACGCAAATGGTTGAGCACCAGCGTTTGCTGCGTTTCCGCCAGACCAAGCTCCCAGGCGCTGCCCGCGTGTTTGATGGACGCCTGCGGCGAAGCTCCGGTTCCGCCGTCATGCCCGGAAATTACCAGATGGTCTGCCTTGGCCTTGGTTACGCCTGCCGCGACGGTGCCGACGCCGACTTCCGCTACCAATTTGACGGAAATATCGGCGACCGGGTTGACGTTTTTCAAGTCATGAATGAGCTGCGCCAAATCTTCAATGGAGTAAATATCATGGTGCGGCGGCGGGGAAATAAGCCCGACTCCCGGCACGGAATGCCGCAGAAAGCCAATATATTCCGATACTTTGTGGCCGGGAAGCTGACCGCCTTCTCCAGGCTTCGCGCCTTGCGCCATTTTGATCTGAATTTGGTCCGCGTTGACGAGGTACTCCGTAGTTACGCCAAAACGACCGGATGCGACCTGTTTGATGGCGGAGCGCAGGGAGTCTCCTTCCTGAAAAACATAATCCCGTTCAATACGATTTTCGCCTACGACCCGCGAGAGTTTTTCGCCCGCTTTGAGCGGCGCAAAGCGCCGCGCGTCTTCGCCGCCTTCTCCGGTATTGGATTTTCCGCCAATACGGTTCATGGCAATCGAGAGCGTCGTATGCGCCTCCGTGGAAATAGACCCCAGAGACATCGCGCCCGTGGCGAAGCGTTTGACAATCTCTTTCGCCGGTTCCACTTCTTCAAGCGGAATTGGCGCGCCCAGAGGCTTAATCTCAAAAAGACCGCGCAGAGTTAGATGACGCTTCGTTTGATCGTTGATCAGCCGCGCGTATTCCTTGTAGGTTTCATAGCGCCCGGAACGGGTCGCGTGTTGTAAGCGGGCAATGGCGTCCGGCGTCCACAGGTGATCCTCGCCGCGGACGCGAAACGCGTATTCTCCTCCCGCATCCAGCATACCGGGCAAATCCGGGGCTTCAGAAAACGCTGCCTGATGCATCTTCAGCGTTTCTTCCGCGACTTCAAACACGCCAATTCCTTCAATGCGCGACGGCGTACCGGTGAAGTATTTATCCACAAACGCCTGCTGCAAGCCCAGCGCCTCAAAAATTTGCGCTCCGGTGTAGGACATATAGGTGGAGATGCCCATTTTCGACATCACCTTGCACAATCCCTTGCCAATGGCTTTGACAAAATTGTAGATATTTTGTTTGGCTTTTTCCGCGTCGCCTTTCGCCAGGGAGGCAAGCGTCTCCATGGCGAGATACGGATGCACCGCTTCCGCGCCATAGCCGCCCAGCAGCGCGAAATGATGCGTTTCGCGCGCGGAGCCGGTTTCCACCACTAAACCGGTGGAGGTGCGCAGACCCTTCTTCACCAGATGCTGATGAATGGCGGACGTCGCCAGGAGCGCGGGGATCGCCAAACATGCGCGGCTCATCTTTCGGTCAGAAACAATGAGAATATTCGCGCCCTGACGCACCGCGTCTTCCGCTTCTGCCGCAAGCGAAGCTAAGCGCGCCTCAATGCCTTCCCGTCCCCAGGCGGCGGGATAGCAAATATCAATCTCATAGGAATTGAATTTGCCGGCAGTGTATTTTCCAATGTGCCGGATTTTTTCCATGTCCTCCGCGAAAAGCACGGGCTGCGAGACTTCCAGACGAATGGGCGGGTTGATTTCCGTCGTGTTCAAAAGATTGGGCTTGGGGCCGATAAAGGACACCAGCGACATGACCAGATCCTCGCGGATCGGGTCAATGGGCGGATTGGTCACCTGCGCGAATAATTGCTTGAAATAGCCATAAAAGACCTTGGGGCGCGCCGAAAGCACCGGAAGGGCGCTGTCATTGCCCATGGAGCCAGTCGGCTCCTCTCCGGAAACAGACATGGGCGCGAGGATAAATTTTATGTCCTCCCGCGTGTAGCCGAAGGCCTGCTGCCGTTTCAGCAGAGACTCCGCGCTGGTTTCGCCTTTTTCCTCTGCGGCGGGCAGCTCATTGAGTTTGATGCGGATTTTTTCAATCCATTCCCGATAGGGGCGTGCATTCGCCAGAGAATCCTTTAATTCTTTATCATCAATAACGCGCCCTTGCTCCATGTCAATCAAAAACATTTTGCCGGGCTGTAAACGCCATTTACGCACAATCTTTTTTTCCGGGATCGGCAATACCCCGGACTCTGACGCCATGATGACAAAGTTATCGTCCGTGACCAGGTAGCGCGCGGGACGCAATCCGTTACGATCCAGTGTCGCGCCGATTTGCCGCCCGTCGGTAAACGCGACTGCGGCCGGGCCGTCCCAGGGTTCCATCATCGCGGCGTGATACTCATAGAACGCGCGGCGCGACGCGTCCATGGTCGCGTGTTTTTCCCAGGCTTCGGGAATCAGCAGCATCATCGCGTGCGCCAGCGAATAACCGGACATTACCAACAGTTCCAGAGCGTTGTCGAACGCGGCTGAGTCAGACTGGCCGGGATAATGGAGCGGCCAGATTTTTTGCAAGTCATCTCCCAGAAGCGGGGAAAAAGTTGCCTGGGAGCGCGCGGTAAACCAATTGACGTTGCCGCGCACCGTATTGATTTCGCCATTGTGCGCAATCATGCGGAAGGGGTGCGCCAAATCCCAGGTCGGGAAAGTGTTGGTCGAAAAGCGCTGATGCACCAGCGCGAGCGCGGAAACCGCGCGCGGATCGCGCAAATCCCGGTAATACTGCCCAACCTGGTGCGCGAGGAGCATTCCCTTGTAATTTACCGTGCGCGCGGAGAAGGACGGCGCGTAAAATTTTCCGCCATGCTTCAATTTCAGCGCCTTGATTGCGTTGGCGCTGCGGCGGCGGATTACATAAAGTTTGCGCTCCAGCGCGTCGGTTGTAAGCACGTCGGCGCCGCGCCCGATGAAAACCTGACGAATGACCGGCTCTGTGGCCCGGACAGCGGCGGATTTCAGCGCGTCGCGTTCCACGGGCATGTCGCGCCAGCCCAGAATGATCTGTCCTTCCGCCTTGGTGTTGCGCTCGATTTCCGCCTCGCACGCTTGACGGGAAGCCGCTTCCTGGGGCAAAAAGAAAGTCCCGACGCCGTACTCTCCGGCTGCGGGCAGCAGGACGCCCTGGTTCGCCATTTCCTCGCGGTAGAGCTGATCAGGAATCTGGATCAGAATCCCCGCGCCGTCTCCCATCATGGGATCCGCGCCCACCGCGCCTCGATGATCAAGGTTTTGCAGGATTAGAAGTCCCTGCTCAATGATGTCATGCCGCCGCTCGCCCTTCATATGGGCCACGAATCCTACGCCGCAGGCGTCATGTTCGTTGGCGGGATCGTACAGCCCCTGTTTTTTCGGGGGTTCGGGTGTACCAGTCATCGTTTTGTTTCCTTCGTCAACACGGGCGCTTCGCACGCCGAAAAAGAAAGACTACCGATTCCGGCTTTTCGCTCCAGGGGGAAAAGAGAAAGTTACGGATTCTAGCGGCCAAAATCCCGCGCGGCAACCAAGGGAAAGGAGCATTTTTTCCAAGCGGCGCATAAAGCGCGGCATGTCTTGCTCATCAGAATGTCGCATGTTGTACAATCGCACCCCTTTTTTGTGTTTTTAGAGACAACTTGCCGTCAAATTCTGGAATTTTCAGCGCAGTATCTTCCTAAAAAATTCTGCCCATGCCCGCGCCCGACGATTTTTTCTCGCTCCCCGATCCTGACCGTGACCTGGCTTCGCGTTTGGTCCAGGGAGAGCGGCGCGCGCTTGCCCGCGCCATTACGCTGGCGGAGTCTACGCGCCCGGACCATCAGATACGCGCCCGCAGTCTCTTAAACGAGCTTTTACCCTATACGGGAAAGAGTATCCGCCTTGGGATTTCCGGTGTGCCTGGCGTAGGAAAATCCACATTCATTGAGGCGCTGGGCAATTATGTGATCAACCGCGGGCACAGGCTTGCGGTACTGGCGATTGACCCTTCTTCTTCTGTTTCCGGAGGGTCTATTTTGGGCGATAAAACCCGCATGGAGACGCTTTGTCAGCGGGATGAGGCCTTTATTCGTCCTTCCCCTTCGTCAGGCAGCCTGGGCGGCGTGGCCGAAAAAACCCGTGAAGCCATGCTGCTGTGCGAGGCCGCCGGGTTTGATGTGATTTTTGTGGAGACCGTCGGCGTCGGGCAATCGGAAACCGCAGTGGCGGGCATGGTTGACCTCTTCGCGCTTTTGCAGTTGCCGAACGCGGGCGACGATTTGCAGGCCATCAAAAAAGGCATTGTGGAGATGGCGGATATGGTCGCCATCAACAAGGCGGACATTGATCCCTCCGCCGCGCAATTTTGCCGCGCGCAATGGCAAAGCGCGCTTGCTTTGCTGCGTCCGGCGTCCCCCCATTGGCGCCCCCCGGTGATCACGCTTTCCGCCGCGAAAAAAGAAGGTCTGGCGGATTTTTGGGACGCCGTGGAACGATATAGAGATACCTTGTCCCCTACCGGGGAGTTTGAGGAAAAACGCCGCTTGCAGGCGGCGGACTGGATGTGGCAGATTATCCATGCCACTCTTGTTCAGTGTTTCCAGCGACACCCCGCTGTGAAAGATGCCTTGCCCGGAGTCACCCAGAAGGTGGCGTCAGGATGCATTACCCCGTCCGCCGCTGCGTCATCCTTGCTTGCGGCGGCGCATATTTTTGAAATCCAGGAATCCTGAAGGAGAACCCCGAATGCATGACATCATTCATGAGTTGGACAGAAAGCGGCAGTTGGCGCGCCTGGGCGGCGGCCAGCGGCGCATTGATAACCAGCACAAAAAAGGCAAGCTCACCGCGCGCGAACGCATTGAACTGCTGCTTGATCCCGATTCCTTTGAGGAATGGGATATGTTTAAGGAGCATCGCTGCTCCGACTTCGGCATGGAAAAGGAAAAAGTGCCGAGCGATGGCGTAGTGACCGGCTGCGGCATGATCAATGGCCGTTTGGTCTTCGTGTTTTCCCAGGACTTTACTGTCTTTGGCGGCGCGCTTTCGGAGGCGCACGCGGAAAAAATCTGCAAAATCATGGACCATGCGGTAAAAGTTGGCGCGCCAGTCATTGGCCTGAACGATTCCGGCGGCGCGCGTATTCAGGAAGGCGTGGCCTCTTTGGGCGGCTACGCGGACGTTTTTCTGCGTAACGTGATGGCCTCTGGCGTAGTTCCGCAAATTTCCATGATCATGGGGCCTTGCGCGGGCGGCGCGGTGTATTCGCCCGCGATGACGGACTTTATCTTTATGGTCAAGGATTCTTCCTACATGTTTGTGACCGGCCCCGAAGTGGTGAAAACGGTGACGCACGAGGATGTGACAGCGGAGGAATTGGGCGGCGCGGTTACGCACAGCACGAAATCCGGGGTAGCGGATTTCGCCTTTGAAAACGATGTGGAGGCGCTTGCTTATGTACGGCGGCTGATTAACTATCTGCCGACCAATAACCGGGAAAAACCGCCTTCAATGCAAACGGACGATCCGGCGGACCGGTTTGATTTTTCGCTGGACACCTTGGTTCCCGACAATCCCAACAAGCCTTACGACATGAAAGAGCTGATCGTCAAAACCGTGGACGACAGCGATTTCTTTGAGATTCAGCGGGAACACGCCAAAAACATCATTACCGGTTTTGCGCGCATGAATGGCTCTACGGTGGGCATAGTGGCCAATCAGCCGATGGTGCTGGCGGGCTGTCTGGACATCAAGTCTTCCATCAAGGGCGCGCGGTTTGTGCGTTTTTGCGACGCTTTCAATATTCCTGTCATTACTTTCGTGGATGTTCCGGGCTTCCTGCCCGGAACCGCGCAGGAATACGGCGGCATCATCAAACATGGGGCAAAACTTCTTTATGCGTACGCCGAATGCACTGTGCCCAAGGTCACGGTGATTACCCGCAAGGCGTATGGCGGCGCGTATGACGTGATGTCCTCCAAGCACCTGCGCGGCGACGTGAATTTTGCCTGGCCGTCCGCGGAGATTGCCGTGATGGGGCCCAAGGGCGCGGTGGAAATTATTTTCCGCGAGGAAAAGAATAATCCCGAAAAGCTCGCGCAGCGCGAAGCGGAATATAAGGCCAAATTCGCGAATCCCTTCGTCGCGGGCAGCCGCGGGTTTATTGACGACGTCATCATGCCGCACTGCACCAGAAAGCGCATTTGCCGGTCCTTGGCGATGCTGACCAACAAAAAACTGGAAAATCCGTGGCGCAAGCACGGCAACATTCCGCTTTGAAGCCGGGGAGAGTGTTTATGTTTAAGAAAATATTGATCGCGAACCGCGGGGAAATCGCCTGCCGCGTCATCAGCACCGCGAAGAAGATGGGAATTGCCACTGTCGCGGTGTATTCGGAAGCGGACAAAGACGCCCTGCACGTTGAGATGGCGGACGAAAAAGTCTACATCGGCCCCGCGCCTTCCAAGGAATCCTACTTGTTGATTGACAAAATCATCGCCGCCTGTAAGCAGACGGGTGCGGAGGCTGTGCATCCCGGCTATGGTTTTTTGTCTGAAAAAGAGGAATTTGCGCGCCGCGTTGAAGAGGAAGGGATTCGTTTTATCGGCCCGAAACATTACTCTATCGGCAAGATGGGCGACAAAATCGAGTCAAAAAAACTGGCGCACGCGGCGGGGGTATCTACCATTCCCGGTTACAACGAGGCCATCGCGGGACCGGACGAAGCGGTGGAAATCGCCAAGAAAATCGGCTATCCAGTGATGATCAAGGCTTCCGCTGGCGGCGGCGGCAAAGGGTTGCGGGTCGCCTGGAATGACAAGGAAGCGCACGAGGGGTTTTCTTCCTGCGTAAGCGAGGCGCGCAATTCTTTTGCGGATGATCGCGTTTTTATCGAAAAATTCGTGGAAAAGCCGCGCCATATCGAAATCCAGATACTGGGCGACGCGCACGGAAACTATGTGTACCTCAATGAACGCGAGTGTTCCATTCAGCGGCGTCACCAAAAAGTCATCGAAGAGGCGCCTTCGCCGTTTATTGATCCCGCCACGCGCAAGGCGATGGGCGAGCAGGCTGTGGCGCTTGCCCGCGCGGTGAATTACGAGTCCGCCGGCACGGTGGAATTCGTGGTCGGCGCGGACAAGCGTTTTTATTTTCTGGAAATGAATACGCGGCTCCAGGTGGAGCATCCGGTTACAGAATTTATTACCGGGCTGGATATCGTTGAGCAAATGATTCGCGTGGCGGCCGGTGAAAAACTGGCCTTCAGCCAGAAAGACGTCAAAATTGACGGCTGGGCGATTGAATGCCGAATCAACGCGGAGGACCCGTTCCGGGGATTTTTGCCTTCCACGGGGCGCATCACCAAGTTTTTCACGCCAGAGGCCTCGGACTATGTGCGGGTTGATACAGGCGTATATGACGGCGGCGAAATTTCGATGTACTACGACTCGATGATCGCCAAGCTCATTACGCACGGTCCTACACGCGATGTGGCGCTGGGGAGGATGCGCGACGCGCTGAATTCTTTTGTCATTCGCGGCATCAGTTCTAACATTCCGTTTCAGGCCGCGCTGATGAAGCATCCGCGTTTTCAGGCGGGCGACTTTGACACGGGCTTTATCGCGCGGGAATATCCGAGCGGTTTTGACGCTTCGATGGTGCCGCACGACGATCCGGCGCTGCTTATTTCCGTCGCTGCCTTTGTGCACCGGTGCTATCAGGATCGCGCCGCGAAAGTATCCGGGCAGCTGGCGGGTCATGAGCGCAAGGTTGGGCATGAATGGGTGGTCATCCGCAATGGCGAGCGGCATCCGGTCGTCGCCAAACCCATTTTGGGCGGGTATGAAGTGGGCTATCGCGGGCAGGTGTTCCGTATTCTTTCCGGCTGGCGTCTGGGACAATCGCTTTTTAACGGCACGTGCAATGGGGAGCCGTTTACCGTGCAGGTGGAGCGGGATCGGCTAACCTATCAGATTCACCACTGGGGCACGCGCGCGGACATGATGGTGATGTCTGCCAGAGCGGCGGAACTATTGGCGATGATGCCGGAAAAAGCGCCGCCGGATTTATCCCGTTTCCTGCTTTCTCCGATGCCGGGTTTGTTGCGCGAAATCGCGGTGGCGGAAGGGACGGAAGTCAAGCAAGGGGAAAAGCTGGTGGTCATCGAGGCGATGAAAATGGAAAACATTTTGCGCGCCGAACATGATTGCAAGGTCAAGAAAATTTCCGCGAAAGTAGGCGACAGCCTCGCGGTGGATGAGGTGATTCTTGAGTTTGAGTAAACGCTTTTTCTGACCTGGTTTTCTATCGGAAACGCCGCCGGAAATAACCCGGCGGCGTTTTTTTATTCCAAGGTATGATGAAACAATTTCTTTCAAAAACAAATACATAGATGTTGTTTTGGCACAACGGGAGTTGTTCGCGTATTGCGGAAAATGCTTGTCAGAAATTTGCCGGACTTTTGAAAATAGCGGCGCGCTCCGGCGAAATCCGACGCGAGACCGTCAATAGTCTACGAAAAGCGCGGTTTGCGGGGCGTTTTGAAAATTTTCATCCGCAGGAGATGTATATGCAGCAAAAACTCATGGCGCTGGCTGTCGCGGCGCTGGCTTCCGGCGCGGCTTTCGCGCAGTCCAATGTCACTATTTACGGCACGATTGATGTTGGTTTCAGCCACCTTAAGGAGCATCAAAATAAAGGCGTCAAAAACAAAAACGCCATCAATGCCGGCCAGTCTGCCGACTCTCTGATTGGGTTCAAGGGCGTGGAGGACCTGGGGAATGGGAACAAGGCGCTTTTCGTGCTGGAGGCGGGCTTCCAAAACGATACCGGAAAACAGAATGGCGACTTTTTGGCCGAACAGGCTTTCCTGGGGCTGTCGGGCGGCTGGGGCACGGCCATTGCCGGACGTTTAATCGCTCCGCGGCATGGCTTCCTTTCCGCCATGGATCCCTTCAGCGCGGGTACGCTCGGCTCGTATCACAATGTGTTCAGTGATCTGAATTTGCGTCGGCTGAAAGCGAACCCGGGCGTAACGCCCAATGTCAGCGCGGAGGCGTCTTTGGCGGACATTCATCGTGTTTCCAACGCGGTGGCCTACGTTTCGCCTTCCTTTGGCGGCTTTAACATTACAGCGGCCTATGCAACCAACGGTGTGGGGTCCGAGATTTCCAAAAAAAATGACGCCAAGGTCTGCACTGTTTTGCCGCGCTACGCCAACGGCCCTCTGGACGTTGGCGTGGTCTACCAGCAGGTCAAGATGGATGAGGCGGTTACTGGCGTGGCTAAAACCGACGTCAAACTGAAACAGTGGACGGCGGGCGCGGCTTATGATTTTGGCGTTGCCAAAGTTTCCGCCTTTTATGATTCTTTCAAAATTGACGCGGGCAATACCGCGCATACGGTGTATGGCATAGACGGTTTGAAGTTGAAAAGCTGGCTTCTGGGCGTAACCATGCCTTATGGCAAGCATTCATTGCGAGCGTCTTATACGCAGTCCAAACTGAACGCGGCCGCCTTTGACGGAGACGCCAAGGCGCGCCAATGGGCGTTGGGGTATGGCTATAGCCTTTCCAAGCGTACCAGCCTCTATGCCGCCTATGCCGACGTCAAGAACGACAAGACGCATGGCTACCGGCGCGCCGCCTTTTTGTCCGACTCGACGAACGATTACGGAGACGCTGCGCGTGGCGGCTATCAGAAAGGTTTTCAATTTGGCCTAAAGCACGATTTCTGATGGAACGCAAAGCGCGATTCCTGTTCTTGCGAGAACCGGGCGCGCTTTCGTTGCCGGAAAAATTTTGGGAGGCGCGAGCCTCCCATTTTTTGCCTGAAAATAGCGGCGTTGACCTTTCTGTTTTGCAACGCCGATATTTGTTATAATCTGCGTTTCCTGAACTTTCGCGCCTTGCGGGAAAGACAGGGGCGTTTGGCCGCAGGTCCGGACGTCACTTCTCACATTCGCCGGTCAAGGGTATCGCTTCCGCGATGTTGTCGGCGAATGGCGGTATAACCCTTGCATGGAGTTTTTTTTATGTCAGTCAGCATACGTCAAATGCTGGAAGCGGGCGTTCATTTCGGACACCAAACCCGTTTCTGGAATCCCAAAATGGCCGCCTACATTTTTGGCGCGCGCAATAAAATTCACATCGTCAACCTGGAAAAAACGTTGGAAAAATACAACGAAGCGATGACCTTTGTGAAAAGGACCGCGCAACATCGCGGATCCATTCTCTTCGTTTCCACAAAACGTCAGGCGCGGGAAATTATCGCGGAAGAAGCGCGTCGCGCGGGCGCGCCCTACATTGATCAGCGCTGGCTGGGCGGTATGTTGACCAATTTCAAGACCGTAAAGCAATCGCTGAAACGCCTGAAAGACATGGAGGCGGCGGTGGAAGCGGGCGATCTGGAAAAAATGCCCAAAAAAGAAGCGCTGGATTTTTCCCGCGCTCTGGAAAAATTGCAAAAGTCCATCGGCGGCATCAAGGAAATGAACCGTCTTCCGGATGCGATTTTTATCATTGATGTGGGTTATCACAAGATTGCCGTGACAGAAGCCGGAAAGCTCGGCATCCCGGTCGTTGGCGTGGTGGATACCAATCATTCTCCAGAGGGCGTGGACTACATCATTCCCGGAAATGATGATTCTTCCCGCGCGATTCGCCTTTACGCGCGCGGAGTGGCGGACGCGATTCTGGAAGGGCGGAGTCAGGCGGTTGCCAGCGTTGTGGAGGCAAGCGAAGACGAGGAGTTCATTGAAGAAGAAGTGGAAGAAGAGGGCGCGGCGGAATAATTCTGACTGCGCTCTGGTGGAGTTTTGAAATGAGAACGCGGAATTTCCCGCGTTCTTGCGCACTGAAATCAAGCGGAGTGTAAACATGGCGGAAATCACCGCAGGCATGGTAAAGGAATTGCGCGAGAAGACCGACGCGCCAATGATGGAATGCAAGAAAGCGTTAACGGAAGCTGGCGGCGACTCGCTTAAGGCAGAGGAGATTCTGCGCGTCAAGCTGGGCAGCAAGGCGTCCAAGGCGGCGGCTCGCGTAACGGCGGAAGGCGTAGTGGGCATTTACATCTCCGGAAAAACGGGCGCGATTCTGGAGGTCAATTGCGAAACGGACTTTGTGGCGAAAAACGCCGAGTTTCAGGCGCTGGTGGATGGTTCGGCAAAGCTGATTGTGGAGCGCGCGCCCGCGGATACGGCGGCGTTGTCTCTTCTGCCTCTTTCGGATGGCACGGTGGAATCTGTTCGCGCCGCGCTGGTGGGCAAGATTGGCGAGAATATGACTCTGCGCCGTTTCGCGCGCCTGGAAGCCAAAGGAACCCTTTATCAATATATTCATGGCGGCGCGAAAATCGGCGTGCTGTTGGATATTGTAGGCGGCGATGAAACGCTGGGCAAAGATATTGCCATGCATATTGCCGCTTCCAAGCCCAAAACGCTGGACGCTTCCGGTGTGGATCCTGAACTGGTAGAAGTGGAGCGTCGCGTTGCTCGTGAAAAAGCGCGCGAAGCCCAAAAACCTGAGGCGATGCTGGAGAAAATCGCGGAAAACGCGGCGCAAAAATTTCTGGCGGAAGTCTCTCTTTTGGGCCAGGTTTTCGTTAAAGCGGAAAATGGCAAGGAGACTGTCGGTCAACTGTTGCAAAGAAAGGGAGCGTCCGTGGCGGGGTTTGTCCTCTATGTAGTTGGCGAGGGCATAGAGAAAAAAGCGAACGATTTTGCCGCTGAGGTTGCCGCGCAGGTTGCCGCCGCGCAAAAATAAGTCTTGCAAAAGAGAATATTGCGATGCCTGAACCCATAAAAAGAAAAGCGTCTTCTTCCCGCGCGGGTCAGGCATTGTCCGGCGGCAAAAAATCTGCCGTTTTGTCAGAGAAGGCGAATGACGGCATGGATAAGCGGGGCGCAAAAAAGGGTAAAGCCGGAAAGCCCGTCAAAGACGCGAAGTCCGCAGAAGCCGCCGCGCCCTCGCAAAAGGAACCGAAGTATCGGCGTATTCTCCTCAAGCTTTCTGGCGAGGCCTTGATGGGGGAGAACCGTTACGGCATTCATCCGCAAACCTTGAACGACATTGTGGAAGAAATCCGCATCGTGGCGGAGCGTGGTGTGGAAATCGGCATTGTGATTGGCGGGGGAAATATTTTTCGCGGCATGGCGGGTACTTCTGTCGGCATGGATCGCGCGACGGCGGATTATGTCGGGATGCTGGCCACGGTGATGAACGCGATCATGCTTTCTGACGCGATGCGTCGCGCGGGGCTGATTGCCCGGGTGCAGTCCGCGCTGAATATTGAGCAGGTGGTTGAGCCGTATATTCGCGGCAAAGCCATTCGTTATTTGGAAGCGGGGCGCGTGGTAATTTTTGGCGCGGGGACGGGAAACCCATTCTTTACTACCGATACGGCGGCCGCGCTGCGCGGCTCTGAAATCGGCGCGGAAATTGTTCTGAAAGCGACCAAGGTGGATGGAATTTATACCGCCGACCCGAAAAAGGACAAAAAAGCCCGACGGTATGAGCGCATCAGCTTTAATGAAGCGATTGCCCAGAATCTTGCCGTAATGGACGCGACTGCCTTTGCGCTTTGCCGTGATCAGAAACTTCCGATCAATGTGTTTTCCATTTTCAAGCCGGGCGCGCTTTTGCGCGTCGTTATGGGGGAAATGGAAGGCACCTTGGTCTATTGCTAGGAAAGAGAACGATTGTGACTGCCGAAATCAAGAAAACCACAGAAAGCCGGATGCAGAAATCTGTCGCGGCCCTAAAGCAGGAATTGGCCAAGGTACGCACGGGACGGGCGCATACGGGAATTTTGGATCATGTGCAGGTGGAATATTATGGCGCTCATGTTCCGATTCACCAGGTAAGCAATGTTACCTTGATTGACGCGCGCACACTGGGGGTGCAGGTCTGGGAAAAGCCTATGGTCGCCAAGGTAGAGAAAGCGATTCGGGAGTCCGATCTCGGTTTGAATCCTTCCGCGCAGGGGGAGTTGCTTCGCGTGCCCATGCCGCCGCTTACGGAAGAGCGCCGCCGCGACTTGACCAAAGTTGTCAGGAATGAGGGGGAAAACGCCAAAGTCGCGGTGCGTAATTTGCGGCGCGACGCGAATAATCATCTGAAGGACGGTCTTAAGGCCAAGGGTTTTTCGGAGGATGAAGAGCGTCGCGCGCAGGATGAAATCCAAAAATTAACGGATAAATACATTGCGGAAGTCGACAAACTGATCGCCCAAAAAGAGAGTGAGCTGCTGGCGATCTGACAGGCGGTTGTCCTGGAATTTTCGTGTCCATTTTTAAGAGCGCCACGCTAGACTTGCCGGAAGTCCGGCGTATCCCGCTGCACATTGCCATCATTATGGACGGGAATGGGCGATGGGCGAGGAAACGTTTTTTGCCGCGCGCGGCAGGGCATGTCAAAGGGGTGGAAACCGTGCGCAAAGTGGTGCGCGCGGCGATTGAAGAAGGGGTGGAATACCTTACGCTTTTTGCGTTCAGTTCGGAAAACTGGCGGCGGCCTGAGCGGGAAGTGAGCCAGTTGATGGCGCTCTTTTCCTCTGCGCTTGACAAGGAGGTAGCGAAGTTGGGGCGTAATGGGGTGCGGCTGCGCGTCATTGGTGATTTGACGCGCTTTGCGCCCGAATTGCGGGCGCGCATTCAGAAAGCGGAGGAACAGACTGCCTCCGCCACCCGGGAAGCGTGTCGTTTGCATTTGACGATTGCCGCCAATTATGGCGGGCGCTGGGACATGCTGCAGGCCATGAATCGTCTTGGAGCGGAGCGGGTGGACGCTGTCGGGCAGTGGACGGAGATGGATCTGGAGCCGTATCTTTCCATGCATTTCGCGCCCGATCCTGACTTGTTCATTCGCACGGGCGGCGAGAAACGGATCAGTAATTTTTTGCTCTGGCAGATGGCGTATACCGAATTTTATTTTACCGACCTGCTTTGGCCTGAGTTTGACGCGCAATCGCTCAAGGAAGCCATTGTTTCTTACCAGCAGCGCGAACGGCGCTTTGGGCGCACGAGCGAGCAGTTAGCCGGGACGCCTGCCGAATGAGCCGTGTCTGCCTTTTATTTTTTGCGGTTCATAAGGTGGTCTTATGCTGAAGCAACGCATTCTTACGGCAGGGGTTTTGCTGGCCTTTTTTTTGCTGGCGGTTTTTTATCTGCCTTTCGCGTATTGGCGGGTATTCATGGTGCTGTGCGCGCTTCCTGCCGCCTATGAGTGGGGAAAGCTCGCTGGTTTTGACAGGCGCGGCAGCCTTGTTGCCAGCGCCGTCATGTTGGCGTTGTGCGGATGTTACAGCGCCATGGAGCTTGCGTTCGCTGGCGGGGCGTCCCCGGCAAGAGCGCTTTTTATGTATATGCCCGCTTGCCTTTTCTGGGTAGTTGTCGTTCCTTGCTGGCTTTCCCGGCGCTGGAATCTTTCCCGAACGCGCGCGGGGCGCGGGGCGCTGCTCGCTCTTGGGTTGTATCTGATTTTGATCACGGTGAACGCGCTGACGGAATTGCGTTTTCTGTCCGCAATGGCGCTGCTTTTCGTTTTGAGTCTTGCCTGGGTTGCGGATATTGCTGCGTATTTTACCGGTAGGTATTTTGGAGGCGCGAAGCTCTCGCCGGAAATCAGCCCCGGAAAAACCCGCGCGGGCGCGTATGGCGCGATGATTGCCGTCGCGCTGGAATTTCTTCTTGTCCAAATTTTTCAGGATGCAAACCGGGAGGGCGGACTGGACTGGAAAATTTGGCTTGGCGCTGGAGCCGTGACTTTATGCCTGGGCGCGGGTTTTGCGATTTTGGGTATCATGGGCGATCTGTTTGAATCGCTCTTGAAGCGGCAGGCGGGCGTAAAAGACAGCGGCAATCTGTTTCCCGGCCATGGAGGCATATTGGATCGGATTGACAGTCAGCTGGCGATTTTGCCCTGCTTTATGGCGTTTTATCATCTTTTTACGCTTGCCTTTCTTCATTTCCTTCACCGGATTACCGAATGAGTTCCGCAAATGTCTTGTAAGCCACGCCGCCTTGTCATTCTGGGCGCGACCGGGTCTATCGGCGGAAGTACGCTCGCGGTTGCGCGGCTGCATCCGGAGCGCTATCAGATATGGGCGCTGACCGCGCGCCGGCAGGTCGAAAAGCTGGCCGCGCTTTGCCGGGAGTTTCGGCCTTGCTACGCGGCGCTTGCCGACGCCGAAGACGCGGCGGAGCTTGCCGCAAAGCTGCGCGCGAGCCAAATCAAAACGGAAGTGCTGTATGGCGCGGACGCCTTTTGCCAGCTTGCGGCGGCGTCGGAAGCGGATACGGTGATGGCGGCCATTGTCGGCGCGGCGGGTCTGGCCCCGGCGCTGGCGGCGGCACGGGCGGGCAAGCGGCTTTTGCTCGCCAACAAGGAAGCGCTTGTGATGGCGGGCGGGTTGTTCATGCGCGCGGTGCGGGACAACAAGACGACGCTTTTGCCGATTGACAGTGAACATAACGCGATTTTCCAATCGCTTCCGCGTGATTTTGCGCCGCTTGGCGACGCAAAGGCTTGGGCGCGAAGCGGCGTTCGGCAATTATGGCTGACGGCCTCCGGCGGTCCTTTTCTGCGCTTTTCCGCGCGGGAACTGGAAAACGTTACTCCCGAGGCGGCCATCAGCCATCCCAATTGGTCAATGGGCGCGAAAATCTCGGTGGATTCGGCGAGTCTCATGAACAAAGGACTGGAGGTGATTGAGGCGCACTGGCTCTTTGCCGCGCCGCCGGATTGTCTGCGTGTGGCGGTGCATCCGCAAAGCATCGTGCATTCGCTGGTCGAGTATCAGGACGGTTCTTTTCTCGCGCAATTGGGCGCTCCGGATATGCGCGTGCCTATCGCGCACGCGCTTGCGTATCCTGAACGTTTTTCGTCGGGAGCCAGAACGCTGGATTTGTTCGCGCGCACGAGGCTTGATTTTATGCCGCCGGACACGGAACGTTTTCCCTGTTTGCGTCTGGCATATGACGCGCTGAAAACGGGCGGTTCAGCGCCCGCAACGCTGAATGCCGCCAATGAAATCGCGGTGGACGCCTTTTTGAGGCGGAGACTTTCTTTTCCTGGTATTGCCCATTTGGTGGAAGAGGTGCTGGCCGCCATGCCTGCCGTGTCTGCTGATACGCTGGAAAGCGTGGAAGAAGCGGACCGCGCGGCGCGGGAAACGGCGCACTCGCTGCTTTCTTGTTCGGCGGTTTTATAGGGTATAGGTTCATGTTTGATTTTTTCCTCTATTTCTTTGCTTTTCTTTTCTTGCTTGGCATTTTGGTCGTCGCGCATGAATTCGGGCATTTTTTCGTGGCGCGGCGCTGCGGAATCAAGGTATTGCGGTTTTCCGTGGGGTTTGGGCGGACGCTGTGGTCGCGGCGCTTTGGGCGGGATCAGACGGAGCTTGCGCTCTGCGCCTTGCCGCTGGGCGGCTATGTGCGGATGCTGGATGAGCGGGAACTGGAAGCGGGGGAGCATATTGACCCCAAAGACTTGCCGCGCGCCTTTAACCGTCAGAATGTGCGGCGGCGTGTCGCCGTTGTGGCGGCAGGCCCGCTGCTGAATCTGCTTTTGGCATTTTTGCTCTACTGGGCGCTTTTCATGATGAACAATGAGGCGTTGCGTCCTGTTTTGGGAGCGCCGCTTCTGGATTCTCCGGCGGCGGAGGCGGGCATTCAGAATGGCGATACCGTACTCGCGGTGAATGGGAGGGCGGTTGCGACGCTGGAGAATTTTCATTGGCGGCTTCTGAAAGACGCCAGCGAAACTGGCGCGGAAAACGACGCGCTCGCGCTTACTTTGCGGGACGCCGAAGGGCGCGTATCTGAGCGTCGCCTGTCTGTGCGTCGTTTGGCTGAGGCCAATTGGGAGGGAGATCCTTTCGCGCTTTTGGGTCTGCGCGTATTTCAATTGCCGATCACGCCCATAATCGGCGTGATAGAAAGCGGCTCTCCTGCGGATCGCGCCGGATTGCGCGCAGAAGATCAGATTCTGGAAGTGGCGGCAGAAGGCGCGGCGAACGGTACGCAGATTCATTATTGGCCGCAGTTTGTTGATCTCATCCGGCGATCAGCCAACCAGCCGCTTGCGGTCACGGTGCGGCGCGCGGACGCGACGTTTGTCTTTCATGTAACGCCAGAGGATCGGGAGGGGCAAGGGCGCTTGGGCGCGGGCGTGGCAAAAGCCGAGGTCGACAAAGTGGGATCGTCGGCGCTGCGCGTAACGGTGCGCTATGGGGTGCTGGAGGCCGCCGGACGCGCGCTTTCCGAGACCTGGGACAAATCTGTTTTTTCGCTTGTCATGCTTTGGCGCATGGTGACGGGGGATGTGTCCTGGAAAAATCTTTCCGGACCGCTGATGATTGCCGATTACGCCGGAAAAACCGCGAGTATGGGCGCCGCCGCCTATCTGAAGTTTATGGCGCTGGTGAGCATAGGTCTGGGCATTTTGAATCTCTTGCCGATTCCCATTCTGGATGGAGGACACTTGTTGTATTATGCGCTGGAAATCGTCAAGGGAAGCCCTGTTTCGGAGCGGTTTGCGGCGCGCGGGCAACGGTTTGGCATGGCGATATTGTTGTTTTTGATGATTTTTGCCTTGTTTAACGACGTGAACCGGTTGCTCTGACGATTGGCGCGGACAGGGAATACACCACAATTTAATCTTTCAGCATGAAAAAACAAATCATAATTTGGATGGCGGGCCTCTTTTCTGGAGCGGCGTTTGCTTTTTCTCCCTTTGTTATCCGTGACATTCGCGTAGAAGGGATTCAGCGCACAGAAGCGGGCACGGTGTTTTCCTATCTGCCGGTCAAGGTGGGGGATACTTTCAGCGAAGAGCAGGCCGCCGAGGCTATCAAGGCGCTTTTTGCGACCGGATTTTTCAAGGATGTGCGCGTTGAGGCTGTGGACAATGTGCTGATGATTATTGTGCAGGAACGTCCGGCCATCGCCAAAATTGACTTTATCGGCATGAAGGAATTTGAGAAGGATCAGATTCTCGCGGCCATGAAAGAGATGGGTCTGGCGGAAACCCGGATTTTTGACCGCGCGATCCTGGACCGCGCCGAGCAGGAATTGAAACGGCAGTACCTGACGCGCGGCAAGTACGGCGCGCGGATTACTACGACGACTACGCCGTTGGAGCGCAACCGAATCGGCATTAACTTTAATATCGAGGAAGGGGACGCGGCAAAAATTAGCGCGATTCGCATCGTCGGCGCTAAAAGTTTCCGTGAGAAAGATTTGCTGGAAGAATTTGAGCAAACTACTTCTGGATGGCTGACCTGGTATACCAAGCGTGATCAGTATTCGCGCCAGAAACTTTCTGCCGATCTGGAGAAACTGCGCTCTTTCTATATGAACCGGGGGTATCTGGAGTTCAATATTGATTCGACCCAGGTGAGTATTTCTCCCGATAAGGAAAAAATTTACATTACGGTCAACATTACGGAAGGGGATCGGTTTCAGATTTCCTCCATCAAGCTCGCGGGCAATCTGATTTTGCCGGAGAAAGAGATTCGCGCGCTGGTATCTTTGAAGCCGGGCCAGGTTTTTTCCCGCGAAGCCCTGAATACGACTACGAAGCAAATTGCCGATAAGTTAAGCGAGCGGGGATATGCTTTCGCCAATGTGAATGCCGCCCCGGAAATTGATCAGGAGAATCGGCAGGTTTCTTTTACGATTTTTGTTGATCCGGGGCGGCGGGTTTACGTTCGGCGGATTAACATCGCGGGCAACACTCTGACCCGCGACGAGGTCATCCGCCGGGAAATACGGCAAATGGAAGGCGGATGGTACAACGCGGAGCAGGTGAATCTTTCCCGCCAGCGCGTGGATAACCTGGACTATTTTGTGGATGTGACGGTGGATTCAGAGCCGGTAGCCGGAACCTCGGATCAGGTCGACGTGAATTTGGCCGTGACGGAGAAACCTACCGGAAATCTTGCGATTGGCGCGGGATTTTCCAAAGAAGAAAAAGTCATGCTTTCCGGTTCCATTTCGCAGAATAATATTTTCGGCAGCGGCAAACATCTGACGGTTGGCGTGAACACGAGCAAGCTAAATCGCGCGATTCGCCTTTCCTACACGGATCCGTATTTCACGATGGATGGGATTAGTCAGGGCATTGATATTTATCATCGCGTTTTCAAGCCGACGTCTTCCACCATTGACATCGGTGATTATGAAAGCGCTTCTACTGGCGGCACGCTGCGTTTTTCTTTCCCTATTTCCGAGCGTTCCACGGTGGGCGTGGGCGTGGGGGTGGATCAGACCAAAATCAGTACCTATGATCAAAGCCCGCAGCGGTACGTTGATTTTGTGGAAAAGAACGGGAAAAGCAATATAACCATTCCGTTGACTGCCTGGTGGTCAAGCAATACCCGTGACAGCGCCATTTTTCCGACGCGCGGCGTTTATCAGCACGCTGCGCTGGAGGTAGCTACGCCGCTGGGGGATCTCAAATACTGGAAAGCATCTTATCAGTATCAGAGGTTTTTCCCCTTGTCCAAGACTTTCACTCTTATGCTCAACGGCGAGCTGGGGATTGGCGACGGATATGGCGGCAGCGAGTTGCCGTTCTACAAGAATTATTACGCGGGAGGGATAGACTCTGTGCGCGGCTATGCCTCGTCAAGTCTGGGACCCGTGGACCGGCGTTATCATGACGAGCGTCTGGGCGGAAATCGCCGTGTTGTCGGGAACGCGGAAATTTTCTGGGGATTGCCGGGTTATGACCGCTCTATGCGCATGAGCGTATTTGTGGACGCCGGACAGATTTACGCGCGCGGCAAGAGCCAGAAAAATACCCAAAATCTTATTGATGAAAGCATTCGCGCTTCCGCCGGTATTTCGCTTTCCTGGATTTCGCCGATAGGCCCGCTGAAGTTCAGTGTCGCCGCGCCGCTCAACAAAAAGGATGGCGATGATACCGAGCCTTTCCAGTTCCAGCTTGGCGCGACGTTTTAAGGGATCGCACGGTTTTTTGCGCCATTTGTCATTTCCTACGAGGAGAGTTAAGTTGAATATCCGCCTTATATTTTCTGCGGCCTTTTTGGGCATGTCCTTGAGCTTTTCCCCTGCCGTATTCGCGCAGACAGGCGATCTCAAGATTGGTTTTGTTGATTTTCAGCGCGTGCTGCGTCAGGCTCCTTCCGCAGTCAAAGCCGCCAAGGAGATTGAAAACGAGTTTTCCGGGCGCGAGCAGGAGTTGCAAAAGATGGCCAAGCGTTTGCAAACCATGCAGGAGAATATGGAGAAAAACGCTTTGACCCTGTCAGATAGCGAGCGGCGCGGCAAGGAACGCGAGTTTTCTGATGTCTCGCGGGAGTTTCAGAGAAAACAGCGTGAATTTCGGGAGGACCTAAGTCTGCGCCAAAACGAAGCGCTGTCTACCATCACGGATCGCGCCAATAAAGCGGTGCGCGTCATCGCGGAAGAAGGAAAATTTGACCTGATTTTGCAGGACGCCGTTTGGGTTAGCCCGCGCCTCGACATTACCGAAAAAGTGGTCAAGGCGCTGACCGAAGGGAAGTAACGCATATGCCTGTCTGGCGGCGTCTTGCTTTTCCGGGGAGGCGTTTTTGATGCCGAAGCGCTGGACGCTTTCGGGAATCGCGGCGGCGCTTCGGGATGTTTATCCCGCCGGTTTGCGCGGCAGGGCGGATCTGCCAATTCGCCAGGTAGCTACTTTACGGGATGCCGAAAGCGAGAATATCGCGTTTTTTGCCAACCCTAAATATCGTTCGCAGCTGGCCGCGACTCGCGCGGGCGCGGTCATTCTTACGGAAGCGGCGGGGAAAGATTTGCCGGATGGCATTTCTGCGCTGGTAGTTCCGCACCCGTATCTTTATTACGCGCATGTTGTCGCGCTGCTCAATCCGGGCGTGAAGCCGCCGCCGGGGATTCATCCGGCGGCAGTGCTGGAAGAAGGCGCGCGAGTACCGGATTCCTGTCATATCGGCGCGGGCGCGTGGATTGGCGCGGGCGCGGTGCTGGGCGAGCGGGTGGAAATTCATCCGCGCGCGGTGGTGGGCGAAGGAGTCCGCGTGGGCGCGGATAGCGTTATTGATTCGGGCGCGGTGCTTTACCCCGGCTGCCGCATAGGCAAACGCGCGATTGTGCATAGCGGCGCGGTTATTGGCGCGGACGGTTTTGGTTTTGCGCTGGATACCACTGTAAACGGTGCGGAACACTGGGTAAAAATTCCGCAAATTGGCGGCGTGACGATCGGCGATGATGTGGAAATTGGCGCAAACACCACGATTGACAGGGGCGCGCTGGAAGATACCGTGATCGGTGATGGCGTCAAACTGGATAACCAGATTCAGATTGGACATAACTGCGTGATTGGCGCGCATACGATCATCGCGGGCTGCGTTGGAATCGCAGGCAGCGCGCGTATTGGGCATCATTGCGCGATTGGCGGCGCGGCGATGATCCTGGGTCACTTGGAAATCGCGCCGCGCACGGAAATTTCACCGGGCAGTATGGTGATGAAAAGCATTGTCCAGTCAGGAAAATATACGGCGATTTATCCTTTGGAAACACATGCGGAGTGGATGAAAAATGCCTCGGCGCTACGCCATGCCAGCCGATTGGCAAATCGTATTTCCGCATTGGAAAAGAAACAGTGAACGCGAGAAATTGATACGCCATTTCTGTGTTTGGGCGCAGGAAAATCCCGACCAATGCGCCATTGGCCGAACGAAAAAATTAGGACGCCCGCCGCAAGAAAATACGCATCGGGCGATTCTGCAAATTGGCGCGCATGTCGCCTCTCAGAATTCATTGTGCCTGGAATGGCGATAAGTGTAGTCAAATGTTTCGTGGAAGATTTGCGCCAGTTTTGCGATACCTTGTGCGTTGAATACGCCTTTTTCGGGGCTGGCAATCTGGATGGGTCCGCAGAGTTGATAGCCGCTACACATTGTCAGCCAGTGTTCGCCGTCCGTGCTTGCCCGCCTCTGCCAATGCCTTGCTTGCCATTGTGTCGGCATCGGCGTAAGGCCTAGCAAGGTTACTTTTTCCATGATTTGCCTTAAATTTGCGGCAACATCGCGGTTATACCGCTTTCGGTTAACAAGCGAATTGCTTTCTTGTCGAACGATACAAAAACGGCTCTGCTGCGGGTCATGTTGCGTCCGGTGTGGGCAATTACGCCGTCTGCAAAGTCGCCGCCTTTTTCAAGGAAAAGCATTCCGGCTTCTACTTCGTCATCACGAATTACCAGTTTGTCACGCCGTAGGAAGTCAGACAAAGCGGCATGAACAACAGCCGGATTTATTTTATAGCCGTTGATTAAAACCCAAACCAATTCACAAAATACGTGTGTCGGAATAATGATTTCATCGGCTTCATCAATAAAATGTGCGGCGATTTTATGTTGCTCGGTGCCCTTTTCAGAAGCCAACAAGAAGCGCACAAGAATGTTCGTGTCGATGATGATATTCATGCTTCAAGTCCCTGCATTCCTGCAGCGGCGTAGGAATCCGCAATACATTGTTCTAGCTCTTCGTCGGACAGATGAATGTTGGATGGGATGGAACCAGCCAAGTCCATCAAGCTGCCTCTGTTTCTGTCGGGGAGAATTTTTATCCCGCCGTCTGCGGTCTTGGTGACGTGCATTTTTTCGCCGCCCTTCGTGCCCATGTGCTCCATGAGGCTCTTATTGATAGTGAGTTGTCCTTTGGTGGACAGGGTTATGCTTCGCATGGTCGTTCTCCGGCGAGTGGTTGATATTTGTAAGATAGTCGTACTCTTATTTATGGTCAAGCATTTTCGGAAGTTTCGTGCACAATATAGGGCGCCTGTTGCTAATTGTTCACGTAAGTTGTGCACGGGTCTGGTGGCGGATTTTTCCGGCGCTGGACAGTCCGAGCACAAGTTAGGATATGTACACGGGGTCATTCTTCCGCCAGTCCAGCGGAAATTGAAAAACCCAACACGGGTGGAACATCCAGAAAGAAAGGAAAAAAGCGGCATAATTAAATCTCCTGCGTTTGGGAAATGTGAAACACGGTGGTAATGTGGGATTTCGTAAACTTCGATACTTCCCCGGTTTCTTTGTCGGTCTTTTCGCAAGGGACAAAAGTAACAACCTTTACGCCGTGCTCTCCCTTTTTAACGCTCCGCCCTTTCCCCAATGCTTGCCCTTGCCTTGCCCCTCCCTGCTTTTCGGCGAGTGTTTGGGGAGTGGGGCAAAGCCCCGCATGGGGGTTACTGGTTTGTTGGGAATGGCAGTCTTCAAATTCAAGGGTGTTCATGGTGTTACTCCTCATCGGTGGTTAAAATCTGCTCATCGGTTTCGCGTTGCCGAAAAGGGGCGACTTGGCACAAGGGCGGAATGCAAGGGCGAAGAGCGCAGCGTCCCTTGCATTTCGACCGCCAAGGCGCAATTTCGGCGTTTTACGCGGAACTGATGGGCAGATTCAACCGATAGCAACAACGGGAACGGTTTTGAAGGTGTGCCATGCCTTACTAACCGTCCCCCATGCGTGCCCCGCACGCCAGGCACTTGCCGGAAAGCAAGCGCAGCGTTACCACGTCGTCCTACGACACCGGACAATGGGTGTTTTTGCTTCTCTCTGCCGGTGGTCTTTCTGGTCTGTGGGGGTTGCTTCTTGATGGCGGGTAGTCGTATTTCCCGCACTGGTTCTGCTTCTCAACAGGTGTACTTGTGTGGGATGTCCAAAAATAGATGTCCCCTTCTTGTCCTGGGCGAGTGGTTACGCCCTTCCGGGCGATGGCTGCCGCGCCTCTGGCTTGGCACCGCTATGCTGTCCTCGCCGTGCTGCGGGAGCGTAGCGGTGGGTTATCAGGCGCTGGTTACAGTCAGGCAAGACCGATCGGCGCGATGAAAATTGCAAAAGCAAAGCATAGAAGCACCGTAAACAACTTGACAAACAACACCACAAAAACGGGAAATATAAACACGTTCTTGCCGACAATGAAATTCACTATGCTTTCATAGACGAACCGTGAATACGAGTACAAGAAAGTGTTTACTATGTACGGCAGCGTGAATGTGCTCGGCAGTTCATTGGCGGTCTCCCGCATAAGAAATGTGTAAATCGCCAAGAAAATCAGGCCAAAGAAAAAATTCCGCAAATAGTATGATTTTGACAGGCCGCCAAATGTTTTTCGATAATCGGGTGTACAGGCTTTCTCCTGACGTTGTATTAAAAAAGACTTGGGAAGATTTCGTGGCAAATATGTTTTTTTGTCGGTATTTTTTTGCGCATATCTGGTTGTGTTTCGCGGCGATTTATTGTGCAGGAAGCCCCCGCGCATGATGCGGGGTAAAGTAGTGTGCGCCGCGTTTTGTATGATGTTTGCCCGTTGCGGGCGAGACAAAACAAGCCGCCTCGCAAAGAGGCGGCGGCAAAAAGATGCAACAAGAAGAGGGACGAATAAGTATCCGCCGTTAAATTATACGTGGGGAGCTGTACGCTGATTCATGGTAAAGCGTAAATTTGATTTGCTCTAGCGAAAACAGTCCGATATGCGTTCTATGATTTTTTGGCGCACAAGAAAATATTGATTGTTTATAAGCGAAACGGCAACGCTTTGAGCGCTTAGCGAGGCGGTTTTTCCACAGATTCAGGCGGTGCGTAGGCGAATATGGCGCGGGTTTGATTTTGTATCTGTTCGCGCATTTGCTGGAGTAGCTTCTGGCCTTGCTCAACATAAGCGCTCATCACGTTTTGCATGGCGGGCTGTTGAAAATTGAGAAACTGCGCGAGAAAATCCGGCGGCATTTGTGGGTTTTCACCAAAAACAGCGCAGGATTGTTCCTGGAATTTCTGCTGGAAATCCAGAAGCGTATGAATGTTGCTCTCCAGATATTTTCCCATGACTCCTCGAACGGCGTGTCCGTACAGACGAATTACGATGCTTAAAAGCTCGCGGGAAAAAATGGGGACGCCGCCGCTTTCCTCGTCCAGCACGATTTGCAAAAGGACGCTGCGCGTCAAATCTTCATCCGTTTTGGCGTCGACTACCTGAAAATGATCATATTTCAGCACCATTTCTTTAATGTCAGACAGCGTGATGTAACGGCTGGTAAGCGTATCGTAAAGGCGTCTGTTAGGGTATTTCTTGATTTGTCTGATTTTTTCAGTCATGCAGGGATTCCTTCGTGGCGCGCGGCGTAACGCGAGGATGATATTGGGCTGAAAAGAGACAAAAACAGGGCGGAAAATCCGCCCTGTTTTCTTGCGACCAATTATTGGTAATGCAGACCACCGTTGATATTCAGCGTCGCGCCCGTCGTAAAGCCCGACAGCTCATCCGCGAGGAATACGACGGCAAAGCCGATTTCCTCAGGCTTCGCCAGACGTTTGACCGGAACGGAGTCAATAATGCCTTTCAGGATGTCCTCACGAATGGCCGTGACCATCTTGGTGGCGACATAGCCGGGCGCAATGGCGTTGACCGTCACGCCCTTGGCGGCCAGTTCTTGCGCCAGCGCCTTGGTGAAGCCAATCACGCCCGCCTTGGCCGCGGAGTAGTTGGTTTGCCCCGCCTGTCCCTTGACGCCATTGACAGAGGAAATATTGATGATGCGCCCCCAGCCGCGTTCGGCCATTTTGGCGGAAACCTGTTTGGTAACGTTAAACAGGCTGGAGAGATTGGTATTGATTACCGCGTCCCACTGTTCGCGCTCCATGCCCTTGAACATCTTGTCGCGCGTAATGCCGGCGTTGTTCACGAGGATGTCAACCGGACCGGCCTTTTGCTCGGCTTCGGCTACCATCGCCTGAACAGAGGCGATGTCCGCAACGTCGCCCGCAACCGGAATAAAGCCCGTGAATCCAGCGGCTTCTTGTTCTTTCAGCCATTCGTCTTTCTTGTCAAACTGAGGATGATAAGCGGCGACTACCTTGTGTCCGGCCTTTGCCAGAGCCTGACAAATGGCGGTTCCTAAACCGCCCATCGCGCCAGTAACTAGTGCTACACGTTGCGTCATGAGTTTTCCTTTCAGCGTTAAAACTAGGGTTAAAGGAGTAAAAGCGCGCTTACCTTACCAGAAATCGCGCGGTTTCGCCGGATTTTTTGCGCTGCACAAAGCAAGTCTGCGCTTCCCGTTTTCCCGGTTCAGGCGCGCAGACCTAATACATCCTGCATATCAAAAAGGCCATGCTTTTGCCGCGCGAGAAAACGGGAAGCGGCAAGGCTTCCCAGGGCGTAAGGCATCCGGCTGCCCGCTTTGTGGGCAATTTCCACTCTTTCGCCCAGACCGCAAAACATCACCGTGTGATCGCCTACGATGTCGCCGCCGCGCACGGTTGCGAAGCCGATGCTGCTTTTGTTTCGGACGCCGGTGTGTCCTTCGCGCCCATAAAGCGCGCATTCGGACAAATCGCGCTCCAGCGTCTGCGCGACAATTTCTCCCATGCGCAGCGCGGTTCCGGAGGGAGCGTCGACTTTCATCCGGTGATGCGCTTCCACTATCTCTACGTCAAATTCTTGCCCCAGGGCGCGCGCGGCTGTCTCCAGCAGGCGAAAGACCAGGTTGACGCCAATCGCCATATTCGGCGCGAAAACGATGGGAATGCGCTTTGCCGCTTCTTCAATCCTGGCTTTTCCCGCCGCGTCAAAGCCGGTTGTGCCAATCACCATAGCCACGCCTGCCGCTTCCGCTGCGGCTAGATGCCGTAGCGTGCCTTCCGGTCGGGTAAAGTCAATCCACGTATCGCATTGGGCAAGCGCAGCGGAAAGATTGTCCGATACCAGCACTCCGGAACGCGGCAGATTTGCGAGTTCTGCGGCGTCGCGCCCGATAGCCGCGTTTCCTGTTTGTTCCAGCGCGGCGGTAAGGCGCAAATCTTTGGCCTGAAGCGTCGCTTCCAGGAGCATTCGCCCCATGCGCCCTGACGCGCCTGCAATTCCGATACGGTTTTTTTCCATCCCTTGTTCCTTACGTTTGCCGATTTTCTGTTCTGCCGGGAAAGCGTAATTTTCACCAGTCAAAAAAGCTCTTGAGCTGCGGCCAAAAACTGCCGCTGTCGTCTGGCGGCAGAGGGGTCCCCGGCTCTACCGAACCCAAGTCCACAATTTCCGTGGGCGCGGCGGGCGCGTTCAGTTCTTCTTCTGTCCCCGCGGTCGCGTCGCCCGTAATTTTTTCGAGCCGTCCTTCGGCGTCAAAAAATAGCGTCAGAATGCGCGTTGTGACCTTGTTGTTTTTCCGATCTTCCAAGCGAAATAAGTAATCCCAACGATTTGCGTGAAAGGAATCGGCCAGCATAGGCGTGCCCAGAATGAAGCGCGCTTGATCGCGGGTAAGGCCGAGGCGTAGTTGCGCGGCCATTTCCTGCGTCAGCACGTTGCCTTGCTGGACGTTGATCCGATATTCGCTGACAAGGCGCGGTACGCGCGCGCAACCAAAAAGCAGGGCGGATGCTGTCAGGGAAAGAAAGAGAAAAAGCGCGGCGCGGCGCGCGGTGGAAGAACCTGTCATGGGCAGTCAGCGCGTGGCGGAAAAGTTGGAAAGCATGAAAACTTCGGTATCATAACCGAATTTTGTATTTCTTCCGCTTCGCGTTTTCCTACTATGCGTTCAAAACCTGTCGTACTGCGTTCCCATAGCCTGCGTGAAGCGGGGCTGAAAGTGACCCTGCCGCGCCTGAAAATCCTGGAGCTTTTTGAAAAAAGCGAGACGCGGCATTTGGGCGCGGAAGATGTATACCGGCAGATGCTGGCCGAGGGGTTGGATATGGGTCTGGCCACGGTGTACCGGGTGCTTACCCAGTTCGAGCAGGCCGGTATTCTGGAGCGGCATTTCTTTGAGCCGAACAAAGCGACATTTGAGATCAGCAGCGGCAGGCATCATGATCACCTGGTCTGCGTTGATTGCGGGCGCGTGGAAGAATTTTGCGACGAGGAAATCGAGCGCTTGCAAAACCGCGCGGCCGCCAGTCGCGGTTTTCAAATTGAAGAGCACGAGCTTTACCTTTATGTTCGCTGTATACGTGAGGACTGCCCATTCCGCAACGACGGCAAAACGGACGCCGCTTGAAATCCGTATTTATCGAAACACCATGGAGAAAGCATGAACATTTTACATATCAATTCCAGCATCCAGGGCGAAAGAAGCCATTCCAGCCGTTTCGCCGGTCTCATTGTTGAGCGTTTGCGCGCACAGTATCCCGACGCCAAAGTCACGTTCCGCGACATTGGCGGTCAGCCTTTGCCTTTGCTGGACCCCGCCGCCGTCGGGGCGCTTTTTACGCCCGCCGACAAACGTACTCCAGAGCAGGCCGCGCGGGTGGCGCAAAGCGACGCCGTCATCGCGGAATTGCAAGCCGCCGATACGCTGGTGCTGGGCGTCCCCATGTATAACCTTGGCATACCTGTACAGTTCAAAAGCTGGATTGACGCCATTTTCCGCGCGGGCGTTACCTTTCGCTATACGGCGACCGGGCCGGAAGGCCTCGTCAAAGGGAAAAGGGTTTATGTGGCGTTGTCGCGCGGGGGCGTGTACCGCGATACTCCCCTGGACGCCCATACGCATTACCTGAAGACAGCGCTGGGTTTTCTTGGCATGACTGACTTGCAGTTTGTCTTTGGCGAAGGCGTTTCGATGGGCGAAGAAGGGCTGCGCAAAGCAAACGAAAACGTCGCAGCGCAGATTGCGGCGTTAACGGTCTAAACTCTTGCGTATGATCAGGGCGGAAGCGTTTCGGCGCTTGCGCCCTTTCTTTTTGCGCGCAATCCCAGCGGCTTAAAGGCCAGGAAAACGAAAATACCGTGCGCGATCTGCCCTAGAGTAAAAAAAGCGTAGCCAGACCGAGGAAAATGAAAAAGCCGCCGGAATCCGTAATCGCGGTAATCATGACGGAGCTGCCGAGCGCCGGATCGCCGCCCAGCCGTTGCCGCGTCATGGGAATCGCCACGCCCGCGAAAGCGGCGAGAAGAAGATTCAGCGTCATGGCGGCGGTCATGACCAGACCCAGCGAAAAGCTGCCGTAAAGCCAGCAGGCCAGGGCGCCGATCAGTCCGCCCCACAAGAGGCCGTTGATGAGCGAAACCCCCAACTCCTTTTTGAGCAGCCGCCGGGTCGCGTCTGTTTTTACCTGTCCCATGGCGATGGCGCGGACAATCATGGTAATGGTCTGATTCCCCGAATTGCCGCCAATCCCCGCGACAATCGGCATCAGCGCGGCCAGCGCCACCAGTTTTTCAATGGAACCCTCAAAAAGCCCGATGACCCGTGACGCGGCAAACGCGGTAATTAAATTGATCGCCAGCCATGACCAGCGGTTTTTCACCGAGTCCCAAATTGACGCGAAAATATCTTCCTCTTCGCGCAGACCGGCATTGGCCAATTGCTCCGCCTCGGAGGTCTCGCGGATAAAATCCACTACCGCCAAAAGCGTGACGCGCCCAAGAATCTGATTGTTCGCGCCGACAACCGGCGCGGATCCCAGGTCATAGCGCTCAAAAGCCTGCGCGGCGTCCTCCGCCTGATCTTCGGGATGAAAGCGCATGACTTCTTTTTTCATGACTTGCCGGACGTCGGTTTCCGTATCATGAATGAGCAGACTTTCCAGCGTCAGCGCGCCTTTCAGCGCGCCGTCGCGGTCTACCACGAAAATTTGATCCGTGTGCTCCGGCAGCGCGTCGAAGCGGCGGAGATAACGCAGCACGGCTTCCAGCGTCACGTCCTCCCGCACCGTCACCATGTCAAAATCCATCAGAGCGCCAACCGTGTCTTCCGGATAGGAAATGGCTGTCCGAAGCTGCGCCTGCTCATCCGAGGGCAGCGCCTGGAAAACGTCCTCCACGACCTCCTGCGGCAAATCGGGCATCAGGTCCGCGAGTTCATCCGTGTCCAGCGTTTCAGCGGCGGCTACAAGCTCGTGCCGCTCCATCGCCTCGATGAGGCTTTCCCGCACCGCGTCGGAGACTTCCAGCAGAATTTCCCCGTCCCGGTCGGCGCGCACCAAATCCCAGACCAAAAGGCGGTCTTCCAGCGGCAAGGCTTCCAGAAGATAGGCGACGTCTGCCGAGTGCAGACTATCGAGACGGTGGCGCAGTTCAATGAGATTCTGCTTATGCACCAGGTTCTCGACCAGACTTTGATGCGGCATGTCTTGCCGGTGCACCAGCTCTTCTACCAGGCGCTGCCTGGACAGCAGCGTGGTAACTTCATTTAGGCGTTCCTGAAGCGTGTCCGCGTCGCCGGGTTGATTTTCTTCGCTCATGAGGCCGCCTAATCGGTGGAGGGGGGAGAACGGCGCATTTTAGCACCGCGCGGCATGAAGGGATTTATCCGTGAGGGCATTCACGCGATTGGGTATGCGATAATAATCCCTTGCGGCTGTGGGCGGATTTTCCCTGTTTCGGAGCGTTTATTATGCGTTTGTGTGGTTTTTCTGCTGGGCTTTCCCACCCTTTTTTCTTGATTGCAGGCCCCTGTACGGCGGAATCGCTGGATTTATGCGTCGAAGTTGCCGGAACGCTCAAGGAAATCTGCGCCAGGCTTTCCATTCCCTATATTTTCAAGGCGTCCTACGATAAGGCCAACCGTAGTTCAGGGCAGTCGCCGCGCGGGCCGGGCCTTGACGCGGGGCTTCATCTTCTGGCGGAAACGCGCCGTCAGGTCGGCGTGCCGGTGCTTACGGACGTGCATACGGAAGCGGACATCCCCGCTGTGGCTGAAGCGGTGGATGTGCTGCAAACTCCCGCGTTTTTGTGCCGCCAGACTGATTTTATCTATGCGGTAGCGGCGGCGGGAAAGCCTGTCAATCTCAAAAAAGGCCAGTTTCTCGCGCCGCAGGATATGCGCCAGGTTGTCGCCAAGGCGCGGGAAGCCAATGGCGGCGCGGATACTCTCATGGTATGCGAGCGCGGCGCGTCGTTTGGTTATCGCAATCTGGTCTCGGATATGCGCTCGCTTGCCATTTTGCGGGATACCGGCTGCCCTGTGGTGTTTGACGCGACGCACTCCGTGCAGCTGCCGGGCGGGCAGGGAACCTCTTCCGGCGGCGAGCGCGAATTCGTGCCGGTGCTGGCGCGCGCGGCGATCGCTTCGGGAATTTCCGGTCTCTTTATGGAAACGCATCCTGATCCAGACCGCGCTTGGTCGGACGGCCCGAACAGCTGGCCGCTCGCGCGGATGGAAGCGTTGCTCGCCACCCTTGCGGCGCTGGATCGCGCGGTTAAGTCCGCGGGTTTCATTGAGCAAACCCCGGATTCGCCGGGTTCATGATCGTTTCCCGTATTCTGGGCATTGATCCGGGGCTGAACGCCACCGGTTTTGGCCTTGTCGAAAAACGTGGGCAGCAATTGCTGTATCTTGCCAGCGGCTGCGTTCGTTCCAATCCCAAAGAAGCGCTTCCGGAACGTATTGCGACAATTTTTTCCGGCGTGCGCGAGGTCATTGCGCGGCATAATCCGGACGAAGCCGCCATCGAAAAAGTATTTGTAAACGTCAATCCGCAATCCACGCTGCTTTTGGGACAGGCGCGCGGCGCGGCCATCGCCGCGCTGATGGCGGGTGGTTTGCCGCTGGCGGAATATTCCGCCCTGCAAATCAAACAGGCGGTTGTAGGACATGGAAAGGCGGCCAAGGAACAGGTGCAGCACATGGTCGCGCGGCTTCTGCGGCTTTCCGCGCCGCCGCGCGCGGACGCCGCAGACGCGCTGGCCTGCGCGATTTGTCATGCGCATCATGCCGCGAATCCGGCGCTATCGGAAGTGCGTGAGCAGCACTTCGCGCAAAATCCCCGCCGTCTTGTCCGCGCGCTCAAGGTGCGCGCCGGACGTTTACAGGACGACGTAGAGTCATGATCGCGGAAACTTCGCGTATTCGGCGGAATTTCCGGCAAAATTCGCCTTTGTCTGCCTGTTACGCGGGCGCGTTGCCTGTTTTTCCTGGAATCTATGACGATGGCCTTTGTTGAACCTGTTCGCGCCCATTTCGCCAATCCGCTCTGGCGTTATCTTTCCGCGACGCGATTGCCTTTTTTGAGCATTACTTTCGTGGCTTGCCTGATTGGATTGGCTTGCGCGTCCGCTTCCGGTATTGCAATCAACCCGGCTACGGCGTGGCTGACGCTATTTTTCGCGCTGGTCACGCACGCGGGCGTCAATGTACTCAATGACTATTATGACTTTTGCAACGGCGCGGACGCGCATAATGAGGAGCGCCTGTATCCTTTCACCGGCGGTAGCCGCTTTATTGTGAATGGGGTGCTGAGCGAACGGGAGATGAAGGTTTTCGGTTATTCGCTCTTGCTTTCCACGATTCCGGCGGGCGTGCTGCTCATGTGGTTTTCGGCGTCCGGGCTTTTTTGGATTGGTTGTTTTGGGCTTTTCGTTGCGGTGGCGTATTCCGCGCCGCCCCTGCAACTTGTTTCGCGCGGTCTGGGAGAACCGGCGATTCTCGCGGGCTGGCTGCTCATCGCGGTGGGCGCGGATTTTGTGCAGCGCGGAGCGTTTTCCGCTTTCCCCTGGGGGGCGGGTTTGCCTTTCGCGCTGTTGGTGGTCAACATTCTGTACATCAACCAATTCCCGGATCGCAAGAGCGACGCCGCGGTGGGTAAGCGCACGGTGATTGTCCGTTTGGGTACAAAAGCCGCGCGCTGGGGCTATTTGTGGATCGCGCTTTTTGCGTATATCTGGCTTCTGTTCGCGGTATTGGCAGACTGGGTTCCCGCGTTCGCGGCGGCGGGCATTTTGGCGTTGCCGATTTCTCTGGCGGCCGCGCGCGATCTGATTCGGTATGCGGACAAGCCAGGCGCGTTGCGTCCTGCCGTGCTGAACACGATTCTCGCCGCGCATGTGAGCGGTTTGCTTACCGCGCTGGGTCTGCGGCTTTCCGCCTGACATTCTGGATTTTTTTTATGATAGGACATCTTTCCGGGACGCTTGCGGGCAAACAGCCGCCGCGCATTCTGATTGACGTGGGCGGCGTGGGCTATGAAGCCGATGTTCCCATGAGCACGTTCTACGATCTGCCCGCGGCGGGCGAGCGCGTCTCTTTGTGGATTCATCATTTGGTGCGCGAGGATGGGCAATTTCTCTATGCGTTCAGTACAGAGGAAGAACGCGCTGTTTTCCGACAGTTGTTGAAAATTTCTGGCGTGGGCGCGCGCATCGCGCTGGCAGTGCTCTCCGGTTTGTCGGTCGCCGACCTGCATTCGGCGGTAGCGTGTCAGGAAAGCGCGCGTTTGACCAGAATTCCGGGAATCGGCAAAAAAACCGCCGAGCGGCTTTTGCTGGAATTGAAGGGAAAATTGCCCTTGTCCGCGACGGCGGGCGCGACAGGCGGGACAAGCGCGCTGGGCATGGCGGACGACGCGGAGCGCGCCTTGATTGCGCTTGGCTATTCGGAAAAGGAGACACGTCAGGCGTTGAGCGCGCTGCCGCCGGGCTTGTCGGTTTCGGAGCGTATTCGCCAGGGACTAAAGGCGTTGTCGAAGTTTTAACTTGTTGATGTTGAAGAAAGATATGTCTTTTTCTGCCAAACCGCTTGTTCAGCGTTCCTTGATTGTCTTGTTGATTATGGGCGGAGCGCTCGTGCTTTATCCATTCCTGGCCGCCATTCTCTTTTCGATTGTGCTGTGCGTGACCAGCTGGCCGGCATACGCGCGTTTGCGGCGCGTAACCGCAAACCGGGATACGCCTGCCGCGCTTTCCATGACCGCGCTACTGATTTTGGTATTGCTTGCGCCAACGGTTTTATTGGCAATTGGCTTGTCTGACGCCGCGCATTCCTTGCGCGAGCCCGTGGCCGCCTGGTTTTCTCCGCAGACGACGGAGTCATTCAGAGCGGATCTGGCGCGAATTCCCTATGTCGGGGAAACCTTATCCGCATACTGGAGCAAGATTGCGGGCGACGAGGAATTTTTGCAAAAGACGCTGCAAAGTCTGTGGGAACCCGCGCGGCGGCTGGCGTTCGCTTCCATTGCGCTGGTTGGGAACGGCGTTTTACAGCTGGCGCTGGTTATTTTCATCAGCTTTTTTCTTTACCGCGACGGAACAACGCTGGCCGCGATGCTGATAAACGCGGCGCGCCGTCTGGGGGGCGCGCTGGGCGTGGAGCTGGTGCATCTCTCTCGCAATACCGTGATGGGCGTCATGATCGGCATTGTCGGGACTGCTTTGGCGCAGGCGGTGGTCGCGTTCTTTGGGTTTTTGCTGGCGGGGGTCCCCGGCGCGATTCTGCTTTCCATGGCCACGTTTTTTCTTTCCATGATTCCGATAGGCCCGCCGCTGGTGTGGGGCGGCGCGGCCCTGTGGCTGTATCAGCAAAATGAAGTGGGCTGGGCGATTTTCATGGTGCTGTACGGCCTTTTGGTGATCAGCAGCGTGGATAACTTCGTGAAACCCATTCTGATTTCCCGTGCCGCGAGTTTGCCAATTTTGCTGATCGCGCTGGGCGTGTTTGGCGGCATACTGGCGTTCGGTTTTATTGGCATTTTCCTGGGGCCGACTTTGCTGGCGCTCGCGCACATGCTTTGTATGCGCTGGTTGCAAACGGAGGCGGAAACCGCAGTCATGCCGGAAAGAGACTGATGCCAGTGTGCGTCCGAAAAAACAAATCATCACCAGACTTGCCTGGCTATTCCCGGACGTTTACCTGCGACCTGGGAAATAGGTGAAAATTTCTAGTTCAATGCCGTCGTTTCGCGGGAAAATATTGACGCGAACAAGTTTGTTGTCTGTAGTATTTGGCTTTTGATAATCCACAGAAAAGTCAGGCCTTCCTTCATACCTTCCGAAGTCATTGACGTGTCCCTGAAAACTTTCGGAAATCGTTTTGACTTGCTGTTTGACATTCCGGTAAATTGCCTTCGCATTGCCGCCCGTGATGAGGATATTCAGACACCAATCACCCTCTAGGGAAAACGGGTTGTTCAGCAACGCTTCTTCAAATTGAGCCTGGGTAGCGTCGGGCTGTTTCAGGGAAGAAAGGCCGAAGCGTTCCAGAATTGAATCGGGCGGCCAATGTTCCTGTCGTTGATATCGCGTTTGTTCGCGTTGCCGCATTGTTTGCGCCTTTTGAAAAACAGAACCGTCACGAACGAGCGCCTTTGTCTGAGTCTGTCCGGTTTCCGTCGGCAAGGTTTGCGGAGATTCTGATTCCCGTGCATGAGCAGCTACCCCAACCGCCATGACAACATAAACAAATTTTCGTAACATGATTGACGCTCAATGAAGGAAAGTGGCTATTGTTTCAGTTTTATTAAGTGCTAATTTGTGTTTGAAAACACCGCTTTCACAATTCCTTTTTGTTCCCAGTTGCGTAAATAACCTGACCATATATTGCCGCGAAGATTGGATTTTTCTATAAAATTATTTCCCTTCCATTCCTTATGTTCTTCTGATCCATCTTTTTTGTAAAGCGTTACATAGACAACCCCTCCTCGGATCAGCTGTTGTTTAATTGCATCTTCACTCGGCTTAAAGATCAATTCTGGTTTCCGTGGTGATTGCTCTGGCAAATGCGTCGGCTGAAGAATTAAGAGAGGCTGGTTGCCAAGCAGTTCAGCGAGATCAATCCTTGGGTTCTGTACAAAGTCAGGAATATCACACACAGGATTATCCCTGAAATATAAATCCCAACTCGCCTGCTTGATCGCTTTCTGTACTTCCAGATGAGGATGTTGATCTTCTGTCAACATTCCCGCCCAAAATGGCATGTAGGCCAAGTTCCAACCCGCAGTAAATGCAATGGGATTCCACGGTTCCCCCCAGATGTGCCGCACGCCATATCCACGGCCACGCTTGATTTTTTGCCCTGAATATTTCTCCCATGCCTTTTTGGCGGGGCTATTATCGCTAATTTTGACGAGGCGATTTTCCCATAGCGCAGTATTCCCCCTTGTTTTGCGGGGATAGTATTTCTTGCTTGTGCGGGCATAATCAGGGAGAAACGTGGGCTGATTCCGCACAGCGGCGGGTGCGACAAAGAATGTATTCTCAAACACCGCTTGAAGCAATGTTTTTCCGCCCTCTCGAAAATAACGCTCTAAAGTTTCGATTGGATCAGGTAAAGGTTCGCTATGTATTTTGGACGTGATCATTTTGTGTTTCCTACGAAAATGTAATTCATCTTTTAGTACGTCAGATAATATGTATTTATGCTGAAATGCCAATAATACGAAACATCAGATTTATAGCATTTTGGTTTTTATGAGGCGGATGTACGTTTTGTCATGCATCCTCTTCCGGGGCTGCCATGGCCGCCGCCTCGTCAATCAGGCGCGAAAGTGACAGGCCGCGTTCCAGCGAGTCGTCATAGACAAAGCGCAGCTGCGGCAAGGTATGGATATGAATGCGCCGTCCCAATTCCCGCCGCAGAAAACCCGCCGCGCGCGAAAGCCCGCGCTCGGTTTCCGTTAAATGCGCGACGTCCAGTGTGGAGAAAAAAACTTTGGCGTAGGCATAATCCGGCGTTAATTCCACCGCCGTCAGACTGAGCATTCCCACGCGCGGGTCTTTCAATTCCTCGCGGATAATTTCGGCTAAATCGCGGCGAATCTGCTCTGCCACGCGATCCGCGCGGGAGAAATTTTTCATTGCGCTTTCCTTTTCGCGTCATGCTTTTCTCTGCCGCGTCTGCGGACGAACGTTTGTCCGCGAACGCGCTTACAGCGAGCGCGCGACCTCCTGAACTTCATAGCTTTCCAAAAGATCGCCCGCCTGAATGTCGTTAAATCCTTTCAGAGACAAACCGCAGTCTGTTCCCGCCTTGACTTCCTTGACGTCGTCCTTGTAGTGCTTGAGCGAAGCCAATTCCCCATCCCAGAGCGCCGCTCCATTCCGCAAAAGCCGGGCGCGCGCGCCGCGCCGCACTACGCCATCCTGCACCTGGCAGCCCGCAATCGCCCCGACTTTGGAAATCACGAATACCTGCCGGACTTCCAGCCGCCCGATCACCAATTCGCGCCGTTCCGGAGCCAGCATTCCGGACAGAGCGGCTTTGATTTCGTCTACGGCGTCATAAATCACGTTGTAGGAGCGCATATCCACGCCGAAATTTTCCGCCAGCTTGCGCGCGTTGGCGTCCGCGCGGATATTGAAAGCAATAATGACCGCCCCGGACGCCTGCGCGAGATTGACGTCCGACTCGCTGATATTGCCTACCGCGCCGTGAATGACGTTCACTCGCACCTCGTTTGTGGAGAGTTTGGTCAGCGCGTGCGCCAGCGCTTCCTGCGACCCCTGTACATCCGCCTTGATGATCAGCGGCAGAATTTTGACCTCGCCCTCGCCGACTTGCTCAAACATGGACTCCAGTTTGGCGGCCTGCTGCTTGGCAAGTTTAACGTCGCGGAACTTGCCTTGCCGGAACAGCGCGATTTCCCGCGCCTTACGTTCTTCCGTGAGCACCAGCGCCTCATCGCCCGCGGCAGGGACGTCCGAAAATCCCAAAATTTCTACCGGGATCGAAGGTCCGGCTTCGTGAATGATTTTGCCGTTTTCGTCCAGCATCGCGCGGATTTTTCCGAATACCTGTCCGGCCAAAAGCATGTCTCCTTGCCGCAGCACTCCGCTTTGTACCAGCATGGACGCGACCGGGCCGCGCCCTTTGTCCAGGCGCGCCTCAATGATCAGCCCCTTGGCGGGCGTTTCCCGCGGCGCCTTTAATTCAAGAATCTCGGCTTGCAACAGCACTTTTTCCAAAAGCTCGTCAATGCCAATGCCTTTTTTTGCGGAAACATGAATGAACTGCGTGTCGCCTCCGTACTCTTCCGGGACGACTCCTTCCGCGATCAGCTCCTGGCGTACCCGTTCCGGATTGGCGTCCGGTTTATCAATTTTATTGACGGCGACCACGATGGGTACCTTGGCGGCCTGCGCGTGGTGAATGGCCTCGCGCGTTTGCGGCATCACGCCGTCGTCCGCCGCTACGACCAAAATGACAATGTCCGTGGCTTGTGTGCCGCGCGCGCGCATGGCGGTAAAAGCCTCATGCCCCGGCGTATCCAGAAAGGTGATCATGCCGCGCGGCGTTTCCACATGATACGCGCCGATATGCTGCGTAATTCCGCCCGCTTCGCCGCTGGCGACCCGGGCGCGGCGGATGGTATCCAACAGCGATGTTTTGCCGTGATCAACGTGCCCCATAACCGTGACAATCGGAGCGCGGGGCAAAAGCTCAATGCTCGCGTGGTCATGCGCCGCGTCTTCGCCCAGAAAAATATCCGGATCGTCCAGGCGCGCCGCAACGGCGGTATGCCCCATTTCTTCCACGACGATCATCGCGGTATCCTGATCCAGCACCTGATTGATTGTGACCATTGTGCCCATTTTCATCAGGGTCTTGATGACCTCGCTGGCCTTGACCGCCATTTTGTGCGCAAGCTCGGCTACGCTGATGGTCTCCGGGACATGCACCTCCCGCACGATAGGCTCTGTCGGAGCCTGAAAACTGCCGTCGGCGCTTTCCGCGTGTTCACGCTTGCCGTGCCGCGCGTTTTCCTTCCAGCCGCCGACGCCGTTTGCGCCGCCGCGCGCTTTCTGGAGATTTCTCCTGCGCCCGTCGCTCCAGACTCCTTCCTTGCCGCTCTCGCCTTTGTGCTTGCCTTTTTTCTCGCTGTCTTTCTTCTGCGGCGCTTTTTTGTCAGCGCCGTTTTCCGGCGGCTGACCGCGCTCGGCGGCAGGCAGCGCGGTCAGGAGTTTTTTCTTGTCCTCTTCCGCGCGTTTCGCGGCGTCTTCTTTCTCTTTCTTTTCCTTGCGCAGCTGATCCAGCTTGTTTTGGCGTTCCTGACGCTCGCGCGCTTCTAGCTCTTGACGCTCCCGCAGGGCGCGTTGCCGTCCCTCTTCTTCCGCGCGCCTTTTTTGTTCCGCCTCATCCAGAAAATCCTTTTTGACCGTCGTGCGTTTTTTTACGCTGGCTTTGACGACCTCTGGCCGGACTTCCGGGGTTTCCTCGGTAGGCGGCGCGTCTTGGATCGGCTTTTCTTCCTCAACCTTTGTTTTTCGCTCCCTGTGTTTTTGGGGTTCCATGACTTCCGTAGCCTGAGGCGCTTCCGCTGGAGCTTCTTCAGGAGGCGTGATTTCTTCTGTTTTTGGTTTGTCCGCCTTTTCCGGTTCTGGCGCCGCCACAACAGTCGTTACTTCTTCCTTTTCCTCTTTCGGCGCTTCTGCCTGGGGCGGCGCGGCGACTGTTTCGGGGTCGGGTTGCGGCTTTTCCGCGACGGGCGCGGCCTCTTGCGGCGTTTCGCGTTTGATCAGCTTGCGCGTTTTGCGTACCGTGACCGGCACGGTGCGCGGACGTCCTTGCGCGTCGGTCGTTATGACTTTGGAAGTTTCCGTGCGCGTCAAAGTAACCCGCGCCTTTCCCTCTCCGTGCGCGTGATGCAGGTAGTCGCGCAGTTTTTCGCGCTCATGATCGGAAAGCGCGTCTTCCGAGCGGCGGTCACCCACTCCCGCTTCCTTTAACTGGTGGAGCAGTTTGGAAACCTCTGTGTTGAATTCCTGGGCGAGTTCCCGGATTGTCGTCATGACGGTCTCCTTAATTGAACAGGTGCGCGCGCGCTGCCAGAATCAGCGCTTTCGCCTTTTCCTCTTCCACGCCGGACAATTCCATCAATTCATCTGCGGAAAGATCCGCCAAATGATCGCGCGTCTTAATGCCCTGATCGAGCAGCTGACGAAGCAGATCATGATCCATTCCCAGAGAAAGCAGGGATGGATCCGCCTCTTCCAGTTTTTCTTCTGCGGCAATGTCCGCGTTGAGCAAAGTGTCGCGCGCGCGGCTGCGCAATTTCTTGGCGGTTTCTTCGTCCAGACCTTCCACTTTGAGCATTTCGGCAAAAGGTACGTAGGCAACTTCTTCCAGTGTGGAAAAGCCGTCCTGGATCAGCAATTCGGCGACGTCCTCGTCAATATCCAGCCGCTCCATGAAGAGCAGCCGCGCGGCGGCGGTTTCCGCTTCCTGGCGTTTTTCTGACTCCTCTTGCGTGATCAAATTGATGGCCCAGCCGGTCAATTCAGAGGCCAGACGCACGTTTTGCCCGCCCTTGCCGATCGCGGTGGCGAGGTTGCTTTCTTCTACCACAACATCCATCGCGTGCTTTTCCTCATCAACCATGATGCTGGAAACTTCCGCCGGCGCCAGCGCGCTCATAACAAATTGCGCGGGGTCCGCTGACCAGAGCACAATATCAATGGGTTCCTCCGCAATTTCGTTTCTGACCGCCATCACGCGGGTCCCGCGCATTCCCACGCAGGTCCCGATGGGGTCAACGCGCGGATCGTTGGATTTCACCGCGATTTTGGCCCGCAATCCCGGATCGCGCGCGCAGGCCTTTAGTTCCATGAGGCCGTTTTCAATTTCCGGGACTTCCATTTCAAACAGCCGCAGCACAAATCCCGGCGCGGTGCGCGACAGGATGATCTGCTGGCCGCGCGCGTTGCGGTCAATTTTCAGCAGATAGGCCTTGATCCGGTCGCCGACGCGCAGGTTTTCTTTGGGGATGATTTGATCGCGGGGCAGTATTGCTTCGATTTTTCCGGTTTCTATGATCGCGTTGCCGCGCTCAATGCGTTTGACTGTCCCGGAGACGATAAATTCCTTGCGCTCCAGAAAATCCTGCAGCACCTGCTCGCGCTCCGCCTCGCGGATTTTCTGATAGATCACCTGTTTGGCCGCCTGGGCGCTGATGCGCCCGAAATCAATTGGCTCCAGCGCTTCTTCCAGATAGTCGCCGACCTCGACATGTTCGTCGTCTTTGCGCGCCTCGGATAACGGCATCTGATTGAATTCGTTAACATATTCCTCGTCCGGGACAACCTGCCAGCGCCGCGCGGACTCATATTTTCCTGTCTCACGGCTGATTGTCACCGTGACGTCCGCGTCGTCATGGATGCGTTTTTTGGTCGCGGAAATGAGCGCCGTTTCCAGCGCGCTAAAGACCACCTCGCGCGAGACATTCTTTTCACGCGCCAGCGCATCTGCCAGCAACAACATTTCACGGCTCATGTCACTCTCCTTTTGCCAAAGCCTTAGCCAAAATTTGGTTCCAGACGCGCTTTTGCGATATTGTCCAGAGCCACGGCGATTTCTCCTGTCTCCGTGCGCAAGCGCGCCTTGCCGTCTTCGGTCAGGCCCAGCAGCGTTCCCTGATAATTACGCTGCCGGCCTTCCAGCGGTACGCGCAGATGAAAGCGCGCCTTTTCGCCCGTAAAACGGCTGAAATCCGCCGCTTTTTTGAGCGGGCGGTCCAGGCCGGGCGAAGAAATTTCCAGGCGGCTGTATGCCACGCCCTCTACTTCCAGCACACGAGAGACTTGATGTGAAACGGCTGCGCAGTCCTCGACGTCCACGCCGCCTTTTTTTTCTGGTTTGTCAATGAATACGCGCAACAAACCGCGGGCAGCGAACTCGGTATCTACGAGTTCAAACCCTAAACCTGCAACCGTCTTTTCCAGCAGTTCAAAAATATTCATGACAAAACAAAAAATGGGCATAAAGCCCATTCCATTAACGCAAGACCGCGCATCGCAAGGACGCAATGGCGCGGCAGTGAAATAAACTCCAGAATTATAACGATTTTTCCCAAGACAGCAAGGGATGCGTGCGGGCGCTTCCCTGTACTTAAAAGAGTGGAATTTCTTCTTCCGCCCAGAGGTCTTCCACTTTTTCCCGGCGACGGACAAGGTGCGCGGCGGAGCCGGAGACCAGTACTTCCGCTGCGCGGGCGCGCGTGTTGTAGTGGGAACTCATTGCCATTCCGTAAGCGCCCGCAGACAAAACCGCGAGTAAATCTCCGCTTTCCGCCGCGAGACGCCGTCCTTTGCCCAGGAAATCCCCGCTTTCACATACGGGTCCTACAACGTCGCAGAGGCGCGTTTTTGCGCTTGCTTCGCGTTCTGCCGTCGTTTCTTCGCGCGCTGGAATAATCTCGTGCCAGGCTTCGTACAGCGCGGGGCGCATCAGGTCGTTCATGGCCGCGTCCACAATGAGAAAATCATGTTCCGCACCGGGTTTACGATATTCCACGCGAGTCAGAAGCGCGCCTGCGTTGCCCACCAAACTGCGTCCCGGTTCGACAATGAGAAAGCGCGGCGCGCACCCTTTTGCCTGTTCTTTCGCGAGGCGATCCAGAAGCGGCGTCAGGTACTCTCGAATCGTTGGCGCGTTTTCGTTGGCGCGATACGGAATGCCGAAACCGCCGCCCAGGTCAATGTGTCGTACCGGAATGCCGTCTGCCGCCAATTCCGCGCACAGGGCGAGCAGCCGTGCCAGCGCTTCGTCAAACGGCGCGGTTTCCAGAATCTGTGATCCGATATGCGCGTCAATGCCAATTACGGCAAGATGCGGCAAGCCGCGCGCCAGACGATAGAGCGGCAGAACGTCCTGCATGGGGACGCCGAACTTCGCGGTTTTTAGTCCTGTTGCGATGTAGGGATGCGTTTTCGGATCAACGTCAGGATTTACGCGCAGGCTAACCGGCGCGATTTTCCCCAGACGTTCGGCGACCGCGTTGAGCCGCCGCAATTCTTCGGCGGATTCGAGGTTGAAACAGAGAATACCGGCGATCAGTGCGGATTCCATTTCCGCTTCGGTTTTGCCTACGCCGGAAAATACAATTTTTTGCGCCTGTCCGCCCGCCGCCAGCACCCGTGCCAGCTCTCCGCCGGAGACGACGTCAAATCCCGCGCCTTCGCGGGCGAAGAAATTCAGAATCGCCAGACTGGAATTGGCTTTGACGGCATAACAAACCAGACTGTTCGCGCCTGCCGGATGCGCCGCCAGCGTTTGCTGAAATTCCCGGAAAGCGGCGGAGATCGCCGCGTGAGAATAGACATACAGCGGCGTACCAAAGCGTTTTGCCAGAACGGATAGGGGAATTTCTTCTACGCACAGAACGCCGTTCCGGTAAGTGAAAAAGGGCGATCCGGGTAAGCTCATGGCGTCAAATCCCCGTTTGCCGCGTTATTTTGTGCGGGATCCTTTGCGGAATCCGCTGTGTCTGAAGATTCCGGACTCGCGTTCGCAGGGCGAACCCATTGGTCATACAGTGATGAGCCGACAGCGCCCGGCGGGGCTTCCAGAGGGCCTTTCATGCCGCAGGCGGTCAGCAGGAAAAGACATGGGAAAACAGGGAGAAGGGGACGAATCATGACAGGGAAAATAAGGGAAAAATGAATGATATATCAGCGGCGCGTTCAGCAAAACGCTCTATGCGCGCGCGGACAGACCGCGAGAATCCCGCCTATAATTTCATCCCTTGCGATGGCTTTTCCTGAGGGTTTGCGTGATGTCTGCTCCTGTTACGAATATGCTTGTGCGTCCTGCGGAAGCGGCGGATCTTCCGGCGCTGATTGATTTGTTGGGGCAGCTTTTTTCCATTGAGCGGGATTTCCAGCCCGATCCGGATGCGCAGCGGCGGGGTCTGGAACTATTTTTGCGCGCGCCGGAACGCGCCGTGCTGATGACGGTTTGGTGCGAAGAGGCGGGAGTTATTGGCATGGCCAGCGCGCAGCTTGTTATTTCGACCGCGCGCGGCGCGCTTTCGGCCTGGGTGGAGGATGTGATTGTGCGTCCTGAGTATCGCGGTCAGGGTTTGGGGCGTCGTCTGCTTGCCGCCGTGCGGGAATGGGCGGAGGAGCGGGGCGCGCGGCGTCTGCAATTGCTGGCGGATCGGGACAATGCGCCCGCGCTGGAGTTTTACCGGCGTCTGGGCTGGCAGCCTACGCAGCTTTTCGCGTGGCGCGTGTTTTTGGAGGCGTGAAAAAGCGGTCTTGCGGGGAGAGGAGCGGCTTCGGCATGGCAGGAGGGTTGGGAAAGGACGCCGTTGCGGAGGGTCTGGCTATTATAATGCCAGAGAAAGAAAAATTTAAATTTGTCTTTGAACCCTGCGGTACTCAATTGAGACGGTTATATCAGCCGTTGGGAAAATTTCATGGTCAACGTAAAGAGGGAAAATAGCAGTATTTTCTTGGTTGAAAACTCAAAATACATAAAGTTTTTTGAAGGGCAAGTGAATGGAACTATTCCAAGCGACGTCATCAAGAAAGAAATGAAAATTATATTTTGCGGGATGAAATTGATACAGTTGTAGAAATATTGGCGCTTGAAATACCAAAGTCAGTAAAATTATAGGCATTCTATCTTCCTGAATTCTACTGGAAACGCAAAAGCCGATGCCGCCCCGGAATCGCGGATGCCGCTTCACAGGACAAAGCGAGTGCGCTTACTCAGGCGCATCGGGAGGAAGCAAAGCTATCTTGATCCCATTATGAACAAACCGGGTTACGCGGCGGATCAATCACATTAAATCCGGGCGTTCCGTCTATCGTAATGGTTGGCGAGAAATTCGGATTTGTGCTTGGGTTGGATAAATAACGATTGCAAATGTTGTATAATTACTGCAAAATGGAAAAGGTTTTATGAGGTTCAGGACGAGAACACGTCACGCACTTTCAAAGTACGTGACACACTCAGACCCTTTGTCAAGCCAGAGGGTTGTGGAATTTTTGAGAAAATTTAGTGGGACGCGCCGCGTAGGCAGGACGAAAGCAGCTAAGAGCAAGGGAGCTTTAGACAATGATTAAACAACGAGCGGATCGCAACCGAACAATTTCACTTGCCGACAGTGAGATAGATTTTTATTTTTCTAACTGTGTTTGTAATGCTACATTAAGTAATTTGTCGTGTGTTACTGATACGGTTATTTGTGACGATGCGCTGAACGCTATTAGGCAATTACCGTTGGCGTGTGTTGACTTGCTTGTTGTTGACCCGCCGTATAATCTGAGCAAGACTTATAGCGGCACAACATTCAAGCAAATGAGCGATACGGAATACGCCGCTTTTACAGAGGGATGGATAGCAAGCGTAAAGCGGGTTCTTAAAAATTCAGCAAGTATATATGTTTGCTGCGATTGGCGCACGAGCCTTGTAATAGGCCCCGTACTTATAAAACACTTCAATGTTCAAAACCGAATAACGTGGCAGCGTGAAAAGGGACGCGGCGCAACGCATAATTGGAAAAATTCAATGGAAGATATTTGGTTTGCTACGGTATCACCTAAGACGTTTACGTTCAACGCGGACGATGTTAAGATGCGCCGAAAAGTGATTGCGCCGTATAAGGTTGACGGAAAGCCGAAAGACTGGGTGGAGAGCGATAACGGTAATTTTCGTGATACATTCCCGTCTAATTTTTGGGACGACATATCAATTCCGTATTGGTCAATGCCCGAAAACACAGACCACCCAACTCAAAAACCGGAAAAGCTGATAGCCAAACTCGTCCTCGCGAGTTCAAATCCCGGTGATTTGGTGTTAGACCCGTTTCTCGGTTCGGGTACAACAGCGGTTGTTGCCAAAAAGTTAAATCGTCACTATATCGGTATTGAGTGTGAGCGTGAATACTGTGCGCTTGCTCAAAGACGTTTGGAAATAGCTGACACTGATACCGAAATTCAAGGTTATACCGACGGCGTTTTTTGGGAACGCAATACATTGGCGCAACAACAAAAGTTAAAAAAACGGAGTTCAGGGTTAGATGAAAAGCTGGAAAGCGTATGCTAAGCGCACTAATTGAGTTCTTAGAACAACTCGATGGTATCAATAACAAGATCGCGCTTTCCGAAATGGTTCGCGAGCATTTTGAGTGTGTTAAGGACAGGTCGGTGTTCTATACCCGTGACTTTGCTATACGCTTTTGCAAAGCGAACTCGCCAACGCTAAGTAATACGCTCTTGTCTCTGTCAGCTTTGCAAAAGTACGATGACAAGCCGTTTGTCGTCTGTATTTCCGCTCCGCAAAAGAACTATTTGTTCTTGGCAAACTCGACTTTCTTATCGAAGATTAGCCATAGTTCTAAGGAATTGCGCGTTGACAATATCAAAGGAAGTTTCAACGGTTCTGATATTATCCGTCAGATTGACGCGATAGCAAATGTACCTGAAAACTTTGAAGTCCTATTCGGCATTCACCAAAATATTACGTTTGAAGAAAAACCTCGTCCGCTTAGTTGCCGCAACGAATGGGATTGTACCTGCTGGCAAACGATTTGACGTAAATATCGGCAAACTTGCTGACAATACTGAAAACTCAGCAATTCCTGAAACAATATATAACGCGGGTTGCGACATTGGTGAACTTGCAATTCAAGAATCCATTCGCAATGAGTTTGGTGTGGAAATTCCACCGCAAAGGCTTGGTGAGATTTTTCGTAGACTAATTGAGTCTGAACAGTCGATAAAAAGCCGACATTATTAGCCGCAGACATTCTCAAGTCGAACGTTGCTTTCAACGAACTTGAAAAGGAAGTAATCGGTACTTGGCTTGATACAGGTTTTGAAGGGTTAAACTTGTCTGATGAGGATAAGTGTTCCATTTTTGCGCTTGTGGTACAGTTTATAAAGACAACATTTGTTCAGCATAGTGCGTCGAGTTACAATTTTCTCATACCAATAAGCATGTGTATGGTCTGCGGTACTCAATTGAGAACGGTTATATCAGCCGTTGGGCAAATTTTATGGTCAACGTAAAGGGGAAAAATAGCAGTACTTTCTTGGTTGAGAACTCAAAATACATAAAGTTTTTTGAAGGGCAAGTGAATGGAACTATTCCAAGCGACGTCGTCAAGAAAGAAATGAAAGATTATATTTTGCGGGATGAAATTGATACAGTTGTAGAAAGATTGACGCCTAGAACACCAAAGTCAGTAAAATTATAGGCATTCTATCCTCCTGAATTTTACTGGAAACGCAAATGCTGATTTTGCCTCATAAAATAACAATGGCGCAAGCGATACGAGTCCTAACGATTCGTGCCGCCTTTATTCTGGTTAGCGCATCCGTCATAAATATCCCGGCTGGGGCGGCGGGCGTTCAGAATAAAACGGGCGTCGTTGCGGACATGGGCGCGGCGCCGTTCAATCTGGTTTCTTTGTTAAGAGCGGCGGCATTGATTTTGCTGGAATGGCTATCATGGAATTGGGAGAAAACCCCATTGGGAAATTCCGGGAATATTCTCAGATAATGCAGAAAGACAAACATTGATTTGGTTGGAGAATGATCTAGGAAAAATACTTAATGAAGTTTTGAATAAACACTATAGTGAACTTGTGTCTAACGCATATCGAAGCGTGCTTTCTGACCCTGATTCGTAGTCAGGAAATTCTTGACGCAGCAAGTTAGCGCTGGAGTAAACGATGGCATTATCGCGCAAAACTGTGAAAATTGGCGACATATTTCAGACCCTTGCTGCTGAAGGGGTTTGTTATGGGCAAATTACGCATAAAAGTGTTAAATGGGGATATGTCGTTGCTGTCTTCCGTGAATTTTTTGTGAAAGAGCCAGTTGATTTTACAGAAGTCCTAGCAAAGGAGTCTCAGTTTATTACGGCGTTCCTTATCAATATTGCTGTACGGCGCGGCCTTTTTTCTCTTGTCGCAAATTTTTCTGTCGCAGAGAATCTGAAGGAGTTTCCTATATTTAGATCAACAAATTATCTTAATGGGAATGATACTCTTTGGTTTTTGGGGACGGGAAGGAGCAGCGGAGAATTAACAGAACTCTTACGGAAAAAGAAAAGAAATATCCCAGGGGCCTTGCATGCCTAGCGCGCCTGTATTGATTGAGGTGATCGAAAAAAATTATCGGGCAGAACGAGATTATGTATAGGCGATTTCTATGTTAACGAATCACATCGTTCTTCGTTTGCTTGTCGTTTTTTGTTTATTACTCTGATAGCGGAGATTCGTGCGGCGGAGGTAGTTTTGGACAGGAATGTTACGGCGCTTGCGGAGCGGACAGTTACCATCGGCAGACAGGCAAGGAAACATCGTCAGCCAGGGTGCAGATTTTCTGGTTGCCGGGGAATTGGTTAGCGTCTTTGCGTTTTTCCCCGCAAATCTATCTTGGTCTATTCACGCGGTTTCTATATTCCTTATTGTGATAAGGAATGACGCTTTTCGTCTTTTGTGTACATAAACAAGACCTCAGAATGAGCGTGGCAATCTTGAGTTTCGGACGCCGATTTTTTGTCCCTCGTTCTTTTTTAGGAGAAGCGCCATGATCCGTTTTCGTCGTTCCGTCCTATTGGCTGCGCTTACGGCGTTATGCGTGCCGTTTGCGTCCATTCTTTCTAACGCGGCACGCGCCGGAACCTGGCCGGAGCGCGAAGTTCGCATTGTCGTTCCCTGGCCTGCGGGCGGTGAATCGGATACCTACGCGCGCGCCCTGTCGCAGGATTTATCCGCACAACTGAAACAGCCGGTCATTATTGAGAACAGGCCGGGCGCGAGCGGCCTAATCGGCACTCGCGCGGTATTGCACGGCAAGGCGGATGGGTACACATTCCTCTTCGGTAACACGACCTCGCACATCGGCAATGTCGTGTTTTCGGCGGAGCCTGTGCTTTTCGATCCGCTCAAGGATTTCACGCCAGTGGCGATCGTCGTGGAATCCGCCTACGTGCTCTGGGCGCATCCGTCGCTGGGCGTAAAGACCTTTGAGGAATTCTTAAAGCGCGCCCGCGCCAAAGAATCCGCTCCGCTGGCCTTCGGCATTACCGGCACGGGAGCGCTTTCGGAGATTTCGGTGGAGCAGCTGGCGCGCATCTACAAACTCAATCTGACCAAGGTGCCGTACAAGGGTTCCGCGCCGCAAGTGTATGACCTTATCGCCGGTCACACGCAAATTGGCACCGCAAGCCTTGCTACAGCGCTGGGCGCGTACAGGGAAGGAAGGCTCGCGCCGCTGCTCGTCATCGGCAACGATCGTCTGCCGGAACTGCCCGGCGTGCCGACGCGCAAGGAAATCGGCGTCACCGATCCCGATCTCACCGTCTGGGATGGCCTGTTCGCGCCCGCCGGAACTCCGCCGGAAATTGTGGCTGCCTTTACCCGCGCCGTGGGCGAGGCGGTGAAGAGCGCGGCGTACCGAACTGTCGCGGACGGCAACGGTCATCGCGCCATTTTTCAGTCTGGCGCGGAAGCTACGAAGCGCATTGAGACCAGCCTAGAAGCCAGACGGCGGTACAAGGCGCAAACGGAGAACGAAAAATAATCCATGGCCAGAGAGCGGAAACGTCCATAACGGCGTGGCTGCTGGCAGCCGCGCCGTTTTCTTTCGTATCGTCTGCTGGTTTGCGGCGGAATTTAAGCGCGCAGGTTTTTTACCAGAGCCTTGGAGCGGCGTTGCAGGTTATACATTTGGCGCTTTTGCGGCGGCAGAGATTCAATCTCCACAATGGCAAATCCGCGCTCAATAAACCAATGTTCGGAACGAGTCGTCAGCACGAAAAGCCGCTGGATACCCGCCGCTTTCGCGCGGCGAAAAATGCGTTCCATCAATTGCTCCCCGTACCCCCAGCGGCGGTGCGCCGCATGTACCGCAAGGCAGGCCAATTCGCCCGCGCCGGAGCCGTAATCATAGAGCGCGGCGCAGCCCACGACCATGCCGTCGTGCTCCATCAGAGAAAACTGTTCAATCTCGCGCTCCAGAACCTCGCGCGGACGATGCACCAGCGTACCGTCGGCTTCCAGCGGCTCAATCAGCGCGATTAAGGCGCCAATATCATCCGCGCGGGCGTCGCGGATGCGTTCCAGCGGCTCGCGCGTAATGATCGTGCCAATGCCCTCGCGGGAAAAAAATTCCTGTAGAAGCGCGCCATCCTCATCGTAGCCCAGAATATGCGTCCGCCCGACTCCCTGTCGGCAGGCGCGCACCGCCGACGGCAGGCAGCGCCGCAGATCATTGGAAAGCCAATCTGCGTCTTGCAGCGCCGCGGCGTCATCCGCCGTCAGTTCGTCAAAAAAATTTCCGTCTGGAGATCGCACGCCCTGGCTGTCCGTAAGGAACACGAGCTTGTCCGCCTTGACGGCCGCCGCGACCGCTTCCGCGACTTCCTCCATGCGCAGATTGAAACTTTCCCCCGTGGGCGAACTGCCTTCACAGGATAAAAGCACAATATTCCCCAAAGCAAGCTGCGCGTTTAGCCCGTCGCTATCTACTTTGCGCACCATGCCGCTATATTGCAGATCCACCCCGTCAATGACGCCCAGCGGACGCGCCGTAATGAAATTTCCGCCGATCACGCGAATGCGGCTGCCCGCCATCGGCGTATTTGGCAAGCCTTGCGAGAGCAGACCCTCAATCTCCAGGTACACGCTGCCTACCGCGTCCAGGACGCAATCCAGGGTCGCGGCGTCGGTAATGCGATACCCGCCGTGAAAGCGGGATTCCAAATTTTTCTCGCGCAGTTCTTCCTCAATTTGCGGGCGCGCGCCATGCACTAAAATCAGCCGGATGCCCAAGCTGGCCAGAAGATTGACGTCGTAGGCAAGCGTTTTGGCCAAAGGCCCCGCAATCGCCTTGCCGCCAAAAGCCAGAACAAAAGTTTTGCCGCGAAACGCGTTGATATAAGGCGTGACTTGTCGGAACCAGGCGACAAAGTCTCCAAGGGCGGCTTTTTGCGGCGGCAAGGGATTTTCTGCGGGAGGCGGTTTTTCCTCTGCGGCGCGCGCGGTCATAACGGGTCTTTCCCGGCGGTTGGATCCGAAGAAACGAACGACGCTTTCGCGCGCGGTTTCCGGGGTTTCGCGGCCTTGTTTTTTTCAGGCTTTTCGGATTTTTCCAGCGGCGCGGAGTTTTCCGGGATTTTTTCTTCCACAAGCGGACGAGCGTTTTCCGCGTCGCGTTTCGCGTCTTTTGCGTTTGCTTTTGACGCGGGGCCAGCGGTCTGATTTTGCGTGACCGGCAGGATAAAAGGCTGATCGCCGAGCGGTTCAGGCGTGCCGAACAGCGCGTTTTCCAGGCGTTGACAGACCGTCTCCAGCACTTTGACCCGCGCGAAGCGCTTGTCATTGGCTTCCACCAGAGTCCACGGCGCGGCGCCCGTGCTGGTGCGCTCTACCATGTCGCAAACGGCGCGATGATAGTCCTCCCATTTTTCCCGGTTGCGCCAGTCCTCTTCGGTAATTTTGTAGCGTTTAAAAGCAATTTGCTCGCGTTCCTTGAAGCGGGCAAGCTGCTCTTCCTCGCTGATTTGCAGCCAAAATTTGACGATGATCGCGCCATCGGCAACCAGTTCATGTTCAAAATCGTTGATTTCGGAATAGGCGCGCAGCCAATCCGCTTCCGAGCAAAACCCCTCAATGCGCTCAACCAGCACCCTGCCATACCAGGTGCGGTCGAAAATGGCGGTGCGCCCATTGCGCGGGATATGCCGCCAAAAGCGCCACAGGTACGGCTGCGCCCGCTCTTCTTCGGTTGGCGCCGCGATAGGGACAATCTGATATTGGCGCGCGTCCAGAGCGGAAACCAGTCTGCGGATACTGCCGCCTTTGCCGGCGGCGTCCGAACCCTCAAAGGCAAGAATCAGCGAGCGTCTTTTAAACTCCGGCGTGCGCGTGAGTTCAGAAAGCCGTCCTTGCGCTTTTGCCAGACGAAGCTCGTATTCCTTTTTTTCCAGGGATTGATCCAGACTGAGCGCGGTCAGCACATCCAGGGCGTCAATCGGGTGTGTGATGGGCGGCGCGACGGGATAATGCTGCTCGCGCGAATCGGCAAGCCGCCGCTTCAGGGCGGAGAGCACCATCTTGCCGACGGTCAGGGAACGGTAGCGATCGTCCGTTCCCTCTACCACAATCCAGGGCGCCCAGGGCGTGTTGGTCATGCGCAAGAGATGCGAAGCGACCTGCTGCAGCTGGCCGTAAGTTTTCATGCGCCCCCAACTTTCCTGCGTGACGCGCCAGGCGGTGCGCGGGTCTTTCTCCAGGGCTTTCAGCCGTTTTTTTTGTCCTTCTCTGGAAAGATGAAACCAGAATTTGAGAATCAAGGCGCCCTCATTGGAGAGCATGGCTTCAAAGCGGTTGAACTGGTCAATGCGCTGGTCAAAAAAAGCCTGGTCAATCTCGCCGCTGATACGTCTGGCGATGGGCTGGGAATACCAGGACCCCGCGAAAATGCACATTCTTCCCTTGGCGGGCAGCGCGCGCCAAAAGCGCCACATATAAGGACGCTCCGCCTCTTCGTCGGTAGGTTCAGAAAAAGCCTGGGTTGAGATATAGCGCGGATCAACCCATTCATAGAGGTCGTGAATGGTCTCGCTTTTCCCCGCGCCGTCCACGCCGCTGATGAGGATCAGCACCGGAAATCCGCCTTTTTCGCGCAGCTCAAATTGCGCTTCAAGCAAATCCTCGCGCAAACGAGCGACTTCTTCCTTGAAGGTGGCCTTGTCGACCACGTGTCCCAATTCCGCAGATTCAAACATGACAGGCGTTCCCCAAAAGACGCGGACTCGCGCAAACGCCACGGATTCTAGCTTTCGGCAGAATAATGAACAATATTTTTCTGCGCGGACTTCCGCCGCGGCGCGCGTCGGCGGAAGCCGGCGGCGCGGGAGTGCCGTACAATGGGTATCCGCGCCCAGAAGCGGACGCTTTTGCCGTTGTTTCTTCTTTTTACACAGGAACGCACATCATGGAAAAACTCGCGCGCGCGGTTGTCATTTTGGGTTTGGCGCTGGCTTTGGCGTTTGTCGCCGCCGCTTTCTTCGTGGGCGGAAAACTGCGCACCATCGGAGACAATACGCAAAAGATCATCGTGAAAGGTCTGGCGGAAAAGCCCGTGACGGCGGATTTCGCAGAATGGTCCGTCGGCATTGAGGTCAAAGGCGAGGACTTCGGGAAAACGCTTGCGCTCGTGCGCGAGACCCGTCCCGTTCTGACGGGCTTTCTGGAAAAGCAGGGGTTTCCGGCCGCGGCGCTGGAAGAAGGCAACGAGCGCGTTCAGGCCAACTACGTAGAGGAATACGATGAAAAAAACCGCTATCGCCGCGTTCAGCGCGGATTTACCGGGTATCAGTCCGTTCTCGTGAAAAGCAACGATCTGCCTAAAATCACGGCGGCGCACAAAGCCGTCATTGAACTCGCGGCAGCGGGAAATCCTGTGACGTATTCCGATCCCAGTTATTTGGTCAGCGATCTGGAAGGCGTCAAAATGTCGCTGATCGGCGCGGCGACGCAAAATGCCCGCGCGCGCGCCGATGAATTCGCGCGCGTCGGACAAGTCAAGGTGGGCAGAATGCGCGCCGCATCGCAGGGCGCGTTCTATATCCTGTCCAACCGCTCCGACGCCGCCGCGGACGATTACGGCGGCGTTTACGATAAAAGCACCGTTGACAAAAAAGCGCGCGTGGTTGTCACCATCGAATACGGGATTGATTGACCGTTTTCCCGGAGGATTCCGCGCGTTTCCGGTTTTGGCCGCCGCGCCCTGTTTATCGCCCTTTGCGCGACAGGGGTAATAGGGCTATGATGCGGTTACGTTTCAGATGCGCCTCTTGAGCGTTTCTTGGCCAGACCCCGTGAATTTCTCCTTTTCTCTTCGTTCCGCGTTGCTGCTGTGGCGGGATATTCTTTTGCTGGCGGTTGCTTACGTCGGCGTCGCGGTCGTTTTCAGTTATCCGTTCGCGCTTGGCGACGCCGGACCGTTTTTTCCGGCGTCCGGCATTGCCCTGGGCGCGCTGCTCATTTTCGGAAGCCGCCTGTGGCCGGGCGTTTGGCTGGGCGAATTCAGTCTGCAATTTTTTCTGGCGGTCTCCCGGGATATTCCGCCGGACGCCTGGTGGGCGTACCTTGGCGTTACGCCTTGCGCCATGCTGCTTCAGGTCTGGCTGAGCATTTTTCTCATCCATCGCTATGTCAAATTGCGGAGATTGCTGGAACGTCCCCACAGCATTCTGTTCTTGGTGCTGATCGTCTCGTTTTCGAGCGGGGTTGGCGCGCTGCTTTCTGTAGGCTCCATGGTCATGGCGCAAACGCTGACCGGGGAATCCGGGCTGCTGACCGCGCTGCTATGGTGGATGGGCGACGTCATCGGTATTTTAATGGTGGTGCCGATTATGTTTCCTCTGTTCGCGCGGCCCCGCGAATATTGGAGCAAGCATCGGCTCAATTTGGCGCTGCCCGCAGTTTTTCTGCTTGCCGTATGTATTTTTCTGCTTTCCTACATCCACAAGATGGACAGGGAGACGGGAAAAACCGCGTTCCATCAGCAGGGGGAATATCTGCTGCACTCGCTTCAATCACGGTGGGCGCGCATGGACGACATGCTGTTTTTCCTGGCGGAGCAGATTAAAAAACATCCAGAAATCAGCCGTGAGGAATGGGACGATCTCAGTCTCCCGTGGATGAATTCTTTCCCCGGCGTCATGTTTTTGGGCTACGCGCCGCGCGTTTTACATGCGGAACGCGCGCATTTTGAATCCCTGATGACGCAGGCGAACGGCGTCCCGTTTCGCATTTTCACCTATGACGCGCAAGGAGAGCTTTCTTCGTCGGACCCCGCGCCGTTTTATTTGCCCTACGCGCTGATTGCGCCGCGTTCCGCAAGCACGGGGCTGTTTGGCCTGAATTTGTACGAATGGAAAAAAAACGAGCCGCACACCTACGTGATGCGCGTGCTTGGCACGGATGAAACGCTCGCTTCGGCAGGGGTGATCCAGATGCCGCCGAACGGCGGGCAGAGCGGCCTCGCGGTTTCCCGTTCCATCTATTCCGCGCGGAATCTGCGTCCTACCGGAGTGGTTACCGCGCTGGTGAACCCGAAAGCGTTCCTGCACCCTCTGGCCAACGCGGCGGAAATCCAGGACGCCAATTTGTGCGTCACGGATATTGGCGCGCCGCCAGAGCGGCGGCGCGTTTACGGCGAAACAGGATGCGAGGCGCAGGAATGGGGGAAAGACCGAAGGTATCCGCTTTTTGCCGCCCGGAAGACTTTTGGGGATCGCGTCTGGGAAATTCGTGCGCGCGCGCAATCCTATCCGCAGGAACCCTGGTCATTCGAGCGTCTTCCAACGTATGCCGCGCTTTTCTCGGTCATGCTTCTGCAAAATCTGTTCTTTATGCTGTATATGGGGGGCATACAGCGTGAGCGGAATACGATGAACCGGCGCGCGCAGCGGCTGCGCCGCGTGCGCCACCTGCTCAGAAGCCGGCTGGAGCTTCTGGTGTTTTCGCAGAGGTTCGCGCAGCTGGGCAGTTGGATGCAGCAGGGAGAGCGCATTTTTGTCTCCGATGAGCTGTGCCGTCTTTTGGGCGTCGCGCAGAACGATGTTCACGAATGGTGGCAGATCATTGAATCCGTGCCGATGGAGGCGCGCGCGCAGCTGGCGGCGGCTTTCATTCAATTGCGGCAGCAGGACGGCGAATTCAGTGCGGACAGCGTTCTTACTCCGCGCGGCAAAGAGGAGAGTTTTGTCGCGCATTTCCGCATCCGCAGTCTGCGAAACGCGGAGGGCGGGCGCGACCTGCAAGGGACGGTGCAAAACGTGACGGACCGGCAGCGCCAGGAAACGGAACGCTCTCTCCTGCTTCAGTACGATATTTTGACCCGGCTGCCCAACAATGTCTTGTGGTGTCAGCAGGTGGATCAGCTGCTCAGCAAGCATGAGGATGACGCGCGTCCCTCTTTGGTCGTTTTGGTGCTTGACCTTTCCGGCATGACGCATCTTAACAACACGCTGGGCAGGGAGGCGGGAGACGCCGCGCTGCTGGAAGCCGTTCAGCGGCTTTCCGCCCACGTGCCGCCCAATACGCTGACCGCGCGGCAAAGCGGCGACGAGTTTGTCTTTTGTCTTTCCGCCCTCAAAAATATCAGCGAAGTCCCCCAAATCGCGAATACGCTGATTCAGTGCATTACCCGCAGCCCTTTTGGCGGCGGCGGCCAGAATTGTTTTCTGGGCGCGAACGCGGGGCTGGCGCTCTATCCGGAAGATGGGTTTACCGCCGCCGCTCTGCAAAAGAAAGCCAATATCGCGCTTTCCTGCGCCAAGGCGCAAAGCAGGGGAAGTTTTCTGTTCTTCAAGGCGGGAATGACGCGGGATACGGTTGAGCATCTGGCGCTGGAAAACGCCTTGCGGCAGGGAATTCCGCGCAACGAGCTGATACTGCATTATCAGCCGCAGATTGCTTCTGGAACCAGGCATGTGCCTTCCTGTGAAGCTCTGGTGCGCTGGAATCATCCCGACATCGGCATGGTTTCGCCCGCGCAGTTTATCCCGCTCGCGGAAGAGACGGGTCTAATTGTTCCGCTGGGGCAAAGGGTTTTTGCCGACGCCTGCCGCCAGCAAATCCTCTGGGCGCAGCGCGGCATGAATCTCACCATCGCGGTGAATATTTCCGCCATGCAGTTCCGCCGCGAAGACTTTGTCAAATCGCTGGAAGATATGCTCTACGACAGCGGAGCGGATCCCAGACTCATTGAGCTGGAAATTACCGAAAGCGCTTTGATGCAATTGAACAACACGTTGCTGGAGCGCATTTATCAGTTGAAAAGCATGGGATTTTCCTTGTCTCTGGACGATTTTGGCACGGGCTATTCCAGTCTTTCCTATCTGAAACGGCTGCCGATCGCCCGCCTGAAACTGGATCAGTCCTTTGTCGCGCATTTGCCGCACGATTTGGATAACCGCGCGATTGCCACCGCGACCCTGCGCATGGCGCGCGAGCTGGGCATGGAAGTGGTCGCGGAAGGGGTGGAGACGCGGGAACAGGCGGATTTTCTGGACGCGCACGGCTGCGCCTTGCTGCAGGGATTTTTCTTCGGCAAACCCATGCCCGCCGAACGTTTTGAAAGCTGGCTGAAGGAATTTACCTCTCCCAAGCCTGCCTGATTTCCCCCGGCCGCGCTTTTCAGAATTCTTGACGCTTTGCGCCTGAGCTAGCACAATGCCGCCTCACGGCGCGGCTTTCGCGCTTTTTCTTTGAAATTCGTCTTTCGACGATTTTGCTTTTCCTGTGGGTTTCCATGTACTGGCACAGTTTTTCCGATTTTTTGCGCATGGGCGAGCATGGTCTCTATGTCTGGAGTTCTCTGGGCATGGTCGCGCTGCTCATGGTTTTGGAATCCTGGTGGGTCAGGCGGCGGCTGCGTCTTGTCCGGCGGCGTTTGGCGGATTCTTCGCGGACGGGCAAGGCGGAAAGACCGCCCGCCGCCGTTCTTACGGAAAATGACGTCGGCGAAGCCGCGCGGGGCGCGCAGTGAAAAAGCGGCATCAGCGCCTTTTTGTTATTTTGGGCGCGCTCGCGGTTTTGGGCGTGATAGCGGCGCTGGTCCTTTCTGCTCTGAACAGCAATCTTTCCTTTTTTCACGCGCCTTCGGAAGTCGCGGCGGGTAAAGCGCCCAAAGGCCGGCTTTTTCGCGTGGGCGGTCTTGTCAAAGTCGGCTCGTTCGCGCGCGAGCCGGACGGCGTCACTTCGCGCTTTATTTTGACGGATGCGTCCGCGGAACTGACTGTGCGGTATAAAGGCGTCCTGCCCGATCTTTTTTCGGAGGGCAAAGGCGCGGTCGCGCAAGGCAAGCTCGCGGAAGACGGCGTGTTTACCGCGCAGGAAGTGCTCGCCAAGCACGATGAAAACTATATGCCGCCCGAAGCCGCCGCCGCGCTGCAAAAATCCCACGCGGAAGGCGTCAGGGAACTGCGCGCGGGCGAGGCGGCCGCCGTTTCTGCGCCTTAAATTTTTTTGCGTTCCTCAAATTCATGCTTACGGAAATCGGTCATTTTTCTTTGATTCTTGCGTTTCCTGTCGCGCTCTTTACGGGTGTTTTTTCCCTTTGGGGCGCGCAGACGGGGCGTCTTGCCTGGACGTCTTGTGCCAAATCTGGCGCGCTGGCGTTGTTTTTCACGGTGGGGTTCGCGTATTTGTGCCTTACGCTGGCCTTTGTGAACAATGATTTTTCCGTGCGCTATGTCGCGTGGCACTCCAATTCTCTTTTGCCGCTTGTGTACCGTATCGCGGGCGTATGGGGCGGGCATGAGGGATCGCTTTTGCTTTGGCTTTTGATGCTGTGCGGCTGGACGCTCGCGGCGCGGATTTTTTCCCGGAGTCTGCCGGATGCGCTTCGCGCGCGAATCCTGGGGGTGCTTTGCCTGATTGCCGCTGGCTTTCTGTTGTTCATTTTGCTGACTTCCAATCCTTTTTTGCGGCTTTTCCCCGGAGCGGCGGAAGGGCGGGATCTGAATCCGATGCTGCAAGATCCGGGTTTGGTGGTGCATCCGCCGCTGCTTTATATGGGGTATGTCGGATTTTCTGTCGCGTACGCTTTTGCGATCGCGGCCTTGCTCGCCGGGCGGCTGGACGCGGCGTGGGCGCGCTGGTCGCGCCCCTGGACGCTCGCCGCCTGGATTTTTCTTACCCTGGGCATTGCCTGCGGTTCCTGGTGGGCATATTACGAACTGGGCTGGGGCGGGTGGTGGTTTTGGGACCCGGTGGAAAACGCTTCGTTTATGCCCTGGCTGATTGGCGTCGCCTTGCTGCACTCTCTGGCCGCTACGGAAAAGCGCGGCTGCTTCAAGAACTGGACGGCGTTTTTGGCGATTTTAGCGTTCTCGCTTTCCTTGCTGGGAACTTTCCTGGTGCGATCCGGTGTGCTGACTTCCGTACATGCTTTTGCCAGCGACCCCGCGCGGGGCGTGTTCATTCTGATTTTTTTGGCGGTTGTCCTGGGGCTTTCCCTGTTGCTTTTTGTTTGGCGCGCGCCCTCTGTGGGCCTGGGCGGACGATTCGCCCTGTTTTCCCGCGAGTCTTTTCTGCTGGCCAATAATGTTCTTTTGGCCGCCGCGGGCGGCACGGTGCTTTTGGGGACGCTGTATCCGCTGATTGTCGACGCTTGGAATGCGGGCAAGATTTCAGTGGGGCCGCCGTATTTTGAGGCCGTTTTTGTGCCGATGATGTGGCCGCTTCTGTTTTTGCTGGGCGTCATTCCCTTTGTGCGCTGGAAAGAGACGCTCTGGAAGAATACGGCAAGCGATCTTCGGCTGCCGTTTGTCGCCGCGCTTGCGGCGGCGGCGGCGCTGCCGTTTTGCTATGGCGCGTGGAATTTTCCCAGCGCGCTGGGATTCTTTTTCGCGGTCTGGATTTTTATAGGCGCCAAGTATCAGTTTCTGCGGCAGGCAAGCGCCGCGCGCGGAAAGGAAAGTCTGTTGCGTTCCTGTTTTCGTCAGCCGCTCTCTTTTTGGGGAATGCATTTGGCGCATGTCGGCGTTGCGGTATTTGTCGCGGGGGTTGCGGTTGTCAGCGTTTTTTCGGAAGAAAAAGACGTCAGGATGGCGGCGGGCGATACCGTGGAAATTTCCGGCTACACGTTCCGTTTCCTGGGAATGCGGGAAATGCCGGGCGTCAATTATTCCGCCTGGCAGGGGGAGATGGAATTGTCGCGGCAGGGACGTTTTTTGCGGCGGCTTTTCCCGGAAAAGCGTTTTTACTACAGCTCCGCCATGCCCATGACGGAAGCCGCGATTGACAGCGGGTTTTTCCGCGACGTGTATGTTTCGCTGGGCGAGCCTCTGGATCGCGCTCGTCCCGATGGCGAATGGGTGGCGCGCGTGTACTACAAACCGCTGGTTAACTGGATATGGGGCGGCTGTTTCTTAATGGCGCTGGGCGGCATTTTGGCGATGCTGGATCGCCGTTATCGCCGCAGTCGTTTCTCGTCCTCTTTACGGAGGGAAAGCGGTTCATGCTGAAAAATCGTTATCTCTGGCTGTTCGTTGGTTTTTTTGCGCTCATGGCGCTCTTGGCCGTTGGTTTGACCCGCGACCCGCGGGAAATTCCGTCGCCGCTTTTGGGAAAGCCCGCCCCTGCGTTTTCGCTGCCTCGGTTGGACAGCGGCGCGCCTTTTTCTCCAGAAGAAATGAAAGGGAGGGTATGGCTGCTGAACGTTTGGGCTTCGTGGTGCGTCTCTTGCCGCGCGGAGCATCCGCTTTTGGTGCGCTTGGCGCGCGAGCGGCGGGAAATCTTGCCGATTATCGGCCTGAATTACAAGGAAGCGCGCGGGGACGCGAGTCTGGACATGGAGAAGCTGGACGAGACCGCCGAGCGCCGCCTGATTGAGGAGCGCGCGCGGCAATGGCTGGATACGCGCGGGGACCCGTATGTGTTTTCCGTGATGGACGCGGACGGGCGCGTGGGAATGGATTACGGCGTCTACGGCGTTCCAGAGACATATTTGATTGACAAGGGCGGCGTTATCCGCTTCAAGCAGATTGGCCCGATCACGCCGGAGGCTCTGGAGCGGGACATTCTGCCGCTGGCCGAAAAACTGCGCCGGGAATCTGCGGCGGAATAATTCCCTTCTTTGTTTGCGGCGAAAGACGTGTCCGATGCGCATGCCGGAATTTTTTAAGCGCCGACGGCTTTTCTTTTCTCATGTCTACCTCTTCTCTTTTCTTGCGGGATTTTGATTTTGATTTGCCGGAGGCGCTGATTGCCCAGCATCCCGTTCCAAATCGCGCGGATAGCCGTCTTTTGCGCGTTTCGCGTTCCGGGGATTTCGCGCGCGGGGTTTTTTCCGATTTGCCGGAGCTTCTTTCGCCGGGCGATCTTTTGCTCATCAACGATACCCGCGTTTTTCGCGCGCGGTTTTTTGGGGAAAAGGAGAGCGGCGGCAAGGTGGAGGTACTCCTGGAGCGCGTTCTTGACGCGCGGCGCGCGGAAGCGCAGATACGCGCCAGCAAGCCGCCGCGCGAAGGGGCGCGTCTTTTTTTGGCGCGCGCCTTTTACGCGCGGGTTACGGGGCGCGACGACGATCTTTTCGCGCTGGAACTGGAAAAGGAATCCGAGGATTTCTGGCGTCTCGCGGAGCGCTACGGACAGACGCCGCTGCCGCCCTACATTACGCGCCTGCCGACGGCGGAGGACGAAATTCGCTATCAAACCGTTTACGCCCAAAATCCGGGCGCGGTCGCCGCGCCTACGGCAGGGCTGCATTTTGACGAAGCGCTTTTTGCGCGGCTTGCGGCGCGCGGCGTTCAGGTGGCGCGGCTGACTTTACACGTCGGCGCGGGAACTTTTCAGCCGGTTCGCTGCGAAAGCCTCGCGGAACACAAGATGCACCGTGAGCGGTACTGTATTCCCGCAGCTACGGCGGAGGCGATTGCCAGAACCCGCGAGGCGGGCGGGAAAGTGATCGCGGTGGGAACGACTTCCCTGCGCGCGCTGGAGTCCGCCGCGCGGGAAAACGGAACGGTTGCGGCGGGCGAAGGAGAGACCGGGCTTTTTATTACGCCGGGTTTTCGCTTTCGTGTCGTGGATCGTCTGATTACAAATTTCCATTTGCCGCGCTCTACGCTTTTCATTTTGGTTTCCGCTTTTGCGGGACGGGAGAGGATTCGCGCCGCGTACGCGCGCGCCGTTGCCGAGCGCTATCGGTTTTTCAGCTATGGCGACGCGATGCTGCTGGACAGGGAGGCGCAAGGAGGCGCGGGAGAGGACGCGGCATGAAAGGGCGGCGAAAACAAGGCCGCTTCGGGTAGAATGACAATCTCTTTTTGTTTCGCGCGGGATTTTCTGGCAACCATGACAACGACTCAAGGCCCTTCGCTTTCGTACCGGGACGCGGGCGTGGATATTGACGCGGGCGACGCGCTCGTTGAGCGAATCAAACCTTTGGCGCGCAAGACGCGGCGCGAAGGGGTGCTGGGCGGCATTGGCGGATTTGGCGCGCTGTTTGCGATGCCGGATCGTTACCGCGAGCCCGTGCTGGTTTCCGGCACGGATGGCGTCGGAACCAAGCTGAAACTTGCTTTTGCCCTTAACCGGCATGACACGATAGGGCAAGATTTGGTTGCCATGAGCGTCAATGACATTTTGGTGCAGGGCGCCGAGCCTTTGTTCTTTTTGGATTATTTTTCCTGCGGCAAACTGGATGTGGATAGGGCGGAGCGGGTTATGCGCGGCATTGCGCGCGGCTGCGAGCTGGCGGGGTGCGCCCTGATCGGCGGCGAGACGGCGGAAATGCCGGGGATGTATCCGGAAGGCGAATATGATCTCGCGGGTTTTGCGGTGGGCGTGGCGGAAAAATCGCGGCTGATTGACGGTCGCGGGATTTGTCCGGGGGACGTCGTGTTGGGTCTGGCTTCTTCCGGGGCGCATTCCAACGGATATTCCCTGCTGCGCAAAATCATTGAGCGCGCCCGCCCGGATCTTGACGCGCCGTTTGACGGCGGCGTAACGCTGGCCGACGCGGTGATGACGCCCACCCGCATTTACGTGGCCGCCTTGCGGGCGCTGATGGAGAAAATTACGGTAAAGGGCATGGCGCATATTACGGGGGGCGGCCTTTTGGAGAATGTGCCGCGTGTTCTTCCGGGGAATGTCGCGGCCTTTCTGGAGCAATCCGCCTGGCCGCGCCCGCCGTTGTTTGATTGGCTGCAGCGGGAAGGCGCGGTTGCGGAAAACGAAATGCGCCGGGTGTTCAACTGCGGAATTGGCATGGTCGTCATTGTGGCGAAAGAGGACGCGGCTTTTGCGCGCGCTTGTCTTGAAGAGGCGGGCGAACGCGCGTTTTGCGTGGGCGAAATTCGGGCGCGGCGCGATAATGAGCCGCAAACGCAAATTGATTAACTTGTTTTTGGATAGTTTGTATGAGCGTATCGGATGAATCTTCCAGCCGGACTTCCGGGGTCTGGGAGCAGAAAACGCTGGAAACCTTGGTGTTCGCCGCTTTGAAGGAACAGCGGGCGCGCCGCCGCTGGGGAGTCTTTTTCAAGATTTTGGCTTTTGCCTATCTTTTCTTTTTGCTGGCGGTCATGATGGGCTGGGCGGGCGGGAAAAACGCCGAAACTTCCGGGCGGCATTCGGCGCTCATTGATCTGCACGGGGTCATTGAGGCGGAGGGCGACATTGACGCGGAGGATATTAACGAGGCGCTAGGAGCCGCGTTTAAGGACAAAAACACCGCTGGCGTAATTTTGCGCATCAACAGTCCGGGCGGGTCGCCCGTGCAGTCCGGGATGATTTTTGACGAAATGCGGCGGCAGAAAAAGCTGCATCCCACGATCCCGCTGCACGTGGTGATTGAAGACCTGTGCGCTTCCGGCGGGTATTACATCGCGGCGGGCGCGGACAAAATTCATGTGAACCGGGCGAGCCTGGTAGGCTCTATCGGCGTCTTGATGGACAGCTTCGGCTTTACGGACGCCATGAGCAAGCTGGGCGTTGAGCGGCGGCTCATGACGGCGGGGGAAAACAAGGGTTTTCTGGATCCGTTTTCTCCCATGCGGGATAACCAGAAGGCGCATGTTCAGGGCTTGTTAGACGAATTGCATCAACAGTTTATCGCCGCGGTGAAAGAAGGGCGCGGAGCGCGGCTGAAAGAGACGCCGGAGCTATTTTCCGGCCTTGTCTGGAGCGGCGAGAGAAGCGTGGAGATGGGTTTGGCGGATGGCTTCAATACGGTGGCGGGAGTGGCGCGCGATGAAATCAAGGCGGAAAAGATTGTGGATTTTTCTGTCAAGGAAAATTTCGCGGAGCGTTTTGCCAAGCGTTTGGGAGCCAGCGCGATGGGGAGCCTGAAGCAGGCTTTTTTCGGACAAATGCGCGAAGCGGAGCACGGCGGGGCTTTGCGTTGAAAAGGCGGGCGGGTTGTCGTCCGCCTAGTTTCACGCTCTTGAAATTTCGGACGCCCGCCCCATATCCCTGTCCGTCTTTTCAAACTACAAACCACGCACGGGAGCGCATTTATGACTCATTCTCCTAAGGAAACTCTGGGCTTTCAGACGGAAGTTACGCAGCTTTTGCGGCTGATGATTCACTCGCTGTACAGCAATAAGGAAATTTTCCTGCGCGAGCTGATTTCCAACGCATCGGACGCTTGCGACAAATTGCGTTTTGAGGCGCTGAACAATGACGCGCTGTATGGCGACGACGCCGCGCTTGTCATTCGCGTTGATTTTGACCGCGAGGCGCGCACGATCACGATTTCTGACAATGGCGTCGGTTTGTCCCGCGAGGAGGCGATCGCGCATCTGGGTACGATTGCCAAATCGGGCACGCAGGAATTTTTCAAGTCGCTGACGGGGGATCAGGCGCGGGACGCGCGCTTGATTGGGCAGTTTGGCGTTGGGTTTTATTCTTCTTTTATCGTGGCGGACAAGGTGACGGTCGTTTCCCGCCGCGCGGGGGTTGCGGCGGATCAGGCGGTACGCTGGGAATCGGCGGGAGAAGGCGATTTTTCCGTGGAAATTACGGAAAAGGAAACGCGCGGCACGGATGTAATTCTGCATTTGCGCGAGGGAGAAGATGAGTTTCTGGACGGCTGGCGGTTGAAAGCCATTATCCGCAAATATTCTGATCACATTACTTTGCCCATTCGCATGGCGGGGGAAACATGGGACGAGGAAAAAAAGGAAAATGTGCGAAGCGGCGAGGAAGAGACCATCAATCAGGCCAGCGCGCTTTGGGCGCGCGCCAAGGCGGAGATTAGCGACGAGGAATACCGCGCGTTTTATAAGCACGTCGCGCATGATTTTGAGGATCCGCTCGCCTGGACTCACGCGAAGGTGGAAGGCAAGCAGGAATATACAGAGTTGCTCTATATTCCCGCGCGCGCGCCTTTTGACCTTTGGGATCGCCATGCCCGGCACGGCGTAAAGCTCTATGTGCGGCGCGTGTTTATTATGGACGACGCGGAAAAGCTGATGCCGCTTTATTTGCGCTTTGTGCGCGGCGTGGTGGATTCCGCGGATTTGCCGCTGAATATTTCGCGCGAGATATTGCAGGAGTCGCGTGATATTGACGCGATTCGCCAGGGCTGCGTCAAAAAGGTGCTTTCCATGCTGGAGAATCTGGCGGCGAGCGAGGACGCGGCGGAGCGCGAAAAATACGCGGCGTTCTGGCGGGAATTCGGCAAGGCTCTGAAGGAAGGCGTGGGCGAGGATTTTGCCAACAAGGAAAAAATCGCGGCGCTTTTGCGGTTCGCTTCTACGCATACGGATTCCGCCGAAGAGACGGTTTCGCTCAAGGATTACCTTGCCCGCATGAAGGAGGGGCAGGAAAAAATTTATTACGTGACCGCTGACTCTTTCAAGGCCGCCCAGCACAGCCCGCATCTGGAAATTTTCCGCAAGAAGGGCGTGGAAGTGCTGCTTTTATCGGATCGCGTGGATGAATGGGTGGTCGGGCATCTTTTGGAGTTTGAGGGTAAGCCTCTGCAATCGGTGGCGCGCGGCGGCCTGGACCTGGGGAAACTGACCGACGAAGCGGAGAAGAAAGAAAGCGAGAAAGCGGCGGAGGAATACCGGGAACTGGTCGAAAAAATCAAGGCGTCTTTGGGGGAACGGGTTAAGGATGTGCGGGTGACGCACCGGTTGACGGATTCTCCTTCCTGTCTTGTAACGGAGGATTTTGACGTGTCCGGGCATCTGGCGCGGCTTTTGAAAGCCAGCGGGCAGAATGCTCCGGAGGTCAAGCCGATTTTGGAAATCAACCCGAATCACCCCGCCGTGACGCGCCTCAAAACGGAGACCGCGCGTTTTGACGACTGGGCGGCGCTTCTTTTTGAGCAGGCGGAATTGGCCGAGGGCGGACAATTGGAAGACCCCGCGGGTTTTGTCAAGCGCGTCAATGCGCTGATGCTTGCTTTGTCAGGCGAGGCTTCGGTCGGTTCCTGAGAAAAAGACGGAGGAAAACAGGCGGATGGACAGCGTATTGCGGCACATCAGGCGCGGCAGCGAAGAGCTGCTGATTGAAGCGGAGCTTGTCGAGAAACTCAAGGAAAACCGCCCCTTGCGGGTGAAAGCCGGGTTTGACCCGACCGCGCCGGATTTGCACTTGGGGCATACCGTGCTGCTCAATAAGCTGCGCCATTTTCAGGAATTGGGGCATGAGGTTTTTTTCCTGATTGGCGATTTTACCGGGATGATTGGGGATCCCAGCGGCAAAAACGCGACTCGTCCGCCGCTTTCCCGCGAGCAGATTCAGGAAAACGCGCGCACCTATCAGGAGCAGGTGTTCAAGATTTTGGACGCGGAGAAAACGCGCGTCGTGTTGAATTCCGCGTGGTTTGACACGCTGGGCGCGGCGGGCATGATTCGTTTGGCCGCGCGGCATACGGTGGCCAGAATGCTGGAGCGGGATGATTTTGCCAAGCGTTACGGCAAGGGGCAGCCGATCGCCATTCATGAGTTTTTGTATCCGCTTTGCCAGGGCTATGATTCTGTCGCGCTGAAAGCCGATGTGGAATTGGGCGGGACAGATCAGAAGTTTAACCTTTTGGTTGGGCGCGAATTGCAGAAGCACGAAGGGTTGTCGCCGCAATGTGTGCTGACCATGCCGCTTTTGGTGGGTCTGGACGGCGTCAACAAGATGTCCAAGTCGCTGGGCAACTATGTCGGCATTGACGAGCCGCCGGAAGAGATGTTCGGCAAGCTCATGTCCATTTCGGATACGCTGATGTGGCGGTACTACGAGCTGCTTTCTTTCAGGAGCGAGGCGGAGCTTGCGGCGTTGCGGCGTTCGGTGGAGGAGGGGGCGAATCCGCGCGGCGTCAAGGCGGCGCTCGCGCGGGAGCTTGTTGCGCGCTTTCATGGTCAGACGGCGTCCGCGCGTGCCGAGGAGACTTTTGCGGCGCGTTTTCGGGAAGGGCAGATTCCAGACGATTTGCCGGAAATAGCGCTTGCCGCAGAAGGGGCGGATGGGCTTTCCGTCGCGCAGGCTTTAAAGCAAGCGGGGCTTGTGCCCAGCACTTCGGAGGCGATTCGCCTGATCCGGCAGGGCGGCGTTAAGGCGGATGGCGAAAAAATTACGGAACCGCAGGGAAGGCTCCCCGTCGGCGAGAAGAGCGTGATTCTGCAAATTGGCAAACGCCGCTTTGCCCGGATTCGGGTTTTTGTCCGCTAAAAAATTTTCCCCGCGGCGTTTGCCCGCTTTCGCGGGCCGCTGGCCTTGCGGCATAGAAGAGAGGTAAATTTGCGGAATTATTCCTGCTGGATATAAAATCATGTAACAAAAGCAAAATCTTGTCAGAGGAGAGTGTCGTCATGAAGCGTGTGTATCGCCTTGTTTCCCGCCGCGTCCCGCATGTCCCGAAAAACCGCGCGGGTCGGTGGGGGGGGGGGGGGGGGGGGGGGGGGGGGGGGGGGGGGGGGGGGGGGGGGGGGGGGGGGGGGGGGGGGGGCGGGGGGGCGGGCGGG
>JAIRPW010000037.1 GCA_031256795.1 Zoogloeaceae bacterium | reverse complement strand
TGTAATCACTTGATTGATAGCTTGAACGTGCGCCTGCGACGGGCTGCGCACTTTCTGTGTTCGGGTTGCGGGGGGTTGAGGCTACACCAGAGGCGGGGGTATGGCAAACGGTAGCCGGTGAACTGGACGGCGCAACGCGAGGTTGCGGCGCAGTTCGATGCTTGGTCGGCGGGCGCGGTTGCCAACAAACCGGGGCGTGTAAGCGCTTGATTGGCCGTTCGAGCCTTCTCCTACCCAAAAGCCAAACAGAGACAGAGACGGCTCTGGGTGGGGAAAACGGCCCGAAAACGCGAAATTCCGGGTATTCAGACCAGTCGTCATCCGAAAGCCTATGCGCCGGAACCTCGCGCCACGCAGGGATTCCGGGCAAGAAAAAGGGCCTGGAGACTATCCAGGCCCTTGTGGATGGTGGAGGCGGCGGGAATTGAACCCGCGTCCGCAATCCGAGCCAGATAGTAACGCCTTGGCCTTGAGGGCGTGGATTCAACGATTTGGCCGCTGGCGCTAGAAATAGTAAGCAATCCATTCCCCAATGTATCGAGGCAGCCAGGGCCCGCTAAGCCTCAAGGGGGAGCCCCCAGGCGCAAGGCCCTCGACGTACATCAAACGCTTTAATTCGCTGGCGCGTTCGGCTGGAACGGTCAACGTGAGCATTCCGCCGGCGACTGCCTCCCACCCGCCGCCCAGGGAGTGCAGATGCCGCGCAAGCTGATGCTCATTGTTGAAGCCGCCAGAGGTAAGAAAGCGGAAATGTGCATACGGACGGGGCACGCATACCGAGGTCAGTCGGAGCGTGCCGTCTTTAACCTTTTCGGCGTTGAACTCGTCGCCCCAGTACAGCCTGAGTCCAGAAAACGGTCCCAGCTGTCGTTCGGCAAGGCGATAACGATTCCCACCAAGAGGGACCACGCCAACCTCTTCTTGGTCCCATTCTTTGCAGCGCACGAGTTGCCCGTCGTCATTCCAGAAGGGACCGCCGGAATCGTCGTCAGCCGGAAAATCCAACACGACGTCCACCGCGTTTTCGACCAGCAGGTAGAAGCCGCTGGGGACTGAATGGGGTTCAGTGGGCATGGCGTCCATTTGATTCAATCTTTATCACAAGACGCCACGGCCGGTCTCGGACTTCAGAAGCGCCGCAAGCTGGGAGCCAGACTTCAATTTCTCAATGAATGTGCAGCCTGCGTTGTTGGGCTGCCAGTAGGGACAGGCGAGAAAGTACGCGTCCAGAAGCCCCGTCGCGTTCTGCTTTCGTCGCAACACCATGTTTTCGCCGTGGACCGGACACGTCGCCAGCTCGACCCCACGATGGCCTGAATTCAAATCCGACTTGAGGTCATTGAGTCGGGTATCGATGATCTTTTCCGTGCCTTTGTCTGTGAGGATGATGCCGAACTCCTCTGCGGTCATCGAAAACTCCGGCGCCGTGGTATCCGTCATTAGTCCGTAGTCGTTTCTTTGCAGTTTCTTGGTATGCATGCAAGCCCGACGATCCCCCTGCACCACGTACCATCCCGTGCAGCCCCAGTAGAAATCCTTGGGCTCCGCCACGGAAAGGTCACGCTTCCACTGCAATTTCATGGGCCGACCGCAAACGCGACATTGCTTACCGAGGGTATCGGCGAACGCGTTGTACTGCAGGACATGCGTCGTCTCCAGGTCGATCTCAACCTTGTCGATGACGCTCTCCGTCTCGAAGATCTTTTCGGCAGCACGGACCTCCTTGCCCTGGTTGAGCTCAGAGAGGAGTTGGTCGCGCTCGGCCCGCAGGTCTTCCCACCGCTTGCGAGCGCGGTCACTGAGACTGCCACTCGACATGCGCTGGTTCCGCAGATGCATGATCTCGTCGTTGACCGAACGCAGGCGGTCCTTCTTGCGCGTGATCTCATCGACGATATCCGCGCCAGTGGCGCCACCCTGGCGCTTGTAGGCTTCATAGCCTCGCTTGATCCCTGAAATCACCTGAACCGTGGTGTCGACGAGTACTCCGAGCAACGTCCCGAGGCCATTGGCAAGCCGGTCAAAAAAACTCATAGCGGCTCCCCGGTCAGCAGGCGACTTTGCTGCGCCAGGCGCATCGACAGCAGTCGGTTCGTATTGGCACGATACGAGGTAAGGATCGCCTCCTGATTCCAGTACCGGTCGAACAGGAGGCCTCCCGCAAATGCCGCTGGAACCGCCACCAATCCACCGCCAACGGCATAGACGGCTGCTCCGGCCAAATTTGCAGCGACGATACGCTGCCCTCGTCGGGCGATTGCAAGTTTGAATTTGTCGAGTGATTGCTGCCCGACAGAAACCTTGTATCCCTCCCAGGTGGCGATAGCCACCAGAGGGAAGAGCGGACTGAAATAGTCAAGGAAGCGCTCGGTCACCGAGTCATCCATGACATCGAGTGCTGACGAGACTTGATCGTGCAAGTCGCTCTCAGTGATTCCGCTATCCAAAACCAGACCGGAGTGGGCGACCTCATGGGTGGCCAGGATTTCAATGTCAGGGTAGCGATGCAGCGCCTCTTGAATGTAACCCGCACTGTCCGTGGCCTTTAGCTGCAAATAATCTGCTGTGGCCCCGTCGGGACCGACGATCCGCATATCCCAGCCAGGTTGATTCAGGGAGTCTGCCAAAACGGCTTGATAACCATCTGGAAGCAGAACGGGGCCCACCTGCTCACCAGCGTTCAAGCGATCGGCGACCAGATACTCGAAGTACTTGCCCTTGGCGGTATTGACAGCCCCTTGCAACTCCTCGCCACTCAGCCCGAACAAATGCTCGTCGGACAGCGACGGATTCGTGACACGAATCGCATCAACGAGACGAGGATCAATATCGTCGATGCCGCGATCAAGAGATACTTCTGCAGACGCAGCGGCCAGTGTCAGGTCAAAGAGTGATTCCCGATTGGCCTTCAGATACCGCTGAAAGGCATCGTAGAACCGCTCACCGGCAGGCCGACCACCAACGTCTCCGTAGTGATTACTCAGCCGGCCAAGCCTGGTGGAGGTTATGGCGTTCATGATCATTTAACCGCATTGCGAATCGCGGACAACTCCGATTTGACCCGCTGCAAATCAGCGACCCAACCAGACGCCGAAATACCTTCCGGCTCGAGCCCCAATCCTTCTTCGATTCTTGAAACGCGCTTTTCCAGCCTCTGAATGAAGGTGTCCATGCCGCCCAGCACCTCCTCAACCATCATGAGATGTTGCTCAATCTGCGAGCGCAACTGGCTCATCGTGAGTTCTTCAAACATATTTTTGACTCCCTTCACTGCATCTCGTAGCTGAACCTCAATCGGCCTGCCGCCGAAGCCAAGCTGGTATGTCGTCGGCTCCGGCGCGTTTGGTATTATCCTCCGCGTCTGCGTCGTCCGGGAGGTCTTTCCAAACCGTCAGAAAATGGGCTCCCGGCGATCCGTTCTCGACCAAAACATAACCTGACCGCAGCTCCTTCCGTCCCCAGGTTGTCTGCCACCGAGCAGAGAACGACCACAGTTCGCCACCTTCAGCGTGACCCTTGAGGAACTCCTTCCACGCTGCATGGAGGTGACCGAAAGGCAGTTCAGGCGCCGCCTTGAGAGGATCGGTGACAACCTCGCGCTTCTCAACTTCCTGCACCGTCAGTCGCTCCAGCAGGTCTTTCCGCTCGACGGCGAACTCCCGTTCCTCCTCAACCTCGGCATCATCCTTTTTCTTGAACATCTCCTTGGCCTTCATGTAGACCGCAACAGGCCATACCGCGACAACCAGAATGGCAGCCAGGATCGGCGCGACGACGTTGTTGAGGATGCGGTAGGAAAGCTTCCTGCGATCCGGGTTGACCGCCTCGAGCAGCTCACGAAGGGACTCGGATTCCTTCTCCTTCGTCAGCCGATGGGCACCGTACACAACGGCGAGGACCGCGATGCCGACGCCCAGGTACCAATAGAGGTAGATCACGCCGCGCCCCCGTCGTCTTTGCTGGCTCGCGGGAAAACCGTCATGGCGCCAACTTCATAGCCCTCAGGGGCGCCATCAGACTCGGCGACCCCGTTGTGCTGCACGCGGGTGGCAACGACGACCCCTCGCTCGACATCCAAGAACAGGTCGCGCTCGAAGGTGCTGCCGTAGCCCATGTGTACGTACTCGAGCTGCTTGCCCTGCGGAAGACGGATCGTGCCGGAGTACCAATGGGCGAACACCCTGTCCGGAAACCCGGGGAAGATGGTTGCCAGCGACGCATCGGTCCCGTCTTCGAGCGTTCCGTTCAGACCGATCAGGTACAGGCGGTCGTCAATGATCTCCTAACTGCCGACGTAGCCGCGCCATAGGGCCGTGCAGTTCGACTCGAAGCGCGGGTTGGTGCCCCCCATCGCGAAGTAGTCGCTCAGGGGGTTCGTGCACATGGCCACGTCCTCGCCCTGGTAGCGCAGCTTTTCAGCAATCTGTGCAGTCATGTTGCCTCTCTAGAATCTGATACTTTTCAAAATAAGGCCCGGGAGTAAGGAATACCGTTCTCACAAAGAGACTTCAAAATCCAACCAATCGCGGCCAGACCAATTAAACCCATCAGCTAAAGGTAAATTCGTCGCTCCCCTTGGACGCATTGCAAAGACTCTCTTGTCACTCAAGGTCTTGAGCGACCAAGTTGTCTCGCAGGTTCGGCATCGGCAATAAAACTCCCGGTGCGGGCTAGCACTGAATTGAGCATCATGACTGCAGAGACGCGACAGAGCAGTCAATTGATCTACAGCAGTCAACACCTGATTTTCGATTTGCTCGCTTGCAGACTCCTGAAGTTTTAATTTGATCTGGGACGCCTGCCTGGAGTCCAGGGGCGCGATAAGTCGAACGTGCGTCGAAGATATGCTCTCAAAATTATTGGGCCATTCGTCAGCCATCTGCTTTACAAGTGTTGGCAAGGGGCCAAGTTTTTTTCCGTAGCCTTCGATCAACCCTGAAATCATCCACTCATCAATTAATCTCCCCATCTTTTCGACAACGTAAAGATCTAAAGGAGATATAGCCAAGCGCTGCCGAGAAGAAATACTGTCTGAGCAGCCTGGCCAGCAAACGACATGACTTGAATTTAGGTTTTCACCTTCTTCGACATCTTTTCCAAACCAAGCGATAGGAATCAACCGAAGAGTCTCAGCGTGCGAGTTGAGAATTAGCCAATCTTGACCATCCTGTCTCACTGAAAACGTAATTCCAGCCCAACCGAACTCTAAGCGATCACCCTTTCCACCTTGCAGTCCATATCTTTCCAAGGCTCGTCGAAGAACCAGGCCAACGTAGTCTCTGTAGGCAAGGTGCAACAGGAGTTGCCAACCACAACCCACCGCCTCTAAACCCGCGCCAGCAAAGGAAATGGCCTCGAGAACGCTCGCGTGGCCACCAGAGAAAACGGAGAACAGAGAGGCGTCGGCGGGGCCGAAAGCGCCGACTTCGCAGGGGTGGCGCTCGCGAGGCCAGGCCCGAAAACCGCGCCAACACTGGGGGAACGGGCAAAAAAAATCCCAACCGATGAGGGTTGGGATTTTGGGTATTGGTGGAGGCGGCGGGAATTGAACCCGCGTCCGCAAGTCCTCTACAACGTGATCTACATGCGTAGTCAAATCCTTTGGGTTTAACCCTGACGCGCCGATATGACAGGCTCGCTTTGGGCGATCCGCTGGGTTTTCATGCCTGATCACGCGGCAGGATCAGGCCCTAGCTCATGTATCTGACTTTGCTGCCGGTTTTACCCGGCCTGGCCCATCAGCAAACCAGTGCAAAGCTCGCCGGTTTAGGCGGCGAGAGCGAAACGCTCGTCGTTGGCGTTTATTGATTTTCAGCCGTTTTACGAGACACTGAAGCTCGGCATGCACAACGCTGCTTCGCAACCCACGTCGAAGCCAAGTCGCCCCCTATGAAAAGTTGTTCAGAAAACCATGAGACTGCGAAGAACCCCTCGCGGCATCCTCATTCCAATGCCGCGAAGAATAACAAATTTTCACTGAAAAAGCAGAAAACGCTCCGTCGCGCAGGATTTAGTGGCGTTATTACAACACTCAATTCTGCGGTTTATGCAAAGCAATAGGGATTTTAGTGCCTTATACAGGACAAATCATGACATCCTTAGGTCTGTGGAAATTTCAAAAATTAAGGGCATGATTCAATGAGCAATATTGAACTATCTTCTGTTGACTGGAAAGTCGTTGACCGTTTGCGCAAAATACTGGAACAGTCACAAGGCCATGAATATAACGGAACCTTGGCCTATGGATTATGCGTAGCGATTTTGGCATGGGTCATGCAGCGTATTTGTATTGATAAAAGCAATTCCCCAAAAGATGAAGCCGCAATTGCCGTAAAAAAAGAATTAGAAAAAAGGAAAAGAATTGAAGAATTTCTTGGGATAGGCATAGAAGAAGGGAAAAATCGTTTTTCTGGTTTTACTTCCGTCTTTGACTTCCTGAAAAAATTTCGCAATGCATGCGCTCACGGAGATGGCAGAACCATTGTTCCAGAAAACAAAGGGGAATTCCTCATCGGTTTTACGATTGATTTTAATCAGCATAACCAAAATAAAACTTCCAGGAAATATATACTCCTGAAAGAGCGGGAGCTCAGAAACATTGGCATTGCAGTAGCGAGATTATACTGCGAGAAATTAAGCGCCGCAGAATGAAAAATAAACCGCCATCTGCTCGGCAGCCCAATAAGTAGATTACCCAGAATACAGGCAGCGGTTTATTTCTTCCGCTATAATCAGAAATTTATATCGTCCATGTCAACCTCTATCTGACGTCTGCGGTATCCATCTGTTTTAGAATCCATCAATTTCCCGTCATTGACGTCCAAGACTCCGACTGTTTTCCCATCCGCGTCAACCACGCGAATTTCTACGCCATCCGCAGCCTTGATCCAACCCTCTTCTCCGATCAAACTGAGCGGAGAATCATCTGCCGGACAGTTTTTCCACCAACATTTTTCTGAGGCGTCCCATTTGTAGCCCCATCTTTTTAATTGATCCTTGATTTCAAATGTCCCACCGCAGCCGTACCTATTCTGATTTTTAATTTCAATACGCCATTGGCCCGAACGCCCATGAATGGCAGGATAATCAGACCATTCTATTGGTTTCGTCACCGCCTCGATGTCGTTAAGGAAGGGAGAACGCTTCTGCCTGTCCGTCAGAATCATCAGTTTTTCAGAGGCGCGCGTCAGCGCCACGTAGAAAAGACGCCGTTCCGCAGCAACAATACTCTCCGCACTCTCTCCCAAAACACGGAGAAAAATCCAATTCGGATGAATCAATGGGTAGCTTTTGTCCAGCGCGTCCAGAATAATAACGATCGGCTTTTCCAGACCTTTATAGCGATGCGCGGTGGAAGCGCTGACAATTTCTTGTTTATCTAACGGCAAACACTCTCGTATGTCCTTGAGGTAGTTGTTGTTATCAATTCTCTTCCGATTGAGCAATACAACAGGCTTATTCTCTTGTGAGGCACGCCGAACAATGCGCGTCACCATCATTTTTTGCCGTACGCTTTTATAATAATCTTCTTCAAAAGGCGTTGGCCGGAAATCCGCCGCGTCTGCCAGATAAACCACGCCCTCAGGCGATCCGTTCCTTGCGCGGGCGGGCTTGCCAGAATTTTTCATCAACGCGTTTCCCGCACGCACAACGCTGGAAACTGAACGGTAGTTCGTCGAAAGATACAGCTTTTCAAAAGCTCCAAAATAGCTTTTGAAATTCTCGAAGAATCGCAAGTCCGCGCCCGCGAAGCCATTGATGGCTTGCCAGTCATCCCCAACGCAAAACAGAGAAAGTTTCGGCGCGGCCTTGCAAATTGCCGCCAGCAGACGATAAAAAAGCTCATTAAAATCCTGAAATTCATCCACACACAGCCAACGTAGCGCTCGCGTATCTCCCTGTCTGCCCTTTCGCGCAAACCCGCAGTCTCCTTGCAAAACCTGACCGGCGGCTCGTAATACTAACCCGCTGAAATCGTCAAAATTTTTCTCTGGCAATCTTTGTACATACGCGCCGTAAAACTCTTGCGCCAGTTCCAAAAACCAGTATTCCTCCTTCTTTACCCAACGGTGCGTCTGAATTTTCTCCTCCAATTCTTTATAAGAAAGCCCCATGCAGCGGCAGCGATTGATAAAACCAACCGTTGCCGTTGTATAGGAATCTATGGCACGCTTCCTGGCACGCCGCCAAATCTCCTCCTCGGCCAAAAGATCGCAACAAACGCCCTTGCCGCGCAGCAGACTTTCTAATTTTCCGGAAAATTTCCCGGAAGCTATATCCTCTCTATAAAGAGGCAGAAAAGAAACGACTTTATGTCTTTCTGCGTTTTTTTCCCAGAATTCTATTTTCCCGGCTGTTTCCACATCATAGTTCGCATCCCCCTCCATCCCGAAACACTCAATAATCACAAGATATTTATTCGGAAGAAAGATCGTGAAATCTGGACGATACGGATGGCCATTCAGTTCAAACCTGTTTCCCCATTTATATTGATAATAAAACGCGGGGCACGTTTCTCCCTCTTTTTCTCTATAGGGCAGACCGCCATGCTCAAATAGAAAATTGGCGATTTGCTGTTCGCCAAACGAATTTACCGTATCTCCGCCCAGAGTGAACGATGAGAAACTGCGGCGATAGCGCAGAAAATCGTCGCGGCTGTCAAAATAATGACCCCTCTCGATTTTTTCCCAATCTTCCTTGAAACGCGCCAGCATCAGTCGGCGAACCCGATCTATGTAGTCGGGGCGGTGTTCAAGATACTCCTCTATCAGACACTGAACTTCGCGGCTCTGCTTTTGCTGCTCCGCCGTTTCGTCATCGTACAAAATCTCTTCTTTTGGCCGAACAAGAGCATGCGCCAGCGCGTGAAAAGTCATAATATGCGGCAGACGGACGTGATGCCGCTTTACGACTTCGTAAATACTTTCTTCTTCAAAGTCTGATTTCCTGGAGTCTGGATTTTCTTTTTTCTCCTTCCATCTGCGATCAAGAACTTCTTTGATTTCCGCTTCCGCCGCCGGAATCCGCATCCCCGCCAGACGCCACGCCATTTCGTTAGCCGCTTTTTTATTAAAAACCAGCAACATCATGTGATCCGGATCAACCCAGCAATGTTGCAAAAGGAAAAACGCGCGGTTGATCAGCGTCGCTGTCTTGCCACTCCCGGCTCTGGCAACAACTTGCACATTCCCGTTGACGGCGGCAATCGCCGCCAGCTGCTCCTCGTCCGGCGCGGGTTTGTCTTTCATCCCTAATCTGGCGAATTTTTCCTGAAACCATTCCCGAACAAAAGCAAGTTTTTGGGTTTGAAATTCTTCGCGGGAAATAATTTTTAACGGCAAAGAAGAGAAAAATTCTTCCACCGCAAGAAAATCCTGTTTCAATTTCCGATCAATTTCCCGCAGCCATGTTTTCTTTAAGAAATTGACTTCTTCTTTGAGGCGCATTACTTCTGATTTTAGTTGTTGTTTTCTGGTCTGCGCTTCTTCACGCAAACGCCCCTGACGCACATGCTCACATTGATTCTCAAATTCACTACGGGAAATAATTCCTAACGGCAGAATAGAGAAAAATTCTTCCGCTACAAGAAAATCTTGTTTCAATCTTCGATCAATTTCCCGCAGCCATGTTTTCTTTAAGGAATTGATTTCTTCTTTGAGGCGTATTACTTCTGATTTTAGTTGTTGTTTTCTGACATCAACTTCTTTGTATTCATTTAATTTGCACATTATTATTTTCGGCAAGTTATTCCAATCTTTTTTCATCAGGCGTGAATGGAGTTCTTGTAAGACCGGAATTTCATCATTACTGCAATGATGAATATTATCCATAAGGCATTGAATATATGATTCATCTATATACCATCGCCTACACCAATACTTCGCGAGAATATCAATAAGCTCAGGAGATGACCGTCTTCTTAAAGAATCTTCCGAGGTATCAATCATCGCGCATTACCTTTTCAGAATTATTGCTGTATGCGGGCGCGCATTTCCGCCTCCGCATTTTCTATAGTACAGTTGCGCCTGTCATCCGGGCAAGAAAAAATATGCGCGGCGTCCCCTGACCTTCCTTTACCCCCTCCCGCTTTCTTGGCGCATCCGTAAAGTACAACACCGCAGGCGGCGCGGGGAAAACGCGGCGGCATGGAATCAAGGTAGAATCCGTCTTTCCAATCCGCCGCCGAAACCGCGCCATGCCGCCCGATGATCTGTCTTTTTATTTGCAGCGCATTCTGAACGCGCGGGTCTATGACCTTGCCGTAGAAACGCCGCTGGACTTCGCGCCCAATCTTTCCGGACGCATCGGCAATCCGCTCTACCTGAAACGCGAGGACATGCAGCCCGTGTTCTCCTTCAAACTCCGGGGCGCGCACAATAAAATCGCGCAACTGTCCGCCGCGGAGCGCGCGCGCGGCGTGATCTGCGCCTCCGCCGGCAACCACGCGCAAGGCGTGGCCATGTCCGCCGCGCGCCTCTCCTGCCGCGCGGTGATCGTCATGCCCACAACCACCCCCGCCATTAAAGTGGACGCGGTCAAAAAACGCGGCGGCGAAACCGTATTGTTCGGAGATTCCTACGACGCCGCCTACGCGCACGCCCTGGAACTGGAAAAAGAAGAAAAGCTGACCTTCATCCACCCGTTTGACGACCCGGAAGTCATCGCCGGACAAGGTACCATCGGCATGGAAATTCTGCGCCAGCATCCCCGAAACAACGACGGTGTCCACGCGGTCTTCGCCGCGATCGGCGGCGGCGGGCTGGCGGCGGGCGTCGCGGCCTATATCAAAGCCGTGCGCCCGGACGTCAAGGTCATCGGCGTGGAAACCTTTGACGCGGACGCCATGCGCCAATCCATCGCCGCGAAAAAGCGCGTCCAATTGCCGCAGGTCGGTCTTTTCGCGGACGGAACAGCGGTACGACAGGTCGGAAAAGAAACCTTCCGCCTCTGCCGCGCCCTCCTGGACGACGTCGTGCTGGTAGACACCGACGCCATCTGCGCGGCCATCAAGGATGTGTTTGAGGATACCCGTTCCATTCTGGAGCCTTCTGGAGCGCTGGCCATCGCGGGCGCGAAAGAGTATGCCCTGGCGCACAAGCTGAAAAACAAAAATCTTGTCGCCATCGCCTCCGGCGCCAATACCAATTTTGACCGCCTGCGCTTTATCGCCGAGCGCGCGGAATTCGGCGAGCGGCGCGAGGCGGTCTTCGCGGTCACGCTTCCAGAAAAACCAGGCGCGTATAAAAAACTGGTCTCGCTCATCGGCCAGCGCAGCATCACGGAATTTAATTACCGCTATCACGCGCCCAGCGAAGCGCATGTATATATGGGGCTTCAGGTATCCGGGCGCGCGGAAGCGCGGAAAATCGCGGAAACTTTGCGAACACACGGCTATCCCGCGCTGGATTTGTCCGAGGATGAAACCGCGCGTCTGCATGTGCGGCACATGGTGGGCGGACACGCGCCGCAGGCGCGTGAAGGCGGTCTGCATGAACTGCTGTACCGCTTTGAGTTTCCCGAACGCCCCGGAGCGCTCATGAATTTCTTGAATCAAATGAGCGCGGGCTGGAATATCAGTCTTTTCCATTACCGCAACCACGGCGCGGATACGGGCAGAGTACTGGTCGGAATGCAGGTTCCGCCCAGTGAAATGCGTGAATTTCAGCGCTTTCTTGATCAGCTGGGCTACCGCTACTGGGACGAGCGGGAAAGTCAGGTCTATCAGCTTTTCCTGGGATAAAACATGCGCGTCACTTTGGAAACGCCGGACCGGCGCGGCAGCGATTCGCTGAAATGGGGAAAATACGCGGGACAAGAGGTTTTGCCGCTCTGGGTCGCGGATATGGATTTCGCCGCGCCGCCCTGCGTAATTGCCGCGCTGCAAAGACGTCTGGCGCATGGCGTTTTGGGTTATGGCGTCGTCTCAAAGTCCCTGGAGGAAACCGTCGTTCGCTATCTGCAAGACGCCTACGGCTGGGCGGTACGGGCAGAATGGCTTGTATGGCTGCCCGGTCTGGTCACAGGACTGAACGTCGTCTGCCGGATGTCGGAAGGAGGCGTTTTGACCCAGACACCGGTTTATCCGCCTTTTTTGTCCGCGCCGGTACACTCCGCGCGCGCGCTTACCCGCGTGCCGCTTGCGTTCCGCAATAACGGCTGGCAAATGGATTTTCCCGCGCTGGAGGCCGCCATGCGCGCGGCGGGCGGCAACGCCCCCAAAACGCTGCTGCTTTGTCATCCGCACAATCCGGTAGGCCGCGCCTGGACGCGCGAAGAATTGGCGACGCTGGCCGATTTTTCCGTTCGGCACGATCTGCTCGTCTGCTCCGATGAAATTCATTGCGATCTCCTGCTGGAGGAAAAGCGGTCGCACCTGCCTTTTGCGCGCCTATCGGAGGAAACGGAACGGCGCAGCGTGACGCTCATGGCGCCCTCCAAGACTTTCAACATCCCCGGTTTGGGCTGCGCCTTCGCCGTCATTCCTGACGCCGCCCTGCGGCGGCGTTTCATGGGCGCGATGGCGGGCATTGTGCCGCACGTAAACGTTTTGGGGCTTGTCGCCTGCGAGGCGGCGCTCAAAGAAGGCGGCGCGTGGCGCGAAACGCTGCTGTCCGTCCTGCGCCAAAACCGCGATCGCCTGGAAACCGCCGTCGCCGCGCTTCCCGGCGTTTCCATGACGCGCGTGGAGGCAACCTATCTGGCCTGGCTGGACGTTCGCGCCCTGGGGCTTGCGCATCCGGTCCGCTATTTTGAGGAACACGGCCTAGGTTTCTCGGACGGCGCGGAATTTGACGCGCCGGGGTGGCTGCGCTGTAACTTTGGCTGCGCTCCGGAAATGCTGGAAAACGCCATTTCGCGCTTTGCGCGCGCGGTAAAAATGTTGCGGGCGGCATAAGGCGCGCCCGCGAGGAGCAAATATCTTGTTTTTCCTGGAATGGACGCCATATGGCTGGACACTGTTTGGCCTGACTCTGGCTTTGTGCGCGCAAGCCTTTGTGGTCTGGCTTGCCGGATCGCGCCGGGAGCGGCGCGTAGATTTCCCGCTTCTCTTCGCCATGCTTTTGCTTTTCGCGCAAGACTGGCGCGCGCTGGTTTTTGCCGCGAGCGCCGGAATTTACGATCCGCCCGCTGTCCTGCTGGAACTTTTGCTCAGTTTTTTGCTGCTCTGGATTTTTTTGCGCAAACAGCCGGAAAAAACCGACGCGCCATAACCCCCCCCCGATTTGACGGTTTTGGCCGCGCTTTCCCCGGCTTTTGGCATGGACTGTTCATTTATGCGCGCCTATCCCCTATAATCGTTGTATTTCCGCGATTCGGGAAGAAATTTTCTCTTGCGCCGCATTTGATATTTTCCCATTTTGCCGCTTATTATAGGATACATTCATGCCCCTCGCCTCCTCCGACGTTCTGGAAAACCAGCGCCTTGCCATTGAAGCGCTCTGGGAGCGCCGCGCCGAACTCTCTTTTCAAAGCCCGCGTTCGGAAATTGACGCCATTGACTCCGTGATCGCGGCGCTGGATCAGGGCCAACTGCGCGTCGCGGAAAAAATACACGGGGAATGGGTCACGCGCCAATGGGTCAAAAAAGCGGTGCTGCTGTATTTCCGCACGCATGACAACGCGCTGATTTTGGACGGCGCCGCCCGCTGCTTCGACAAAGTTCCCGAAAAATTTTCCGATTGGGACGAAGCCGCGTTTCGCGCGGGCGGTTTCCGCGTGGTTCCTCCCGCCGTAGCGCGGCGCGGCGCGTACATCGCGCCCGGCGCGGTGCTGATGCCCTCCTACGTCAATATCGGCGCCTATGTGGGCGAAAACACAATGGTAGACACCTGGGTGACGGTAGGCTCCTGCGCGCAGATCGGGAAAAACGTACACCTTTCCGGGGGCGTAGGCATTGGCGGCGTGCTAGAGCCCTTGCAGGCCAACCCCACCATTATTGAAGACAACTGCTTTATCGGCGCGCGATCGGAGATTGTAGAGGGCGTGATTGTGGAAGAAAACTCCGTCATTTCGATGGGCGTCTACCTGAGCCAATCCACCCGGATTTACGACCGCGAAAGCGGGAAAATCCTGTATGGGCGCGTACCGTCGGGTTCTGTGGTGGTTTCCGGAAGCCTTCCGGCGAAGGACGGCAGTCACAGCCTTTACTGCGCGGTGATCGTCAAGCGCGTAGACGCGCAAACCCGCGCGAAAACAAGTATCAACGATTTGCTGCGCGATTAGAGACGAATACGCGCCCGGAATAGCTTTCAGCAGGAGGAGATCCTTATGATCCTGGACAAACTTTTCCAACTCATGTCGGAAAAACAAGCCTCTGACCTTTTCATTACGGCAGGCGCGCCGATTCATATCAAGATTCAGGGCAATACCGTTCCTGTCAATCAGCAGATCATGACCCCGGACATGATTGAAAAATTCGCCCAGGAATTGATGACGCCAGATCAGGCGCAGGCATTCGACGCGGATATGGAAATGAACCTTTCCTTTGGCGTGCCGCAGGTCGGGAATTTCCGGGTCAATCTGTTCCGTCAGCGCAACTCGGTCAGTATCGTGGTGCGTTTTATTCTGGGCAATATTCCCGAACTCTCCAAACTGGGAATGCCGCCGGTGCTTGCGGAACTGATCATGGAAAAGCGCGGCCTGATTCTCGTCGTGGGCGCGACCGGATCGGGAAAATCCACCACGCTTGCCGCCATGATTGATCATCGCAACAGCAATCGCAGCGGCCATATCCTGACGGTTGAGGACCCCATTGAATATTTGTTCCGGCACAAAAAGTCCATTATCAACCAGCGCGAGCTGGGTATAGACACCCATAGCTGGAAATCCGCTCTGAAAAACGCCATGCGGCAGGCGCCGGACTGCATCCTGATTGGCGAAATCCGCGACCAGGAAACCATGCAGGCCGCCATTGCCTATGCCCAGACAGGACATTTGTGCCTGGCCACCCTGCACGCGAACAACAGCTATCACGCGCTGAATCGCGTAATCAACTTTTTCGCGCTGGAAAACCGTCCGGCGCTGTTTCTGGATCTGGCGACCAGCCTGAAAGCGATTATCTCGCAGCGTTTGGTGCGGAAACCGGACGGCAACCGCATTCCTGCCGCCGAGGTGCTGCTCAATACCCGCTATGTCAGCGAACTGATTGAACGCGGCGAGGTGCAGTCCATCAAAGAGGCGATGGAACTGTCTACAGCAACCGGTTCGCAAACTTTTGAGCAGGACCTGTTTCATCTTTATAAATCCGGCGTCATCACTCTGGAAGAGGCGCTGGCCAACGCGGATTCTCCGACCAATCTTTCCTGGCTCATCAATAATGCCGGCATCTCCGGCAACAAAGAGACACGCGAAAATCCCAGTCTGAAGCTGGAAGAGCAGGACGACTCCGGCGCGTCTTTCAAGGAATTCAGTCTCTCTATGCCCGTCGGCGAGGACAGCATGACATGACTCTCGCGGAGCGCGCGCGCGACTCCGTGCTGAATCTGGCGCGCGATCTGATTGCCTGCGCTTCTGTAACGCCGGAGGACGGCGGCGCGCTGGACCTGATTGGCGACAGGCTTTCCAAACTGGGCTTTGTCTGTGAACGCATGGATCGCGGCGGCGTAAAGAACCTCTGGGCGCGGCGCGGCGCGGCTAGCCCGCTTTTTTGTTTTGCCGGACATGTGGACGTCGTGCCGCCAGGGCCTCTGGCGCAATGGCGCTCCCCGCCCTTTACGCCGACGATACGCGACGGTTTTTTGTATGGGCGCGGCGCGGCGGACATGAAATCCTCCGTCGCCGCGATGATGGTCGCGGCGGAAAATTTTTTACGCGACGCGCCAGAGATCGCCGGATCGCTTGCGTTTCTTCTGACTTCCGATGAGGAAGGCGACGCGCGGGACGGAACGGCTGCCGTAGTGGAGCGTTTGCGGCAGCGAGGCGAACGCATTGATTTCTGTCTTGTAGGCGAGCCGACTTCGGCGCAGACACTGGGCGACATGGTCAAGAACGGACGCCGCGGATCGCTTTCCGGAAAACTTGTGGTCTTCGGCGTACAAAGTCACATTGCCTATCCCGTGCCTGGGCGTAACCCGGTGCTTCAGCTGGCGCCCGCGCTTGCAGAATTGTCCGCCGCAAAATGGGATTGCGGCAACGCGGATTTTCCGCCAACGTCCTGGCAAGTCTCCAATATCCACGCGGGCGCCGGCGCGGGGAACGTCGTTCCCGGCAGCGTAGAGCTTTGCTTCAATTTTCGTTTTTCGCCCGAAAGCGATCCAGAATCACTCCAGGCGCGTTTTGCCGCCGCGCTGGAAAAGCACGGCGTCAAAGATTATCGTCTGGAATGGACTCTGGGAGCGCGGCCTTTTTTTACCTCCCGCGGGCGGCTCGCGGAAGCGATGGAAGACGTCCTCCTGGACGTGACCGGACAAAAGACTGAATTTTCCGCCACGGGCGGCACGTCCGACGGGCGCTTTTTGGTGGAGATCAGCCAGGAATTGCTGGAGTTTGGCCCCGTAAACGCCAGCAGTCATCAGATTGACGAACATATCGCGCTGACTGACCTGCCGCGCCTAAGCGAGATTTACCGGGGGCTTTTGCGGAAACTATTTCTGCCGGACACGGGAAACAATGATGACAAATGACTTAAATCTGCCGGATTTTCTGGAAAAAGACCCGGAAACTCTTTGGTACTCCGCCGCCAACGAGCTTTCGACGCTCCGTGATTTTCTGCGTTTTGCGGTCAGCCAATTTCACAGGGCGGGACTTTTTTTTGGGCACGGCAATGACAACGCCTGGGATGAGGCAGTGTATCTCGCGCTTTTTTCACTTTCTCTGCCGCCCCAGCAAGCGCTGGACGCCTTTCTGGACGCGCGGCTGCTGCCGAAGGAGCGCTTCTTGCTTCTTCGCCTTCTTCGTCATCGCGTAGTGCGGCGTCTGCCCGCCGCCTATCTGACGCGCGAAGCCTGGCTTTGCGGACGTCGCTTTTATGTGGATGAGCGGGTGATTGTGCCGCGTTCTTTCATTGCCGCGCCGCTATGCGAAAGGCTCGCTCCCTGGATCCGCGCGCCTGAGCGGATTTCGCGTATTTTAGATTTGTGTACCGGCTCTGGCTGTCTGGCCATTCTGGCCGCGCTGTATTTCCCGGAGGCCGCCGTAGACGCGGCGGATATTTCTCCAGACGCCCTGGAAGTCGCGCGGAAAAATACGGCGGATTACGCGCTGGAAGGACAGGTGCGTCTGGTGGAATCCGACGGATTTTCCGCGCTGGAAGAAACTGCCTATGATCTCATCTTGTGCAATCCGCCCTATGTGGACGCGGCCTCGATGCGCGCCCTGCCGCCGGAATACCGGCACGAACCCGCTCTGGCGCTGGAGTCCGGCGAGGACGGCCTGGACTTTACGCGCTATCTGCTTGAGAAAGCGCGCGCGCGGTTAAATCCCGGCGGTCTGCTGGTCGTGGAAATCGGACGCCAGCGGGCGCGCCTGGAAGCGGCGTTCCCGCGTTTGCCCTTCACCTGGATTGACACGACAGACAGCGAGGAAACCGTATTTTTGCTGACGCGGGAAGAATTGCCCGTAGAAGAGACTGGCCGCTCGTGAAAAAACGTCTGCCTTCCCGTTTCTCGCCCCCCGCGCCGCGCGCCGCCGAGGCGGAAGAAAGCGCGGGAGAAACCGCGTGGCCGCGCGTCTCTCGTCTGCTGGCCTTGCGCGGCCTTTGCTCACGACGCGAGGCGGATCGCTATATTGAGCAGGGCTGGGTGTTCGTCAATGGGGAGCGCGTGAAGGAACTGGGAGTCCGCGCCGCGCCAGACGCAAAAGTTACGCTCGCGCCGGAAGCAAAACGCAAGCAGCAAGAATGCGTCACGATTTTGCTTCATAAGCCGGTCGGGTTTGTTTCCGGACAGCCGGAACCAGGCTACCAGGCAGCCGTAAATCTTGTTTTGCCGGAAAATCAGGTGCGCGCGCCGGGGGACCCGCCCTTTCATCCGCGCCATTTGCGCGGTCTGGCCCCGGCAGGCCGTTTGGACATTGATTCCACCGGTCTGCTGGTATTGACCCAGGACGGGCGCGCCGCCAGACAGCTGATTGGCGAGGATTCTTCCGTTGAAAAGGAATATCTGGCGCGGGTATCGGGAAATATACGGGAAAACGGGCTGCGGCTGCTTTGCCATGGATTGGTTTTGGATGATCGCCCCTTGAAGCCCGCGCGGGTAGTCTGGCAAAACGCGGAGCAGCTGCGCTTTGTGTTAACCGAAGGCAAAAAACGCCAAATCCGCCGGATGTGCGAACTGGTGGGGCTTACGGTCACAGCTCTGAAACGGGTACGGATCGGCAAGGTACGCCTGGGCGACCTTCCGCCTGGGCGCTGGCGCTATTTGCGCGCGGACGAGCGTTTTTGAGCGGCGTCCATGATTTCGATCACTTCCGCGCAACTGGACGCTTGGCTGGCCGCCGTTATTTACCCGCTGACCCGGATACTCTCGCTCGCGGCCAGCGCTCCGGTATTGAGCAACGCCGCGCTGCCCCGGCGCGCGCGCCTTATGCTGGGTCTGGCGCTTACTTTGGGCGTCGCGCCCGCTCTGCCGCCCATGCCGGACGTCGCGCCCGCGTCTGGTCTGGGACTGTGGATTCTCGCGCAGCAAATTCTGATTGGCGTAGGCATGGGCCTTTCCATGCGCGTTGTTTTTACCGCCATTGATATGGGTTCCTCGGTCGTCGCCTTTCAGATGGGTTTAGGCTTTGCCAATTTCTATGATCCGCAGAACACTTCGCAGACCTCGGTAGTCTCCAATTTTCTGACGCTGCTGGCCATGCTGCTTTTTCTTTCTCTGAACGGACATCTCATTTATTTTGCCGTCATCGCGCAAAGTTTTTCCGCGATTCCGGTCAGCGCGGTTCCGCTCCCGGCGGAGAGCGGAGTGTTTCTCGCGCGCCTGGGCAGTCATATCTTTTCTACCGGGCTTTTGCTCGCCCTGCCGCTCATTGTCATGATGATGTGCTGCAATCTCGCGCTGGGCGTCCTGAACCGGGTTGCGCCGCAGCTGCACCTGTTTGCCATTGGTTTTCCCGTTACGCTGGCGCTGGGTTTTTTGTCCCTGGCGATTGCCATGAGTTATCTGACCGTGCCGCTGGACAAAATTTTTAATGAAGGTTTAACGGCCATGCTCCAATTCGCCCTGCCAACCTCGGCGCGCGGCAGCTTTCCGCTTCCCGCCCTGCCCTAACCTGAACGAACATGATAGACGATACGCCTGACCTTTTTGCCGGGACCCCGACTGCGGGGGATTCCGTACCCAATTCTCTTTCCCTGGATGACGATGGTAACGAGCAAGTGCTGCTGCATGAATCCGCCGCGCGGGATTATCTGGAGTACGCGGTCGCGGTCGTGAAGGGGCGCGCCTTGCCGGATACGCGCGACGGCATGAAACCCGTGCAGCGGCGGGTTCTCTACGCCATGCGCGAGCTGGGGCTTTCCGCCGCCGCGAAGCCTGTCAAATCCGCGCGCGTTGTAGGCGACGTGATCGGCAAATATCACCCGCATGGCGACGCTTCCGCCTATGACGCGATGGTGCGCGTGGCGCAGCCTTTTACCCTGCGTTATCCGCTTGTCGACGGCCAGGGCAATTTTGGCTCGCGCGACGGCGACTCCGCCGCCGCCATGCGCTATACCGAGGCGCGGTTAACGCCCATTGCGGAACTTTTGCTCGCCGAATTGGATATGGGTACGGTAGATTTCCAGCCCAATTATGATGGCGCGTTTGAGGAGCCCGTGTATCTGCCCGCGCGTCTGCCCTTTTCGCTCCTGAATGGCGCCTCTGGTATCGCGGTAGGCATGGCGACTGAAATTCCGCCGCACAATCTGACCGAGGTCGCCGCCGCCGCGCGGCACTTGCTCGCGCATCCCGACGCCGTAACGGAAGACCTGCTGGCGCATGTGCGCGGCCCGGATTATCCCGGCGGCGGGCAAATTATCAGCGCGGCGGAAGAAATTGCCCTGCTCTACCGCGTTGGGCGCGGCAGTCTGCGCGCGCGCGGGCGCTATCGCATTGAAGAATTGGCGCGCGGCGCGTGGCAGGTCGTGTTTACCGAATTGCCGCCGGGCGTCTCTGCCGCAAAGGTGCTGGCGGAAATCGGCGCGATTTTGAGTCCGCCTCCCAGAAACGGGAAAAAAACCGGAGAACAGGCGGCCGCTCAGCTAAAAGGCCTCTTTGCTTCCCAGCTGGAGCGGGCGCGCGACGAGTCCGGCAAGGAAGACGATGTGCGCCTTGTCTTTGAACCCGTCAGCTCGCGCCAAAACCGGGAAGACTTTGTCGCTCTGCTGCTTGCGCATACCAGTCTGGAAATCAGCGTTCCCGTCAACTTGGTCGCGGTCGGCCTGGACGGGCGTCCCTGCCAGAAGTCTCTTCTGGAGCTCTTGTCCGAATGGCTGGCTTTCCGCGTTGAAACCGTAACCCGGCGCAGCAAATTCGCTCTGGAAAAGGCGCGGGACCGTATCCATATCCTGGAAGGGCGTCATCTCGTTTTTCTGAATCTTGACGCGGTCATTTCTCTGATCCGGGAATCGGATGAGCCAAAAGCGGCGCTGATGCGCCGTTTCCAGCTTTCCGAACGGCAAGCGGATGACATTCTGGAAATCCGCCTGCGGCAGCTGGCGCGCCTGGAAGGCATTCGCCTTGAGCAAGAGCTGGAACGCCTGCGGGCGGACGCTCAAGCGCTGGAACACTTGCTGGCGGACGAATCCTTGCTAAAACAGAAGGTTGGCGAGGAAATTTCCGCCGACGCGGCCAAATACGGCGACTCCCGCCGCACCCTGATTGAGCCGGCGCTCATGGCCTCGCGCGCGGAAGTAGCGACCGTAACAGACGAGCCGGTTACTGTCATCGTCTCGCAAAAGGGTTGGGTGCGCGCGCGGCAAGGGCATCACCTTGATCTTTCCAGCCTCGCGTTCAAGGAAGGGGACGCGCAAGGCAGCGTAAGCGAATGCCGCACCATTGATACCCTGGGAATTTTGACGGACGATGGCCGCTCCTATTCCGTACCGGTGGCGCAACTGCCCGACGGCCGCGGAATGGGCGCGCCGCTGACCTCCTTGATTGACGCCAAACAGGCGCGGATCGTCCATGCGCTGGCGGGAAAGCCGGAAACGCGGCTTTTAATTGCCAAAACTTCTGGCTACGGTTTTGTAACTACGCTCGCCGATTTGTTTTCCCGCCAGCGCGCCGGAAAATCCTTCTTGAGCATGGAAGCCGACGCGCGCATCCTCCCGCTACAGCCGCTGCCCGCCGAAACGGGAAAGCCCGCCTATCTGGCCGCGCTCTCCAGCGGAGGAAGACTGCTGATTTTCCCGCTGGCGCAGATGAAGGAAGGCTCCGGCGGCAAAGGCGTGCGAATATTGGCGCTAAAAGAAGGGGAAACGCTTGTGGAAACACTGATCACGCCCTACCCTGCGGTTTTGCTGCGCGGCCTGTGGCGCGGACGCCTCAAGGAAATTCCGTCCGAGGCGGTGCATCTCGGACAGCGCGCCCGCCGGGGCGCAAGCGTCGCGCCGCTGAAAGAGATCGCTTTAAAATTGCCATCCGCGCCGCCGGCGGCTGTCGCTCCCGCTCCAGAAGAGCGCGAGCTGCCGATGGAATAAAAGCGCTGCCACGCAGGAAGGAAGATTCCCATGACTGATCCTTCAGTTTTTAGACTCCGCGCGAACGCGCCGCGCCGTCTCTTGTCCGGCCTTCTGACGCGCGCGGGTTTCATGCTTTTTGCGTTTCCCTCTTTGCTTTTTGCCGCAGAAGACCCTCCCGGAGTCTCCGCCATGAATTACTGGCAGGCATTCGCCGCGCTGATTTTTATCGTGATTTTGCTCGTCGCCCTGGCGGCGGCGGGACGGTATTTTCTGGGCGGAAAAGGCTTTGGGCAAGGACAGATCAAGCTGCTTTCAGGACTTGCGCTGGGGCCGCGCGAGCGTATCGTACTCATTGAAGTAGAGGGAGAATGTTTGCTTGTCGGCATAGTGCCGGGGCAAATCCGCACCCTGCTCCGTATGAAGAAATCAGCGGAGGACATGCCTTCGCAGACAGGAGAGCCGCCCGCGCCCGCGCAATTTTCCCGCCTGTTGAAAGAAGCTCTGCGACGTTTTTATCCCGGCAATGCCGCTCCCTGATTTTCTTGCCGAAGAATGCGCGCGCATACCATGACGTTTTTTTCTTTTCTCCGCCCCTTGCGCTCCGCCGCGCTTTCTGTCCGCGCGCGGAACGTTTTGCGCTTTTGCTTTTTCGCGGGCCTGACGGTTCCCTGCCTGGCCTGGGCGCAGCAAACGGGCGGCTTGCCCGCGTTTACCAGCGCCCCCGCGCCGGGCGGCGGCACAACGTATACCCTATCCATTCAGACCCTGCTTTTTCTGACGGCGCTGTCGTTCATTCCCGCCTGTCTTTTGCTGACCACGAGTTTTTTGCGCATCATCATCGTCTTTTCTCTGCTTCGGCACGCGCTGGGGACGCAAACCGCGCCGCCGACCCAGGCTCTGGTCGCGCTCGCGCTCTTTCTGACATTTTTCATTATGTCGCCCGTGCTGGATCGGGTATACAACGAAGCGTATCTGCCGCTTGCCAACGGGGAAATCAACATTATGGAGGCGGGGGCGCGCGCGTCCGTACCCATGAAGGGCTTCATGCTCAAACAGACCCGCGAGTCTGATTTGGCGCTTTTCGCGCGTCTGGCAAAGGTAGACCGCCTGGAAACGCCCGCCGATACGCCCATGCGCATTCTGATTCCCGCTTTTGTGACCAGCGAGCTGAAAACCGCTTTCCAGATTGGCTTTATCGTGTTCATTCCCTTTTTGGTGATTGACATGGTGGTCGCCAGTCTGCTCATGTCCATGGGGATGATGATGATGTCGCCGGTCATGGTTTCCCTGCCGTTCAAGATTGTATTGTTCGTGCTGGTGGATGGCTGGCAGCTCCTGATTGGCTCTTTGGTAAAGAGTTTTTCCACATGAATGCCGATACAGTCATGGAGATTGGCCGTCAGGCGGTTCAGGCCGCGCTTTTTCTCGCCGGCCCCATGTTGCTGGCCGCGCTGGCCGTAGGGCTGATCGTCAGTATTTTTCAGGCCGCGACGCAAATCAATGAGGCGACCTTGTCTTTTATCCCCAAGCTGGTGACAGTATTTCTCGTGCTGATTCTGGCGGGGCCGTGGATGCTCGACTTCATTCTTGATTTTATGCGCCGTATGCTGGAAATGATTCCGCAGGCCATTGGATAGTCCGTTCGTGCGCGCCGAGTTTGCACTGATCCGCCGCTATTTTTCCCGCGCCGTCCCGCGAGACTCCGGAGTTTTTCTGGGAACAGGCGACGACGCCGCGCTATTGTCGCCTTCTCCGGGAATGTTTTTGGCCGCGAGCTGCGACACGCTCCATGTCGGGGTCCATTTTTTGCCGGAGACCAACCCGCGCGATCTGGGCTGGAAAACACTCGCGGTCAATCTGTCCGATCTGGCCGCGATGGGCGCGGCTCCGCGCTGGGCAATGCTGGCAATCTCTCTTCCGCGCGCAGACGCGGAGTGGCTTTCCGCGTTCAGCGAAGGCTTTTACGCATGCGCGGAAACTTTTTCGGTCACGCTCGTGGGCGGGGACGTCACAGAAGGCGCGCTATCCTTTACCGTAACCGCTCTGGGCGAAGCGCCGCCGGAAAGCGTTTTGCGGCGCGGCGGCGCGCAGGCAGAGGACGATCTGTGGGTTTCCGGCACGCCGGGGCGGGCTGCCCTGGGACTGGATTTTTTGCGGGGCCGCCTTGCGTTGCCGGAAGTCTGGCAGCCCCCCTGCGTCCAGGCGTTGCAGCGCCCCGTGCCGCGCGTGGCGCTGGGTTTGGCATTGCGCGAAAAAGCGCGGCGCGGCCTCGTCCACGCCGCGATTGACGTCTCCGACGGTTTGATGGCGGACATTGGGCATCTCGCCGCCGCTTCCGGCGTGGTCGCGCATATTGAAACTCCTCTGCTGCCGCCATTGCCGGAAGGCGTTGCGGAAGAAATTGCCCGCGCCGCGCAATACTCTGGCGGAGACGACTACGAGCTGGTTTTCGCCGCCGCGCCAAGAGCGCGCGACGAACTTTTCTGCCTTGCGCAAGAGTTAAATCTCCCGCTTACGCGCATCGGAACCATGCGCGCAAAATCCCCGCATACCCCGGCGCTTGATCCGTTGGAAACGGAAAACGCGGTGAACCTCATTGGGGCAAATGGGGAAACTATTTTCTGGCCGCGCGCGGGATACGCGCATTTTGAAAAGGCGGAATAAAGGGCGGATAAAATGCCCTTATTCGCCCTTTCCCACTATTTTTTGGGGTCTTATGTCTGCTTTATCCGCTGCCGCCCTGGATTTTTCCGCGCAACCAAAAGGAGCGCGGGCGCGCCCTTTGCGCGCGCGTCTGGATTTTTCCGCGCTGCGGCATAACGCTGCCCGCGCCCGCGAATGGGCGGGCGGCGCAAAATTTTGGGCGGTGATTAAGGCCAACGCCTATGGACACGGCCAGTTTGAGGCCGCGCAGGCGCTGAGCGGCTTGTGCGACGGATACGCGCTTTTGGAGAGCGAAAACGCAATCGCCCTGCGCGCGCACGGCGTCCGCGCGCCGATTTTGCTGCTGGAGGGCTTTTTTTGCCCGGAAGAAATTCCCGCGCTGGTTCAGCATGATTTAACGCCAGTCATTCACAACGCGGCGCAACTGGAAATGCTGGCGTCGGCGTCGGCGTCGGCGCGTCCCGCCGCTGTTTATGTAAAGCTCAACAGCGGTATGAATCGCCTGGGTTTTGCCCCGGAGAACTGCGGCGCGGCGCGGCGGCGGCTCGCCGAACTTGGCATTCGTGAGATCACCTTGATGACGCATTTTGCCGAAGCGGATACCGATCTGGGCGTCGCGGCGGCGATGGACATTACGCGGCGCGTTGCCGCGCGGGATTTTTCCGGATTGCCGCAAAGCCTTGCCAATTCTGCGGCGCTGATTCGCTACCCGGAGACGCGCGGCGGCACGCGGGACTGGGCGCGCCCCGGCATTCTGCTGTATGGCGGCAGTCCTTTTGGCGTCGCGCCGAGCGCGACGGCGGAAGATTTGCGTTTGCGCCCGGTCATGACTCTGGAAAGCCGCCTTATCGCAACGCAAACTTTGCGCCCTGGCGACCGTTTGGGCTATGGCGGCACGTTCTGCGCGCGGCGGGAGAGTAAAGTCGGTATTGTCGCCTGCGGCTATGCGGACGGTTATCCACGCCACGCGCCAACAGGCACGCCCATCGCGGTAGCGGGAGTTCGCACGCAAACGCTGGGGCGCGTCTCCATGGATATGCTGGCCTGCGACATTACGGATATTCCAGAAGCGCGCGAGGGCGCGCCTGTAACCCTGTGGGGAAAAGGCGAAGGCGGCCAGATTGCGGCAGACGCGGTAGCCGCGCGCGCGGGAACCGTCAGCTACACGCTTTTCTGCGCTGTCGCTCCGCGCGTGCCGCGAGTCATAGAACGTTTCTAGCGGAAAACCAGCCTCCCGCCCGCCTTGCGCGAAGGCAACGGATTTTTGCGGGGTTTTTGTATAGAATCCGCATTTTGTGAAGCGCGTATGGAATGAATGATGTCG
>JAIRPW010000042.1 GCA_031256795.1 Zoogloeaceae bacterium | reverse complement strand
TACTTTTCCACCACCGCCCCGCACTCCCCGCCCGACGCCTTGCATTCGGAAAGTTCCTCGTCAAACGCGCGAGATTCCTTCGTAGTCAGGTAGTTGTGAATCGCCGCGTTCTGCGCGGTTTGCGCGGCGGCGGCGGGATCGCGTCCGGCGGCCTGCGACAGCATTCCCGCCGCGAGCATGGCGCCCACCACATAGCCCAGATCGCTGGTCTGCCGGTTCGTCTCGCGCAGGTACTGGCCGTAGCTGTTGTCCAGAATACTTTCCGCAAGACCCCCGATCGCCCCCGCCGCGGGGTCGCGCCCCGTGGCCCAGGCCGCCGCCGCGCCCAGGCCGGCGTGCGCCGCCGTCTGCATCGCGGGATTCTTGCCGCCGCCCCACGCCGCGCCAATCTCGTTCGCGCTCAGCGCGGCAAGATCGCCCGCAACGCCGCCAATCCACTCCTCCCAAAAATCCGTCCCATGAACCGCGCTCGCCACCCCCGCGCCGATAACGCCGCGTCCCGCAATCCCATAAATTTGCGCCCAGTCCCCGCGAAATCCCCCCGCCGCTTTTACGACCGGAGAAGTCTGCAAGCCCGCCATTTGATTGACGCTGACCTCTCCCGCAAACGCCGGATAATTCAGCAGCGAAGCGGTTAAAAGAGCCGCGAATCCGCTTTTCAGAAGACTGCCGCCCTTGATTTCTCCCGTCGCGCCCACCTGCGCCGCGGCATTCCCCGTCATGCTGGAAAGAGACGCCGCCAAAGCGGCGTTCGCCCAGCCCCCCGCCGCAAAAGCGGAACCCGCAGACGCCGCCCCCGCCGCCCCCGCAGCCGCAGCGGTCGTAGCGCTAGCCGTCGCGGCAGTCGTCCCCGCCGCCGAGGCCACTGCCGCGCTCGCCGCGCCATAGGTCAGCACCGTCGCCACTACCGCCACCACCAACGCCGCGACGCCGCTCAAACCCTCATGACTGTATTGCCAGCGATCATGAATTTCCTTCACCTGCCGCCAGTCCACCCCGCCCTGTTCGTCCAGACGCCGAATCCACGCCAGACCCGCGTCCGCGTCCGCCATCGCCTGGATCACCTGACTCACGGTCTGCGCATTGACTTCCCTGACGTCAACCCGAATTCCGTCCGCCGCCTCGATCCGTAAAACGCCTTCCGCCAAAATCCTGCTCTGCCGCAATGTCTCGTCCGTGACGCCCTTCCCCGCCGCGCTCTGCCAAAGCATCCCGCTCTCGCTCTTCTCATGGCTTTCCTGATGCGCTTCCTTGACGCCCTCAAAGTCTATCCGCCCGCCGCTCCGAAGAACCGTCTCCCGTCCCGCCGCAAGATCCGCCGCCTGATACCGCTGATCGCCGCCGCTTTCCAGAGTCAGGTCTTGTCCCGCAGAAAATACCGAACCCGCCGCGCGCTCGTCCAAAACCATATCCCGCCGCGTCTTTTTCCCAAATGTCCCGTCCCTCTCCTTGTAACGGTAAAAATACTCCCGCTCTCCCGCAGACAAAAGCGCCATATCTCCGCCCGCATCGGCAAAAAGATCCCGCTCCGCCCGGACAGAACTCGCGCGCGCGATGAGGTTCCCCCCGGCCAGCAAAGCGACGTTCTCCCCGGAAATTTCCGTTCCTCGCTGGCGCGTCCGCGTGGAAACGACGTCTCGCGTACTTCCTGTTTTCTTGTGCGACTCAAAATGCCGCCATTCTTCCGCAGACAAAAGGGCAACCTCCCCGCCCGCCGCAAGCAATACATCCCCCGCCGCCCGCGCCTGACTGCCCGCCATGACCGCGTTCCCGCCCGCCAGCAGCGTTAAATCCCCGCCCGCCGTCGCCGTCGCCGCATACGCCTTCCCCGTCTCCTCCCGGCTATACCGGGATACCGACGCGCCGCGTACGACGCGTTCCTCCGCGCTTTGCTCCGCCATCCGCGCCGCGAAAACCAAATCCCCCCCGGCAATCAGCGCCGCGCTTCCGCCAGACACGATCTCCCCGCCCGAATTGACGAGATCGCCGCCCGTCTGAATCCGCAGGGAATTCCCCGCCTCAATGCGGGCGGCGGAATCCACAAAATCCGTCCGGGTCGAAATCTCCCGCGCAGCCTTTCCCCATCTCGTTTCCGCCCATCCGTTTTCGGCGCCGCCTTCGCCGCCCGCGCTTCGATGCGTTATCACGCTGCGTTCGTTCACCAAATCGCCTGCCGCGGCAAGGTCCACGTCCTCCCCGCGCAGCAAGCCGCCTCCGCGGTTATATAAGAACCCCGCCCGCGCGGACAGCGCCTCTCCCGCCGCAATCTGCCCCTGATTCTCCAGCAGTCCCGCAACGTCCAGGCGAACGTCTTCTTTCGCCGCGATCCGCCCTTCGTTCTGGATTTCCCGCGCGCGCAGATCCGCTTGCGCTCCCGCGATCCTCGCCCCGGAAAGCGCTTCCGCCCGCGCAAGATAGAGCGTCGGCGCCAGAACCCTCTCCCCGCCCGCTTCCCGTTCCACCAGCCAGACAATGTCCCGCCGCAAGGCGGCGATTTGCTCCGCCGTCAGAGCGACGCCGACGGATAACCCCAAGTCCGCCGCCGCCTCTGCCGCGCGATCCATCAGCGCGCGGTAAAGCGCCGCGTCGTCGTACCCCGCCAGGCCATACGCTCCTGTCCGGGCATACAAGGCCTCCCGCACCAGCCTTTGCTCATACCCGCCATCCCCCAGGCGCTTTTGCGCCTCGTCCGGGTCATACCCCAGGCGGGTCAGCAAATAATCCGAATTCACAAACTCCGCGAAATTCGCAAAGACCGGATTGGTCTCAATCAGATAGTTCCGTTCGGGGCGCGCGCGCGCAAAAATACCGCCAGAATCCCCCGGCAAAACAAATCCGGGCAGGGAAAGCGGATCTATCATTTGCCGCTCCATATCCGCAAGCGGGCGAACGCTCAAGGAAATCTCGCCGCCTGCGCCCCCCGTCCTCTCGCCGCCTACGGTCGTCTGCCCGCCATTGACAAAGAAAAATCCGGGCTTTCTGACGTCCTGCTCCACGCGCTCCGCGTCTATCGTGACCCCGCCCCCCGCCTCTACTACGCCTTCATACGCGGTATCGCCTTCCAGCGGCAGATACTGGACTCTATCTTCCGCCGGAAGATAGCGATCCTCTATCACGCGCGTATAGGGCAGATCAATGTTCGCGGAAATAAACGCTCCGATCTGCGCCGCGACGTCGCTTTCCGCCGTCGGCCAGTTGCGCGCCGAAAACCGATCCGCTTCCCTGCGAATGCGCCGCACGCCGCTTTTTTTGACCAAATGCGTATGCAGCCATCTCCGGGTCAGAATCTCTCCCGTCAATATGCCCCGGTTGGCAAACACTTCCGAACGAATCCGCAAATCCTTTCCCGCGCGGATTACGCTCGCGTCATTGACCAGCGTCCGCCCCGTCAGCGTTACGTTCCCGCCCGCGACGATCCAGGAGGGCGCGCTGGCTTCCGTCACCATGAGCCGGTCGACTTCTTCCAGAATGTAATTGTCCGCGCGGTTCGTGCCGCCGCAGTCACTGCTCCCGGAACACCCCTTAAAAATCAGACGCGCCGCGATTTTTTCCTGGGAAGCCTCCAAAGTCTGCCGCGCGTTACTTACTTCCGCCGCCGCGATCAAAAGGTCGTTCGCCGCCTCGATCCTCCCGGAACGATTCTCCAAGACGTCCAGCATTCCGCCCGCCGCGTCCCGCGCAATCACGAGCGCGCCCAGACTGGCAATCTCCCCTTGCCGGTTCCGCACGGCGTCGGCAAAAAGCGCCATCTTTCCGCCGCTGAAAATCAGCCCGCCTTCATTGACGAGTTCCGATACGGAAACCGCCGTATCCACCCCCGCCCCCAAAGTTCCCCGGTTGATCAGCGTCTTCCCCATAAGCGCGACGCTCTCCCCGGCGGCCAGCGTGCCATCCAGCAAAATTCCGTCCCCGCTCTCCAGCAAAGCCGCGCGTCCCGCATAAACGTCTGCGGAGAGGTCCATATCCTGCGCGCGTAAAACAAGATCGCGCGAGGCGGCCGCGCGCGCAAGCGTCAGTTTCCCGTCCGCCGACAGCGCAATATCCCCCGCGCTTGCCGCCGCGTTCCCCAGCAGCCGCACTCCGACGCCCGCCTCTGTTCCGACGAGCCGGATCGTATCCGCGTACATCCCTCCCAGCGCCGTACTGTCTATCGCCAGCAACGGCCTCTCGCTCTCATCCGCCGCGCGCGCTCGCGCGCCGAGAGTATCCGCGTCCACGTCGTTTTTGCCCGCAACCACGCTCAAATCGCGCGCATGCAGCGCCGCGTTTAATTCCACGCTCCGCGCGATCAGCTCAAACCGCCCAATCTCTCCCGCGTCCAGGTCCGCGCCTTCCAGAACGATTCGCCCCTTCTCCACCTCATAATGATGAAGCGCTCCGTCGCTGAGCACAGGCTTGCCCGTAGTCAGCGTTACCCTCGGCGTGTTGAGAAAACCGCAGCCATTGCAGGTAATGCCCTGCGGGTTGGCAACTATCACATGCGCTTTGCCGCCCGCGACTTCGATATACCCTGCCAGCGAAGAAGCGTGATTGCCCGTTACCTCATTCAAAATTACCTTTGCCGCGCCCCCCGCCACGTTCGGATTGCCCAAAATCTGGCCTCCCAGCCGGGTCGAAACCACCGCCTGTCCGGCATTGTTCAGAATCAGCCCTTCCTTGCCGGTATGGAACGCAATAAACGTATTGTGCGAAAGCCCTTTGCCGTTCGGTCTCGCAATATGGACGACCGGTATTCCATTGGCCGCCGCCGTCACGGTTGTGCCGCCGCCCGCGCGCCCGTCCACCTCAATTTTTCCCGCCTCGCCCGCCAGCGCAACCCCTATCCCAGGCAGCAGCGGCTCAAAAAACAGAGACAGCGCCACCGTCAGGGAGATCGCGCGACAACGCAGCCCTCTCCCGCGCGGCAAAAATACGCCGCGATACGCACAAGACAAACCCCGCATAAAAATCAACCGAAATAAAATACCGATCCGAAAATTGTATCTCGAAAACCCCCGCGTCGCTTCCCGCAAGCGCAACGCCGCCCCCCGGCCATTCACGCGCAGCAAAACCAGCGCGCGCGCCGAATTTTCGCTTCCGCGCCCGCAATCGGCAGAAGCCGCGCAATATTCTCCGGCGGCGCGGCAAGACGAACCTTCGTAACGCGCAAAAGCCCTTCCCGAAAATAATGGCATTCCAATTCCGCGCCCGGAGAAAAGCGCGCCAAAATTGTCTCCAGATTGCTCGCGCCGATTTCCCGCCCCGCAAGCGCCGCAAGCGTATCGTCCGCCGCCAGACCCGCTTTTTCGGCGGGCGAGGCGGACAGCACTTTCGTAATCCGCGCTTTGCCGCCCTCTGCCCTGGTACCGAGGCCCAGCCAGGGAGCGGAAGATTCCGCCCGCCACGCGAGACGCACCCCCGCGGACGCAAACAACGCCCTGAGCGGCGGATCCTCCGTGCCTTCCACCAGCGCCCTGAGCCGCCGCCGCAAAGATTTTCCGCCAAGCGTCTCAACCCGCGCGAAGATTTCTTCCTCTCCTACGCCCGCGGAATCCTTTTCCCCATGATCGCGCCAAAGCGCGCGCATCAGGTCATCCAGACTGGTTTTTCCCTTGCTCATCCGCCGCAGCGACAAATCCAGCCAAAGCGCGACAACCGCGCCCTTATCGTAATAGCTGACTTCCGCGTTCGGAGTGTTTTCATTCGGGCGGTAATATTTGATCCAGGCGTCAAAGGAGGCTTCCGCAAGGCTTTGCAGAAAACGCCCCGGCGCGGCGCGCACCCTTGTCAGCGTTTTGCCCAGCAATTCCAGATAAACCGTCTCTGAAATCACCCCCGCGCGCAGCAGCGCGAGATCATCGTAATAGGAAGTTGCGCCCTCGAAAAACCATAGCAGCCGAGTGTAGTTCTCCCGCTGTAAGTCCGCGCGCAAAAGCGCGGACGGGCGGATGCGCCGCACGTTCCAGCGATGAAAATACTCGTGACTGATAAGTCCCAAAAGCCGCGCGTACTCCGGCGGCGTTTCGCCGTCCGCCAGACCGGGTTTCGGAAGGTCCTCCCGCGCGGCGAGAAGCGCCGACGCGTCGTCATGTTCCAGACCGCCATAGCCTTTTTCTGTCGCCGCAAGCAAAAAAAGATAAGGCTCGGTCAGCCGGGGCTGACCAAACATGCGGATATGCGCCGCGCAGATACGGGAAACGTCACGCGCCAAACGCGCCTCATTGAGTTCTGCCGCGCCCGTAATCGCCAAAAGATGCGGCACGCCTTCCGCGGCAAAGACAATCTCCCGGAAAGAGCCTATTTCTACCGGACAATCCAAAAGCGCCGCGTAGTTCGGCGCGTGGAATTCGCCGAATTCATGGACGTAGTTCCATGCGGATTTTTCCCCCGAAAGGCGCGGCAGAGCCGTAGCGATTCGCCAGCGCGCGCGGTCGTTTCCCTCCGGCGGCGGCAGAATTTCAATCCGGCAAGGCGCGTTTTCCAGACCCGCGGGAGATAAAAATACGCTGCTCGCGTTGAAAAAGGCGCGATCCTCGTCCAGATAGGCGGCGCGCACGGATAAATCCCGCGCGTATACCTCATAGAGCACCGTTAGCGGCGCAGCGCAAGGCGCGGCCCGCCAGGTGGATTTGTCTATTTTTTCCAGGCGGACAGGACGCCCGCCCGCCTCCGCGCGGATGGACACAATATGCCGGGAAAAATCGCGGATCAGGTAACTGCCCGGAATCCAGGCGGGCAGAGAAAAACGCTGCCCTTTCGGATCGGGCGACGGCACGCGGCAGGTCACGCGAAAGAGATGCGCGGCGGGACGAACGGGAGAAATCGCGTATCTGACCGGCCCGGAAGCGTTGACGGACACGAGAGAGTCCCGCTTAGCGTCCCAGCTTTTTCATGCGCTCAGCCGGCGTGATGATGTCCGTCAGACGGATGCCGAATTTATCATTGACTACGACAACCTCGCCCTGGGCAATCAAAGTCCCGTTCACCAGCACATCCATCGGTTCGCCCGCCATCGCGTCCAGTTCCACGACCGATCCGTGCGCGAGCTGAAGCAGATTTTTGATCGTGATTTTGGTGCGCCCCAGCTCAACGGACAACTGCACCGGAATATCCAGAATAATTTCCAGCTCGTTCATTACGCTGGCGTTGCCGCCGGGCGCGGAGAACGACGGGAAAATATCGGCGGGTTTGGCCGCCGCGGGCGGAGGAGAGGCCGCCGCCGAAGGCGCTTGATCCACCACTTCCTGTTCCGCCATGGCCGCAGCCCAGTCGTCCTCGGAAATCGCCGCCTCGCCGCCTTCCGCGCCGGACGCCGCGTTTTCTGCCGCGGGGGATTCGTTGGCGTCCATGCCCATGCTGGCCAGGGCGTCTGCCAGTTCTTCATCAGCCATGTTGATTTTCTCCTTTCGCTTCTGCGGCGTCTGCCGTCGTTTCCGTTGTCCCGCCGGCACGCTCGCCGCGTTTGTCTTCCGGTTCCTCTAGAAGCGGCAGACTTTCCACCGGCGCGCTGTCCGCCGTTTCGGACGGGGTGAAACGATCAATTTTCAGCGCGTACCGTCCGTTTTGCTGCCCATAATGGCATTCCAGCACCGCGATATTGTCAACTTCCACCGTCAGCGTTTCGGGAATCTGAATGGGCACAATATCCCCGGCCTTGAGTCCAAGGATCTGCCGCAGGGTAATGGAGGTCTCTCCCAGCGGCGCGACCAGCTCAATTTCCGCGTCCTTCAGCTGACGGCGCAGCATACTGATCCAACGCCGGTCAGAAGAAACCTGATCGCTTTGCATGGTGCTGTAAAGCAGATCGCGGATCGGCTCAATCATTGAGTAAGGAAAGCAGATGTGCATATCCGCCGCCGCGCCGCCGAATTCCAGCGTAAATGTAGTGGAAATGACAATTTCTGAGGGCGTGGCGATGTTGGCAAACTGAGAATTCATCTCCGAACGGATATATTCGAGGCGAATCTCAAACACCGGTTTCCAGGAATTGCCGTAGTCGTTGAAAATCACGCCGAGCAGCCCTTGAATGATGCGCTGCTCGGTCGCGGTGAAATCCCGCCCTTCCACGCGGGAATGAAAGCGCCCGTCGCCGCCGAACATGTTATCCACCACCAGAAAAACGAGACTGGGATCCAGCACAAACAGCGAAGTGCCGCGCAACGGCTTGACCGCTACCAGATTGAGGTTGGTCGGCACGACCAGATTGCGGATGAATTCGCTGTATTTCTGCACCCGGATCGGCCCTACGGAAATTTCGATGGGGCGATGAATATAGTTAAACATCCCGATGCGCAGATACCGGGCGAAGCGCTCGTTGATCAGCTCCAGCGTGGGCATACGCCCGCGCACGATGCGCTCTTGCGTACCCAGGTTGTACGGACGGACGCCCGCCGCTTCCTGCGCGGTTTCCTCCGGCTCGTCCTCCTCGCCGGTTACGCCCTTCAAGAGCGCGTCGACTTCTTCCTGAGAGAGAAAATCGCCCGCCATGAGTGAAATCTCCGTCTCGTTACTGAATGATAAAGGTAGTAAACAGCACCGCGTTCACCGGGCCTTCGGGCGGACGCGCCTTGTCTTTGGACGGGACGCCGACAATCGCGTTGACCGCGTCCTTGATTTCGGTGGCCATCGTCTCCTTGCCATTCTTGTCCATCAGCTGCGAAGGCTGCTTGTCCGACATGATCATCGTGACGTCGTTGCGAATGCGCGGCATCATGTTTTTGATTTGCGCGTCTGCCTGAATGTCCTCGACTTCCAGGGAAATGATCGTTTGCAAATACTGGCTGTCCCCGCCTTCGTCGGGTCGGAGATTGACGGTAATGGGATCCAGGTTGACGAATATGGGCGGCAGCTCGCGCGTAGTTTTCTTGGGTTTTTTCACGTCTTGCGCGGCAGCGGACGGCGCGTCCTCCTCTTCCTCGCCGTCGCCGCCGCTATGCGAAAAAAGGAAAACGCCCGCGCCGACGGCGGCGAGAAGCAAAAATACAAAAAGCGCCAGCACAAGAATGACCAGCTTTCTGTTCCTTTTCGGCGCGGCCTGCGCCGGCGCCGCTTCCGCTTCTTTGTTGGCCATGTGTTTCTCCTTGGTTCCTGTTTCGCCTGTCCGGAAAATTATTATGCGCGCGCGTCAAGCAAAAAGATCAATGCCGCCGCGCTGGGCAAACTCATGGAAACGCCAAGTTTCCATGTCATGCGCCAGTATAGGCGCGCCTTCCTCTTTTTCGCCATACGCCGGGGGCGCGCCAGAGGCAAGCGGATCATTCTGCGGCTCGTTTTGTCTGTTTTCCCGCTCACGCCCGTAAAAATCAGACATGGTCTGCTCGGAAGGATCGCGCCGGGGGCTTTCCCCGACGTCGGTTTGCGCCAGAGAGACTCCGGAGGCCGCCATCATCTCGCGCAAGCGGGGCATCGCGTCCTCAATCGCTTGCCGGACTTCCGGCGTCGCGGCGACAAAGCGCGCCGTAGCCTGATCTCCCTCCAGGCGCAGCGTAATGGACAAAGGGCCGAGGTGCGCCGGATTGAGCTTGATTTGCGCGGTGTGCAGATCGTTTTTTACCATCCAAAGCATCTGCTCCCCCAGCTGCCGCCCCCAGGCCTCGGAAGCGACCGGAGCGGATAGGGCGGCGGAATTCGTTCCAGAAGCGGCGGGCGTATGCTGGGCGCTCGCGGCATTGGCGGCGGGAGAAAAAGCGCGCAGTAACTGACTGAATTCCCGTCCGCTGCCCGCGTCATCCGCGCGCGCCTCCATAATTTTGCCGGATTTCCCGGAAATGCCCCCGGCAAGATTTGCCGATATTGGCAATTCTGCCGCGCCGGCAGCGGAAAGCGCGGCGGAGCCGCTTCCTTCTCCCTTCTTTCCCAGAAAATTCGCAAGGGACGACCATACGGCGCTTTCATTTTCCTCGTCTTTTTTGGTTTTTCCCGCCGCGCGCGAGCTATCCAGCGCGGCGTCGGCCGCAGCCTGACTTTTTGCGTATTGCCCCGACAGACGCTCCGCGATTGCCCGCAAATCCTGCGCCGCGTCGCCGGGCAATTGCAGCGTTCCCAGAATGGCCTGGAGGGCGTTTTCCGTCTCTTCGTCCTGATCTGCGTCCTGACGCGCAAGCGCTTTTTGCAGCGTCGCGGCAAGATTTTCCAAAGACTCCGAATCGCCTTCGTTCAGCGCGGAGAGAATGTCGCGCAGGATGTTCGCCAGCGTATCTTCCGGCGCCGCGTTCGGATCCGCGCGCAAAGATCCTTCTTCCAGGCTTTGCGCGAACAATCCCGCGAAGCCTGAAGCGACGGATTCTGCCGCGTCCGCGACGGCGGCGGTCATGCCGCCCGAAACGCCCGAAAGCGCGGCGGATGCGGAAACAAGCGCGATGGTCATGGTAAATCCGCTTTCAAAAAGAATTCAGACTGGAGTAAGCAAGCAATATGCCAGAAAGCGTTGCCGCTCCGCGTGTTAACATTCCGCCGTTTTTCATTTGTCTTATCCGGATATTTTCATGCCGTCTTTTCCCCTTCTTTCGCGGCTTTCGGGCGCGCGCGCCGTTTCCGGGCGCGATGGCTTGCCTTTCCTGATTCTGTTGGTCGCCTGTCTTTATTGGCCGGGGCTTTCCGGGGATTATCTGCTGGATGACGGGCGCAATATTCTGGAGAACCGGGCGGTCGCGCTCGCCGCGCTTACGCCCGCGTCATTGCGCGACGCGGCGCTTTCTGGAGACGCCGGCCCGTTAAAGCGTCCCGTCGCCATGCTTACCTTTGCGCTGAACCACTACGCCGTCGGCAGTTTCGCGCCCTATACCTTCAAACTTACCAATTTGCTGATTCATTTGTGCAATACGCTGCTTGTCTATTTTTTGGCGTTCCGTCTGCTGCTTTTCGCCGCGGGCAGGGAAAATGAGCCGGAAACTCCAGACGGGACGCGCGCGCGCCATCTGGGCGCGCTGTTTGCTGCGGCGCTGTGGGGGCTTGCGCCGATCAACCTCTCGCCCGTGCTGTATGTCGTCCAGCGCATGACGAGTCTTTCCGCGCTTTTTGGTTTTGCCGCGCTTCTTTGTTACTGCCGCTTGCGAATGGAGGGCAGCGCTTTGCCTTTTGCGCGCCGCGCGGCCTGGTGCGGCGCGATGGCGGCTTTGCTGCTGCTTTCGCTTTTTTCCAAAGAATCTGGAATTTTATTCCTTCCTTTCGCGCTCTGGATTGAGCTATTCCTGTTTCGCGGGCGGGACAGGGGGGAAAACGGGCGCTTTTTGGAGCGGCCGCTTCGTCTGCGGCGGCTGTGGCAATGCGCTGGCGCGGCGGCGGCGATAGGTCTGATTGGAATCGTTTCCATGCGCCCGGATACCTGGTACGCGGGGCGGGAATTCACCTTATCAGAGCGCCTGTTTACCGAGGCCCGGATTCTTTTTTATTACCTCAGGCTGTTTTTCGCGCCGGAGCTTGCGGAATTTTCACTCTTTCATGATGATTTTTCGCGTTCCGCAGGGCTTTTGCGGCCTCCCGCCACGCTATTCGCGCTTTTGGGTCTGGCGGCGATCAGCGCTTTCACATTCTGGCTTTTCTGGAAAAAAGGCCGGCGTCTCTGGCTTTTTGTTTGGGGTTGGTTTTTGCTTGGCCACGCGCTTGAGTCGACGTTTATCCCGTTGGAATTGATTTATGAGCATCGCAACTACGCCGCGATCTTCGGGTTTTGCCTGATTCCATCTGCGGCGTTTGGAGGTTTCTGGCCGCGCGGGCGGCGGCGGATTTTGTGGATTGCCGCGTTCCTGCTTTTGGGAGGCTCCGCCTGGGTGACAGGCCAACGCGCCTGGCTATGGGGCAATCTCGCCGAACAGGCGCGTTATGAGGCGCTGCACCATCCAGAATCTTCGCGCGCCAATTATCAGCTTGCCCGGATTTATACGCGGCGGCTCGATAAAACGGGCGAAGCGCGCTACGAGGAGCTGACCAGAATTTATTCCGAAAAGGCCGCGGGTTTGCCGGACGCGGACAGCGGCGGGTTATTTACTCTTATGTTTCTGGCCTACCGCAAGGAGCAGATTCCAGACGCCGCGCTTTTTGCGCGGCTGACGCGCTATTTTTCCGAACGCCTGCCGCACGGCAGCGACATGGCATATTTGTCCGCCTATATCCATTGCGTCGGGGAGGGCGGCTGCAAAACGCCGGAAACTCCGGTCAAGACGCTGCTGGAAGCCGCGCGGAACGCGCCGCGCGGGACTTTTATGACTCGCAAGGAAGCGGCGAAAATTTCCGCGCTGTACTACGCGAACGTTTTGGGAGAGCGCGAAACGGCCATCGGCTTCTTGGACGCCGCCATTGCCGAGAGCGGCGATTTTGACGCGCGAATGCTGCGCGTCAAACTTTATACTGCGGAAAGAAATTTTGACGCGGCGGACGCGGACCTTGTCATTTTGGAAAAAATGGATACCAGCGGACGCCGCGCCGCCGACATTCGGGGTTTAACGCGCCAGAACCGCGCCGCGCGGGAGGCGGCGGCGCAAAGTGCGACGGATTCCGCTCCATGAGGCCGCCATGCGTCGAATTTTGCTGATCAGCCGTAACTTCCCGCCGCTTGTCGGCGGCATGGAACGTCTCAATTTTCATTTGGCCGAAGGCCTGGCTCGTGACGGCGAGCTGATGCTCATTGCGCCGGAAGGCGCGGCCAGTCATGCGCCTTCCGGCGCGGAAGTGCTGGAAGTTCCGCTTGCGCCGCTTTCTCTTTTTCTTCTTCGCGCGGCCGGAGCGGCCCTTCATGCCGCGCGGCGCTTTCATCCAGACGTAACGCTCGCGGGCAGCGGACTTACCGCGCCTATCGCCTGGATGGCCGCGCGGACATGCGGCGGCGTGTCCGCGGCCTATGCGCATGGATTGGATTTGACCGCGCCGCATCCCGTATATCGCCTTTTCTGGCCGCCCGCGCTGCGCCGCGTGGAGGGAATCATCGCCAATAGCCGCGCGACCGCGCGTCTGGCGCGGAATCTGGGAATTGACGAACGCAGAATTCATTTGGTTCATCCGGGCGTTACCTTGCCTTCGGTTTTGCCCGGCGCGGAGCAAAATCTTTCGTGGCGGCGCGCGCACGGCGTGCCGCCTGACGCGCCGCTGCTTCTCTCCGTGGGACGCCTGACGGAACGCAAAGGACTGAAGGAATTCGTTCTGAACGTTTTGCCCAGAGTGGCCGCGCGCTATCCAAAGGTTCAGCTGCGGGTGATTGGCGGCGCGCCCCAACATTCCTTGTACGCGCGGGCGCAAACGCCGGAAGACATTCTTGCGGCGGCCAAAGCGGCGGGCGTGGAGGATCGCATTCATTTTCAGGGGTGGATTATCGACGAGACGCTTTCCGCCTGGTTTTCCGCTGCGGATCTGCATGTTTTCCCGGTGCGCGAACTTCCGGGCGACCCGGAAGGATTCGGCATGGTGGCGATTGAGGCCGCCGCGTGCGGTTTGCCGACGGTCGCCTATGCGACGGGCGGCGTGCCGGACGCGGTCATGGAGGGCGTCTCCGGGCGGCTGGTTTCGCCCGGCGACGACGCGGCTTTTGCGGACGCGCTTTGCGCCTTACTTGCCCGCCCGCCAGATCGAGAAAATCTCCGCGCTTTTGCCGCGCGCTTTGCCTGGCCGCAGTTTCAGCTTGCGATATGGAAAGCGCTGGAATCGCTCTCGGCTAAGACTTAGCAGAGGCGTACCCGCCATATACATCGTTAAACGTCCCGCCATCAACGATAGAGACTACATTCCCCGTAACGGCGTCCGCGTCATTTCGGTTGATGCCGCCGTATACCCTTACACACGCTTCATGACGACACTCTCCTCTGACAAGATTTTGCTTTTGTTACATGATTTTATATCCAGCAGGAACGATTCCGCAAAATTACTTCTCTTCTATGCCGCAAGGCCAGCGGCCCGCGAAAGCGGACAAACGCCGCAGGGAGCCTTCCCTGCGGTTCCGTAATTTTTTTCGCCATCCGCTCCGCCTTAACGCCGCGCGGATTCGCCTGTCTCCACCGAACGCCGCCTAGTTGCGGGGGGTTGTGAGAACGATTCTGAAAAGTCAAGCGCGGACGTCATTTTTTTACCCTTTTCCATCAGAAATATCGGAAGAAAGGGTGCGCGAAAGTCCTTCCGCAGGAATTCCCAACAGCCTATGAGGAACAATCAGGGGGAAAATACGAAACCACAACGCCTGTTCGCCTGTTTTGCCAAAGCTCAAACCGTAAAACTTTCGCCGCAGCCGCACTGGTTTTTGCTATTCGGGTTATTAAAGCGAAAGCCTTCGTTCAATCCTTCCCGCCCGTAATCCAGCTCGGTGCCGTCCAGATACGGCAAGCTGCGCGCATCCACAAAAACGCGAATGCCGCCGCTTTCGTAAATTTCATCGTCTCCCATTGCCTCATCCACAAATTCCAGTTTGTAGGCCATGCCCGAACAGCCGCTGGTGCGCACGCCCAGGCGCAGCCCCAGACCCTTGCCGCGTTTTTTCAGACAGGCGGCCACATGCTCTGCCGCGCGTTCCGTTAAAGTAATTGCCATAATCGCAGCGTCCGTAAAATTACCGGTTGGGGTGTTTCTTGCGGTAATCCGCCACGGCGGCGCGGATGGCGTCTTCCGCCAGCACCGAGCAATGAATTTTGACGGGCGGCAGGGCAAGCTCTTCGGCAATCTGGGAATTTTTGATTTCCAGAGCCTCGCCTACCGTCTTGCCTTTCACCCACTCCGTGACCAGACTGGACGAAGCGATGGCGGAACCGCAGCCATACGTTTTGAAACGCGCGTCCTCAATGACGCCGTCCTGCCCGACCTTGATTTGCAATTTCATCACGTCTCCGCACGCGGGCGCGCCGACCATGCCGGTACCCACTCCGTCCTCGTCCTGCGCAAAGCTGCCGACATTGCGCGGATTCTCATAATGATCAATTACCCTGGCGCTGTAAGTCATGGTTTTTATCCTCCGTAAAAAATCAGTAAGACGCGCGTATTGTACGCGCGCGGCCTTTCTTTATCCGGGCGTCCCGTCTGCTCTGGCGCGGCAGAGCATCGGGGCGTATTGCCAAACAAAAATCATAAAGGCCGCAACCCAGAAAAAAGCGGCGGCGGAAAGTCCCGCCGCGTAGAAAAACGGCGCGAGAAACACGCGCGCAATCCCCCCCAGATTCAGACTTGTAAAAGCCCAGAACATCGGGCGCGACGCGATCAGCGGCCTTCCCGTATGCGCCAGACTGACGCGGGCGATCATCGCCAGAATCAGGCCGCCCATCGCGCCTATCGTCAGCGCGTGCAGCGCCGGAAAATACGCGGCGGCCATTCCCGCGTGGAAAAGCGCAAAGCCCAGCAGGGAAAGGCACAGCCAAAGCATACTGGCGAACAGGGGCCAGAGCAGCGGCACGCGCCAAATGGCCGGAGTATGTCCGCGCCAGACAAAAAAGCGCCAGCAATGTCCCGCGAAGAGCGCGAGGAAAAAAGGCGTCCACAGCGCGTTCGCCGCGCGTCCCGCGCCCAGCGCGGCAAGAAAAGAAAGCGCGAGCGCGGACAGCATGAGCGCCGCGTCCAGCGCAAGGGGCGTATGCCGCGCGGCTTTGTCCCGAAAGGTCTGCTGCGTGAAAAAAGGAATGACGCGCCCGCCGATCATGGTCATGAGAGCGGTAATCAGCCAGATGGCCGAGAGCGCGGCGCGCGCGGATAAATCCGCGTCGCCGCGCGCCAGGCCGGCAAAAAATTCCGCGTCCGCCAGCCACAGCAAAGCAATGGTAAGCGGCAGCGCGATCGAGTGGGTTTGCCGCGCCCGCCAGAGCATACGTCCGACTGCGCAGGCCAGCGTCAGCAAAAACGCGGAATCCGCCGCGAAAGCGTATTCCCAGGGCGCGCCGCCCAGCCAGAAAAGCCGCGCCGAAAGCCAAAACCCGCAGAGTACGGCCAAAGGCGCGCCTTTCAGGCTCGCCTGTCCTGTCCAGTTCTGGATCGCCGTGAGGGAAAATCCCGCGACAATGGCCAGCGCGAAACCAAAAGGCATTTCATGGCGATGCCATGTCAGCCAGCCGCCCAACGGCTGAAAGGCGGGCTGCGCCGCGCCGAGCAGCGCGGCAATCCAGAGCGCGACGCCCACAACGCCGAATCCCGCGCCCGCGAGGAAAAAGGGGCGGAATCCCAGCGCGAACAGGGGAAATACCGGCGCGGCGGGCGGCGCGGAAGGTTTGGCAATCTGGATCATCGCGCGCTCCATTGCACGGCTTTGAGATCAATGCCGGCCTTGGCCATTTCCCACAGCGGCGACATCTCCCGCAGTCTGCCGACATGCCGGCGCAAAAGGGCGGCGGCGGTATCAATTTCCGCTTCCGTGGTGAAGCGTCCCAAAGTAAAGCGGATGGAGCTGTGCGCAAGTTCGTCTTCGCGCCCCAGAGCGCGCAGCACATAGGACGGCTCCAGACTGGCCGAGGTACAGGCGGAGCCGGAGGACACCGCCAGTTCCTTCAGCGCCATCATCAGCGATTCCCCCTCCACATAGGCGAAACTCACGTTCAGATTGTGCGCGATTCTCGCTTCCATATCGCCATTGACATACACCGCTTCCATCCCGGAAATTCCCGCGAGCAGCCGGTCGCGCAGCTTGCGCACGCGCGCGGTTTCCGCCGCCATTTCCTCCCGCGCCAGACGAAACGCTTCGCCCATGCCGACAATTTGGTGCGTGGCCAGCGTTCCGGAGCGGAATCCGCGCTCATGCCCGCCGCCATGCATCTGCGCTTCCAGACGCACGCGCGGACGCCGCCGGACGTACAGCGCGCCAATCCCCTTGGGGCCATAGGTTTTATGCGCGGAAAAGCTCATTAAATCCACCGGTAAAGCAGAAAGGTCGATCGCGATTTTCCCGGTGGCCTGCGCCGCGTCAACGTGAAACAGAACGCCCTTTTCGCGGCAGAGCGCGCCAATGGCCTCTATAGGCTGAATGACGCCGATTTCATTGTTTACCAGCATCACGGAAACGAGGCTGGTATCCGGGCGCAGCGCGGCGGCAAACGCTTCCAGATCCATCAGGCCGTTTTCCCGCACGTCCAGATACGTGACCGAAAAACCCTGCCGCTCCATTTCCCGCATGACGTCAAGCACCGCTTTGTGTTCCGTCTTGACGGTAATGAGATGCCGCCCTTTCTCTTGTCCATAGAAATGCGCCGCGCCTTTGATGGCCAGATTGTCGGACTCGGTCGCGCCGGAGGTCCAGATGATTTCTTTCGCGTCGGCGCCGACCAGCGCGGCGACCTCCGCGCGCGCGGCCTCCACCGCCGCCTCCGCCTCCCAGCCGAAAGCGTGGGAGCGCGAAGCGGGATTGCCGAAGGCGTTCGTAAGATAGGGAATCATCTTTTCCGCGACGCGCGGGTCAACGGGCGTAGTCGCGGAATAATCCAGATAAATGGGGCGTGGGGACGTCATAAAAACTCCGTAAGGTTCTGTCGGGGCGAAAACGGCGGGAAGCGTAAGGGCTCTTTTGCGGGAATTTGTCAGCGCCGCAGCGCGGTTAAGCGGCGAAGGTCGGAGACGGTCTGCGCCAGCGCCGCGAGAAAGCGGTCTATCTCTTCCCCGGTTGTCGCCTCGCCCAGGCTTACCCGCGCCGCGCCGCGCGCGAGCGGTTCGGCGACGCCCATGGCGAGCAGCACATGCGAAGGCTCCGCGCTCGCGCTGGCGCAGGCCGAGCCGCTGGCGATGGCGAATCCGGCCTCGTCCATCCGTCCGACCAGCGTTTCGCCGTCAATGCCCGCGAAGGCAAAAAAACTGGTATTGGGCAGACGCGCCGCGTCTGCGCCGAAAAGCGTCGCGCCCAGCGCGGAAAGCCCTTGTTCCAGGCGTTCCCGCAAAGCCAGAAGGCGCGCGCGCGCGCTGGTTACATGTTCTGCCGCCAGCTCCGCCGCGCGGCCAAAGCCGACGATGGCGGCGATATTTTCCGTGCCGGAACGCGCGCCGTTTTCCTGTCCGCCGCCCGCGATGAGCGGCGTTATGTCCAGGCGCTTGTCAATGACAAGCGCGGCCGCGCCTTTCGGCCCGTAGATTTTGTGCGCCGAAATTGTGAGCGCGTGAACGCCCGCCGCGTTGAGTTCCTGAAAATTCAGCGGAATTTTGCCGAAAGCCTGTACCGCGTCGCAGTGAAACCATCCCGGCCTTTCCGGCGTTTCGCCCGCCAGCCGCGCCAGCCGCGCGACGTCCTGCAGCACGCCGGTCTCGTTGTTGGCCAGCATGACAGACCAGCGCTCCGGGTTTTCCCGCGCGGCGGCCAGAACGCCCGCTTCCGTGACTTTTCCCGCCGTATCCACGGGCAGACAGAGCAGTTTCCAGCCCTGGCCGCATAGCTGGCGCGCGGCATTGAGCGCGCCGGGATGCTCAATGCCGCTGACCGCGACGACCGGCGGCGGATTCGCGCCGCGCGGCGAAAGGCGCGTTCCCGCGTTCGCGCCTTTCAGAAAAAGGTTATTGGCTTCGCTGCCGCCGCTCGTGAAGACAATCTGCGCGGGCCGCGCGCCGACTGCGGCGGCGACTTGCTCGCGCGCGGTATCCAGCGCTTGCCGCGCCGCGCGGCCATATCCATGACGGCTGGAGGCGTTGCCGTATTCCGAGGAAAACCAGGGCAGCATGGCTTCAAGCGCGCGCGGATCCACGGGCGTGGTCGCGTTGTAATCCAGATAGACGAGGCGGGACATAAAGCAAAGCGGGAGTTAGTCAGGCGGCGTCGCGCGCGCCTTCCGGTTTTCTTTTCGGCGCGGCGTTCCGAAAATTTCTGCCGCGCCGCGCCGGACTGGCGAGCGGCGGCAGAACGCCGCCCTGCCGGTTGGCGTATTGGGCGACGAGATCGCCCAAAGACACGGAACGCAGATAGTTCAGCATCTGCTGGTTTAAGGCGTACCACAGATCGTGCGTGATGCAGCGCGTTTGGTTGTGGCAGTTTTCGCCGCCGCCGCACAGCGTGGCGTCCAGATGCTCGTCGACGGCATAAATGATGTCAATGACGGAAATTTTGGGCATTGGCCTTGCCAGATGATAGCCGCCGCCCGGCCCGCGCACGCTGGAAATCAGGCCGTGCCGGCGCAGGCGGGAAAAAAGCTGCTCCATATAGGAAATGGAAATGTTCTGCCGCTCACAAATGCTCATGAGGGAAACCGGGTCGCCGATTTTCCGGTCGTGCAAAGCCAGGTCCATCATCGCGGTTACGGCAAAACGTCCTTTTGTGGTCAAGCGCATGGCGTCTCCTAATTCATAGTGTTTTAGTAGGGTTTGCGCTTTATAGCGATGGGATGAATATTAGTCAACTATTTTACTCAGGTATTTAGGATCAAAGGCGTCCTGAAACTCTGCGGCGTCGTCGCAGGAAAATCCTTTTTCGCGCAGGTGATTCAGCAAAAGCGCGAAGCGGCGGTCGGTTTCCGCCGCGTGTTCCAGCAGGCCGTGCAGGGCGACGGAGAAGGGATCGTTTTGGTCGCGCGTGATGGCGTAGGCGGAAAAATCGTGCCGCGCGCTTTTTTCGTGTTCGTCCAAGATGCGCGCCGGAATGCCGATGGCGGTGGTTCCGGGCGGCATGTCGCGGGTAACGACGGCGTTGGAGCCGATTCTCGCGCCGTCGCCGATGGTGATGGGACCCAGCACTTTCGCGCCCGCGCCGACTACGACGTGATTGCCCAGATTGGGGTGGCGTTTGCCTTGTTTCCAGGAAGTGCCGCCCAGCGTAACGCCGTGGTAGAGGGTCACGTCATCGCCGATGACGGCGGTCTCGCCGATAACGACGCCCATGCCGTGATCAATGAAAAAGCGGCGTCCGATGCGGGCGGCGGGGTGAATTTCAATGCCGGTCAGTCCGCGCCCAAACCAGGCGACAACCCGCGCAAGCCAAAGCAAGCGCCAGTTCCACAGCCGGTGCGCGAGGCGGTGGAAGAGAAGGGCGTGAATGCCCGGATAGGTGGTCAGGACTTCCCAGAACGAATGCGCGGCCGGATCGCGCCCGAACACAGAGTGAATATCCTCACGCAGCTGACCCCACATGCCGTTTCCGCTCAAAAGAAAGAGAATGCGCATTGTAAGGCACGCGCCCGAAAAAACCGCGTCATTCCGGGCGATCCCGCCGATCTTTGTCCGCGATTTATGCCCAGGTCAAAATGCCGTGCGGCAAGGCGGGTTTGAGGAGACGCCGCAAAAGGGCGGGGTCTTGCCGCCGCAGGGACTCCGCGAGGCCGCGGGCGGTTTTCCCTGCGGGAGAGACGTCTGCCGGAGCCGTCTTTTCTTCTTTTTGATCGTCGGGCGTCTCGCCGTCCGCCGTTTCGCCGTCTTTTTGCGGGCCGCAGGTTTCCCGGAGCAATTCCGGCAGACTATATACGCAGTCCGGGCGGACGGCTTCGGCGGGCGGCGCGCGGCGCGGTCCCGCCCGCCGCCGGAGAGGGCGGCGCTCCGGCTTTGCGGCCAGCGTGAGCGGGGCGAGGCTTGCCGTGTCCATGACGAATCTCCCGTGTTTCCTGTCCTTGCCTTCTTTATATCGGCCAAATCCGCCGCGTCTTGAGTATTTTTTCCGGGAGCCGCCCTTTTGGGCGCCGCTGGCGGCGGCAAGCGGGAGGAACCGTCGCGTATCCGTTGTTTTTTGTCATTTCTGTTGTTTGCGCGCGACATTTTTTGGGTTTATGCGCAAAGAGGCGCGGAAAACGCTTGCTGTCATTTTTGGGGCATTTAATATAAGCCGCTGAAATACGCGGGATTTCCATTCGCGTTTTCTACAAACATAAATGTTTTTCATCACCAAGGAGTTTTACATGACGCAATTCAAGAAAACCTCTATCGCGCTGGCCGTGGCCGCTCTGGCCTCCGGCGCGGCTTTCGCGCAATCCAACGTCACCATCTACGGCACGGTCGACGTCGGCTTTTCCCACTTTAGCGGTGGAAAGGCTTTCGGAACGGAAACTGAATATGTAGGTGGTACGCCTACCGGTCCCGCCTATGGCTACAAAAACCATGTGAAATCCAAAAACGCCATCAACGCCGGTCAGTCTGCGGATTCCCTGATTGGTTTCAAGGGCGTGGAAGACCTGGGCAACGGCAACAAAGCCCTCTTCGTGCTGGAAGCCGGTTTCCAAAATGACACCGGCGCGCAAAACGGCAACTTCCTGGCCGAACAAGCGTTCCTGGGCCTAACGGGTTCCTGGGGTACGGCGATTGCGGGCCGTCTGGTCGCCCCGCGTCACGGTTTCCTCTCCGCCCTGGATCCCTTCAGCGCGGGCACCGTGGGTTCTTACCGCAACACATTCAATGACACGGACGCCCTGAACATCGGCACCCCTCTGGCGGACGTAGATCGTGTTTCCAACGCCGTGGCCTATGTTTCCCCGACTTTCAGCGGCTTTAACGTGACGGCGGCTTACGCCACCAATGGTATCGGCGAAGAAAATGTCGGCAACGTCGGCGACGCCCGGGTTTATACCATTCTGCCGCGTTACACCAATGGTCCTCTGGACGTCGGTGTGGTTTACCAGCAAGTCAAGCTCAAAGAAGTTGATACCAAGCTGAAACAATGGGCGATTGGCGGCGCGTATGACTTCGGCGCGGCCAAGGTCTCCGCTTTCTATGACACTTTCAAAGTGAGCGACGACGCCTTTGGTCTTGACAATCTGAAGCTGAAGAGCTGGATGCTGGGCGTTTCCGTGCCGTTCGGCAAGCATGCGGTGCAGGCCTCTTTCAATCAGTCCAAGCTGAGCGGACTTGGAAATGGCAGCGACAAAGCGCGTCAGTACGCTCTGGGCTATACCTATAGCCTCTCCAAGCGCACCAACTTCTACTTCGCCTATGCCGCGATCAAGAATGATGATGGACGTGCCACGAGCATTGCCGACGCCACCAACAGCACCGGTTTCGGTGGTGCGTATGATACGCGCGATGCTGCTGGCGACGGCTATGTTGGACAGCTGACCGGCTATTACCGCAAAGGCTTCCAGTTTGGCCTGAAACACGATTTCTGATTTCCGCTTACGGAAAATCAGTCGCGGTTCTCTTTCTCAAAGACGAGAAACTCCGGGAGGCGAAAGCCTCCCGGTTTTTTTTCGTCTTTTGTTTTTCTTGCGTGAAGGACGCAAACGACAAAAACGGCGGCCTTGCGGTCGCCGTTCGCGGGAAAGAGCGCGGACGCGCCGCAGTTTTTAGGCGTCCGGGCAGCTTTCTTCCTCTTTCGCCGACGGCCATTGATCGCCGTTGCGGACGCGCACCGCGTTCATGAATTGTCCGCGCAGACCGCGCATTTCTTCCAGCGACAGCTTCCGGCCGTTTAATTTGGCGGCTACGGTTCCGACCAGACGGCGGTCATACTCCGTCGGCACAAAAGTCTGATACGCGAAATGCTGGTCCAGATGCTGCATCTGATCCCCGGACATCGTGGAGAAAATTTCCTGAATCGCGGATTCCACCGCCTCATTGAATTCCTCTTCGTCATACGGGTCGCGGGGAAGCCCGCCGTCCGTCCGCCCATCCGCGGGGGGGTAGTACGGCGCGCCATAGGAGGGCATGTCCAGATTGATGTTGAGGTGGCTCGCAAACCAGCGATCCTCCAGAACGCTGACGGAATCCGCCTCCATTTGCAGATACTCGCTCATGTTGCGGGACAAGTCGCCGCAGCCCAGAATATGCACGCGCACGCCAAAGGACTGCGCCACCTGCACGGCCAGCTTCAGGTCTTCGTCCCCGGTCATCAGCACCGCGTCGACAATGGCGCGGTTGCGCGCGAGATCAATGATGTCATTGACGATCAGGGAATCCACGCCCTTTTGCCGGCCAAAGTTATTAAGGACGCCAATCCGCAGCTTCACCCCCGGCAGCATGGCGATGCTGATTTGCTCCGGCGTGAGCCTGGAGCCGGGCGTCGCGTCGTACCAGTAGGTGCGCAAAAGCGGGATGTTGTCTACGATTCTCCCCGCCTTGGAACACAAGTCAGAAATCATGGCGTCGGGAGAAGATTTCAGCGTCACCTGACGGCGCGAAACATGCTGCTTGGAGGCAGCCTGCGCGCCAGCGGCAAAAAAATAACCCGCGTCCACGAAAATACCGTAACGGTCCATAACGATTCCTCTCAATAGTAAAAAACCGGGAATAATCAATCTTGATAAAATTTTCCCGGATACACGGAAAAACGGCTTTTGGCATTCCGCGCCCTTATCCCTGTACATGAAAGGGCGATCAGAAAGCGGCGCATTGTAACAGAGAGCGCAAAAGAAAACGCCTTTTCAGAAAACTTGTTTTATCATGCGCCTTTCCTGGTTACGCATGATTTTTCCGGCTTTTTTCCCTTTGTCATTTCCTTACGAAATTCTCATCGGCTTGCGGTATCTTCGCGCGCGAAGACGCAACCATTTCATTTCCTTCATTTCGTTCAGCTCCATTGTATGTATGGCGCTGGGCGTTATGGCGCTGATTGTCGTGCTTTCGGTGATGAACGGATTCCAGAAGGAAATTCGCTCCCGGATTTTAAGCGTCGTCTCGCATCTGCAAATTGAAGGGAATTCGCCGTCGCTGAACGGCTGGCGGGCGCTGGCGCGGGAAGTTTCCAAACACAAAGAAGTGGTCGCCGTCGCGCCCTACATTGAGGGGCAGGGAATGCTCATGACAGGCGGCATGGCGCGCGGCGTGATGGTTCGCGGCGTGGCGCCCTCCCTGGAGCGCGGCGTTTCGGACTTTTCCGCGCGGATGCGCGCGGGCAAGCTCTCGGCGCTCGCGCCGGGGGAATTCGGTATCGTGCTGGGGGCGGATCTCGCGCGCGCGCTGGGGCTTTCTCTGGGGGACAAAGTCACGCTGATCGCGCCGCAGGGCGTCATGACCGCCGTGGGCATGGCGCCGCGCCTGAAAGCCTTTACCGTGCGGGGCGTCTTTGAAATGGGCATGAGCGAATACGACGGCGCGCTGGCGCTCCTTCATATCGCGGACGCGCAAAAACTCTATCGGCTGGAGGCGGAGGCGGGCGGTCTGCGCGTCAAGACGCGCGACCTTTTCTCCGCGCCGCGTCTGGCGCGGGAAATCGGCGAGACGCTTTCCCAAAAATTCCCGTCCGATTTTTACGTCGCGGACTGGACCATGAGCCACGCCAATTTTTTCCGCGCCGTGCAGATCGAAAAAACCATGATGACCATTATCGTCTCGCTCATCGTGCTGGTAGCCGCGTTCAGCCTGATTTCCACCCTGGTCATGACCGTCGCCGAAAAAGAAGCGGACGTCGCGATTTTGCGGACTCTGGGCGCGCGCCCCGCGAGCATTTCGGCGATTTTTATTCTGCAGGGCGCGGTTACGGGCGCAATCGGTCTCGCGCTGGGCGTGACCGGCGGGGTGCTGCTCGCGCTCAACATTGACGCGGCGGTCGCGTTTGTCGAAAGTCTGGCGGGCATGAAAATTCTGGCCAAGGACGTCTATATGATCCAGGATCTTCCGTCTGACCTGCATTGGGACGAAGTCTGGCAGATCGGCCTTTTCGCGTTTTCGCTCGCGCTTGCCGCTACGCTCTACCCAAGCTGGCGGGCGGCGCGTTTGCAGCCTGCCGAGGCGCTGCGCTATGAGTGACGCGGTGCGCCCGGAATCCGCGCCCGCGCTGGAATGCCGCGCGCTGAAAAAATCGTTTTTGCAGGGCAAGAGCGAAGTGCCGGTGCTTTCAGGGATTACATTCCGTCTCGGCGCGGGCGAGTCGCTGGCGATTATCGGCGCTTCCGGCTCTGGCAAAAGTACGTTGCTGCATCTTCTGGGCGGCCTGGAGTCCCCGGATCAGGGCGAAGTTTTTCTCATGGGCGAGGAAATCTCCAAAATGCCAGAGGCCGCGCGCAGCCGCTGGCGTAACCGGCATTTGGGTTTCATCTATCAATTTCATCATCTTTTGCCGGAATTTTCCGCGCTTGACAACGTGGCTATGCCGCTCATGATCCGCCGGATTCCGGGCAAAGAGGCGCGTCTGCGGGCAAAAGAGGCGCTGACGGCAGTGGGCTTAGGCGAACGTCTGACCCATCGCCCCGGCGAACTTTCCGGCGGGGAGCGTCAGCGCGCCGCGGTCGCGCGCGCCCTGGCTGCCGAACCCGCCCTTTTGCTCGCGGACGAGCCTACGGGAAACCTGGACAGCCGCACCGCCGCGCAAGTCTTTGCGCTCATGGCGCGCGAAGCGCAAAGACGCCGCGCCGGCATGATTGTCGTCACGCATGATATAGAGCTGGCCTGCCGCATGGACCGCGTGCTTCGCCTGTCGGACGGCGTATTGCTTGACGCGCGATCGCTCCCGCGCTGAATGCCCGTGCCTGTCTAGGCTATGCCGATACGCGAAGCCGCCGCCGGTCTATGCGCGGATAAAGGCGTCGGCCTGTTTCTCCCGGCCTTTGCGGGCGGCGTTCTGGTTCTGCAATCTCAGGCCGCCTTGCCGGATTTTCCGCGCGTTGTCCTATTGTCTTTCCTTGCGTTTGCCGCGTTGGCTGCCGCGTGGAAATTGCAAAGCGCGCGCCCCGGCCTTTTGACGGCGCTGTCGCGCGCGGCGCTTTTTATCGCGGGCGGAATCGGCGTCGGCTTTGTCTACGCGGCTTTGCGCGCGGACGTCCGCCTTGCGGAACGCCTTCCCGAATCGCTGGAAAGCCGGGATGTGCGTGTGCGCGGCGTAGTGGCTTCTCTGCCCGCGGTCTTTTCGCGCGGCGCGCGCTTTGTATTCGAGGTGGAGGAAGTCTGGGCGGCGGATCGCGCGCTCTCCCCGGAGGAGAGCGCCGCGCTTGCCGATTTCCCCCGGCGTCTTTGGATCACCTTCTATACGCGCGGTTTTCCGAAGGGCGGGAACGCGGCCGGAACGCTCATGGTTCCGCAGGCAGGCGATCGCTGGGAATACACGCTGCGCCTGAAGCGTCCGCATGGCTCGGTGAATCCGCGCGGCGCGGATTATGAGGCATGGCTTCTGGAGCGGGGATTGCGGGCGACGGGATATGTTCGCGCGGCGCCCGCGCCGGCGTACCAGGGCGTTTCTTTTTGGCCGCCCATGCGCGCGGTGCACCGTCTGCGCGGCGAAGGACGCGATCGTCTGCGCGCTCTTCTTCCGGGGGCGGAAACGGCGTCCGGCGCGAATATCCTGCTGGCGCTGACCCTGGGGGATCAGCGCGCGCTTACGCCAGAAGAATGGCAAGGATTTACGCGCACCGGTACGGCGCATTTACTGGCGATTTCTGGCCTGCACGTAACGCTGGTGGCCGCGCTCGCGGCTTTTTTGCTGGGCGGTCTCTGGAAAAGAAGCGCGCGCCTTTGTCTTTGCTTTCCCGCGCCGCACGCGGCGGTTTTGGGCGGGGCGCTGGCGGCGGCGGGCTATGCGCTTATGTCAGGTCTGGGCATTCCCGCGCAGCGCGCGCTCATCATGCTTTCTCTGGTTGCCTTTACTTTGCTGCTGCGCCGCCGCGTCAGCTTCGCGCGAGTATTGCTGCTGGCGCTCTCGCTGGTTTTGCTGTACGACCCCTGGGCGGTTTTGGCCGCTGGATTCTGGCTTTCTTTCGTGCTTGTCGCCGCGTTGGCCTGGGCGGGACAGCATCAGGGCGCGCAGGAGGAAACGTCGGGCGGTCTGCGCTTTTTCCGCAAATTGCGCCTCTTTTTCATGACGCAATGGGCGGCGACGTGCATGACATTGCCTTTGCTTCTCTTTTTCTTTCAGCGTTTTCCGCTGATTTCTCCTTTTGCCAACGTGCTGGCGATTCCCTGGATTGGCCTGATCGTCACGCCTTTGGCGCTGCTTGCCGCCGCTTTTGTCTGGCTGCCGCCGCTGGCGGGTCTGCTGCTTTGGATCGCGCAGACGCTGCTGACGCCGATGCTTTTGTTCTTGGGGGTTCTGGCAAACGCGCCGCAATGGACGCCGCCCGCCGCGCCCGCGTGGGCGGTATTGCTGGCGGTCGCGGGGTTTTTCGTCTTGTTTTTGCCGCGCGGCATACCGGGAAAAATAAGCGGTATTTTCCTGTTTTTTCCGCTGCTGTTTCGGGTTCCGCCGCCGTCCTTGCCGGAGGGCGCGCTGCGAATGACTGTTTTCGACGTCGGGCAAGGGCAGGCGGTCCTGCTGGAAACCGCGCGGCGCCGCTTGCTATACGACGCGGGGCCTAGCTATGACCGCGGCGCGCGCGCGGAGAAAGCCGCGCCCGCGACAGGGCAGGACGCGGCTAGCCGCGTTGTATTGCCGCATCTTGCCGCTTTTGGCGTTGCGCGTCTTGACGCGCTGGTGCTTTCGCACCGCGACGACGATCACGCGGGCGGCTGGGAAAGCCTCAAGGCGGCTTTGCCAATTGACCTCGTCGTATCTTCCTGGCCGGAGCTTCCGGGGAGCCGGTTATGCGGGCGCGCGGCGAAGCGGGGCGGATTGCGGCAATGGGAATGGGACGGCGTGCGCTTTGTGTTTTTGCATCCGCCGGAAGAAAAATTGCTGCGCGGCGGCAACGGCGATAGTTGTGTACTCAAAATCACGGCGGCGGGCGGGCGGGTTCTGCTGACTGGCGATATTGGCAAGCGGGAGGAACGCCGGCTGCTGCGCGACGCGCTTCCCGATTTGGCGGCGGAAGTTGTGCTGGCGCCGCATCACGGCAGCCGCACATCGTCGTCCCTGCCGTTCGTTGCGGCTGTCGGCGCGGACTGGGTGATTTTTTCCGCAGGGTATCGCAACCGATATGGGCATCCGCATCCGGAAACTGAGGCGCGCTATGCGTTGCTGGGCGCGACCGCGCTGCGCACGGATCGGGATGGCGCTCTGCGCCTGACGCTGGACGCAAAGGGCGTCGAGGTCAAACGCGCAAGGGAAGAATTCGCGCGCTACTGGCATGACAAACTTCCGGAAATAGAGTAACCCGCCTTGCGTGAAGGCAACGGATTTTTGCGGGGTTTTTGTATAGAATCCGCGTTTTGTGAAGCGCGTATGGAATGAATGATGTCGGTCTTGGGGGGGGGGGGGGGGGGGGGGGGGGGGGGGCGGGGGGCCGGGGGCGGGCGGGGCGCCCGGCGGGGCGGGGCCGGCGGGGGGGGGGGCCGGCGCCCGCGGGCCCG
>JAIRPW010000007.1 GCA_031256795.1 Zoogloeaceae bacterium | reverse complement strand
ATCAAATACATGCCCATCCCGTATCCGCCCAGCGCGAAAAAGAGGCCATGCCCCAGGCTCAAAATTCCCGCGTACCCCCAAATCAAATCCATCGCCAGCGCCACGATGGCAAAACACATGATTTTGCCAAGCAAGCTCACCCAGTACATCGGCAAATGCAGAGCATGTCCTTCGGAAAAAACGAGCGCGCAAACCGGCGTCAGAACCAAAGCCGCGAATAAAAAACCCGCGAGCGCAATCCAGCCTTTCTTTCCCAGCAAACGGTAAAGCAGCGTGTCATGCATGACGGCGCATTCCTTTCAGGCGTCGGCAAAACGTCCCTTGAGGGCGAAAATGCCCTGCGGACGCTTCTGGATAAAGAGAATGATCAACAGCAAAATGGCGATTTTCGCCAGCACCGCGCCCGCAAATCCCTCAATGAATTTGGACAGGATTCCCAACCCCAGCGCAGCAAATACCGCGCCCGCGATTTGTCCGACTCCGCCCACCACCACTACCATGAACGAATCTACGATATAACCCTGCCCCAGTTCAGGACCGACATTGCCAATCTGCGACAGCGCGCATCCCGCAAGTCCCGCCAGCCCCGCGCCCAGACCGAAAGCCAGGCTGTCAACCCGGCGGGTCGGCACTCCCATGCAGCGCGACATGGGGCGATTTTGGGTAGCGGCGCGAATGAACAGCCCCAAACGGGTTTTGGCAAGCAGAATCGCTACGGCAGCCAGCATCAACGCCACGAACGCGATCAGCGCGACGCGATTCCAGGGCAGAATCTGAGCGCCGACAATCTCCAGCCCTCCGGATAGCCAGAGCGGATTTTCTACCGCTACATTCTGCTGCCCGAAAACTGTCCGCACCAATTGAATCAAAAGCAAACTGATCCCCCAGGTGGCAAGCAATGTTTCCAGAGGACGACCGTACAGACGGCGGATGACGAGGCGTTCCATCAAAACGCCCACCGCCGCCGCAGACAAAAAAGAAACCGGAATGGCTAGCCACAGCCAGATGTCCGACAACATGGGCAAATCGCGCTGCGTGACTGTCTGAGTCGCATAAGCGGCGTAAGCGCCGATCATGATCAGTTCCCCGTGCGCCATATTGATGACGCCCATCAATCCATAGGTAATCGCCAGCCCCAGCGCCGCCAGTAGCAAAATACTGCCCAACGAAACGCCCTCAAAGAGGCGTTTGAGCGTCTCTCCCGCCTGAACCCGCCCTTCAATGGCGCTTACCGCTTGCCGCGCCGCCGCCCGGATACGCGCGTCCGGTTCCAGGAAACGCCCCTGCGCATCCCGGACAAACAACGGGCGCAAAAGCGGCAAAGTCGCGGGATCGCTGCCTTTGCCCAGTGTCCGAACCGCAGCCAGACGCTCCTTTTCCTCCGGGCTTCTCAACAGAATCAAGGCGCGGACAGCCCTGACGCGCATGGCGATTTCCGTATCGCGTTCCTTTGCAAGCGCCGCCTCCAGAAGAGGCAGCAATTTTTCCTCCGGGTTATTTTTCAGAGCGCGGATCGCCTGAAGCCTTGTCTCCGCGTCCTCGGAGGTCAAACGCAACGCGGCTAGCGTCACATCCAGCGCGCCGCGAACACGATTGTTCATCGTGACGGATTCCGCGGCGTCGGGCAAAGCGGGCAAATGTTCGCCCGTCGCGGCGTCCATCACCGCGCCCGTAGCGTCCGCGATCAGAATCCGCGTTTTTCCGTCTTTTGGCGAAACGACATAAAGCGCGCCATTTTGTAAAGCCTCCAGCGCGGGCAGCGCGGACATGTCGCCTTGCGCGGCAATCTGCCGTAGCGCGGTGATTTTTCCCGCGCTGTCGCCGTCCGCAAGCTGCGACAGGTCCGTAACGCCAAAGGCGGATTGCGCTAAAAAAGCCGCGCACAACAGCAAAGACGCGCGCAATGAGCGAAAAACCATGACTTTTCCTGCTTTCCCGTTCTGTTCGCCGCCCCGTTAACGCCCGGTGCGGCGAGTTTTCATGGCAATTTATTTGGAACGACCGGAAGGCTCGTCCTTTTTCTTTTCGTTGCCCGCGATAAAGGGACTCCAGGGCTGCGCTCTGATGGGGCCGGATGTTTTCCAGACAATGTCAAACTGCCCGTCAGGACGGATTTCGCCTACGAATACGGGTTTATGCAGGTGATGATTCTTTTCATCCATCTTCACCGTAAAGCCGTCGGGCGCGGCGAAAGTCTGTCCCGCCATCGCGGCAATGACTTTGTCGGTCTGCACTGAACCAGCTTTAGCCGCCGCTTGCGCCCACATGTGGACGCCGATATAGGTAGCTTCCATCGGGTCGTTCGTCAAGGGTTTGGAGACGCCGGGCAATTTCTTCGCCCTGGCATAATCCGCCCACTTTTTCTTGAAAGCGTCGTTCTTCTCGTTTTTCAGGCTCATGAAATAATTCCACGATGCCAGATGCCCTACCAGCGGTTTGGCGTCAACGCCGCGCAATTCTTCCTCGCCCACGGAAAACGCCACTACAGGCACGTCTGTTGCCTTGAGACCTTGATTGCCCAGTTCCTTATAGAACGGCACATTGGAGTCTCCGTTAATCGTGGAGATCACCGCAGTTTTCTTTCCGGCGGAAGCGAATTTTTTGATGCTGGCAATAATGGTTTGATAGTCGCCATGCCCGAAGGGCGTGTACGCTTCCATAATGTCCGCGTCCGCCACGCCTTTGCTTTTCAGAAAAGCGCGCAGAATTTTATTGGTTGTGCGCGGATACACGTAATCCGTGCCGAGCAGCACAAACCGTTTCGCGCCGCCGCCATCCTCAGACATCAAATATTCCGTAGCGGGAATCGCCTGCTGATTCGGCGCCGCGCCGGTATAAAACACGTTTTTGGAAAGCTCTTCCCCCTCGTACTGAACCGGATAGAAAAGCAGACCGTTCAGCTCTTCAAAAACCGGCAGCACCGACTTACGAGAAACGGACGTCCAGCAGCCAAAAACCACGGCAACCTTGTCCTGCGAAATAAGCTGCTTGGCTTTTTCCGCGAACAGCGGCCAATTGGAGGCGGGATCAACGACGACAGGCGCAAGTTTCTTACCGAGAACGCCGCCTTTCGCGTTGATTTCCTCAATCGCCATCAGCGCGACGTCTTTCAGCACGGTCTCTGAAATCGCCATCGTCCCGGAAAGCGAATGCAGTATCCCCACCTTGATCGTTTCTTGATCGGCGGCTTTCGCGGGCGCGAAAAATATCGCAAAAGGGAAAACGGCTGCCGCAAGAACCGTTTTAAGGAATGCCTGACGCCTCATGAAAGATCCTCCGAGCAAAAAGTAAAAAGGGAAACCGCCTTTGTTTGCGCTCTCCTCCTCGCAAAAAAGACGCCACATTCAATAAGTTATTGATAAAAAACAGTTAAAAAGACAATCCCGCCGATTTTCCCCCTTTGCGAACGCATATTTTCTGGAATCATCGCACCAATTCCGTGCAGCGCCGCCGCGCGCGCACCAATTTGGCCTCCTCTGCGACCCGGAGCGCTTTTGGCGCGCCGTCAATTTCTTGCTGTACACTTCCGGCGTCCTTTTTCTTCCCCGCCTCGCCATGTCTGCCGACCGAACCCAGGAACTCACCCGCCTTCTTGAAAATCGCTTACTGATTCTTGACGGCGCGATGGGTACGCTCATTCAGCGGCGCGATCTCTCCGAGACGGATTTCCGCGGCGCGCGCTTCGCCGCGCATCCGCAGGACGTCAAGGGAAACAATGACCTTTTGAACCTCACCCGCCCGGACGTCATCCGCGATATTCATAGCCAGTATCTGGCGGCGGGCGCGGACATTGTGGAAACCAACACGTTCAACGCCACCGCCATTTCCCAGGCGGATTACGGTCTTGCGCCCTTAACCTTTGAAATCAATCTGGCCGGCGCCAGAATCGCGCGGGAAATCTGCGCGGAGTTTTCCGCGCGCACCCCTGAAAAGCCGCGCTTTAGCGCGGGCGTTCTGGGACCGACCGCGCGCACCGCCTCCATTTCTCCGGATGTCGCCGACCCCGGCTGCCGCAACGTCAGTTTTGACGAGCTGGCCGCCGCTTACGACGAGGCCATCCGCGGCCTTGCGGAAGGCGGCGTGGACATCCTGCTCGTCGAGACGGTTTTCGATACCTTAAACGCCAAAGCCGCGCTCTTTGCGCTGGAACGTTTTTTTGAACGCGAAGGCCGCCGCTGGCCGGTCATGATTTCCGGAACCATCACCGACGCTTCCGGGCGCACGCTTTCTGGACAAACGCCGGAAGCGTTCTGGAATTCGCTGGCGCACATTCGCCCCCTGTCGTTCGGCCTGAACTGCGCTCTGGGCGCGAAGGATATGCGTCCGCATATTGAAGAGCTATCCCGCGTATGCGACGCCTTTATTTCGGCGCATCCCAACGCGGGACTGCCCAACGCTTTCGGCGGCTATGACGAAACCCCGGAGCAGCTTGCGGAAGAACTCGCGGACTGGGCGCGACAAGGATTCCTCAATATCGCCGGCGGCTGCTGCGGCACTACGCCCGAACATATCGCCGCGCTTGACCGGGCGCTTCAGGGACGCGCGCCGCGCAAGAAACCGGAAATCCCGCCGCGGCTGCGGCTTGCCGGTCTGGAAGCGTTCAATATCGGCGCGGACAGTCTTTTTGTGAACGTGGGAGAACGCGCCAACGTGACCGGCTCGCGCGCGTTCGCCAACATGATTCTGGAATCGCGCTTTGACGAGGCGCTGACCGTCGCGCGCCAGCAGGTAGAAAACGGCGCGCAGGTGATTGACGTCAATATGGACGAGGCCATGCTGGATTCTGCGGCGGCCATGGAAAAATTTCTGCGCCTTGTCGCCGCCGAGCCGGACATTGCCCGCGTTCCGGTCATGGTGGATTCCTCGCGCTGGGAAGTCATTGAGACCGGCCTGAAAAATCTTCAGGGCAAGGGAATTGTGAATTCCATTTCCCTGAAAGAAGGCGAAGAAAAATTCCTGCGCGCGGCCCGGCTTGCCCGGAATTACGGCGCGGCAGTTGTCGTCATGGCCTTTGACGAAGAAGGGCAGGCGGACAGCTTTTCCCGCAAAACCGCCATCTGCGAGCGCGCCTACCGGCTTCTTGTCGCGCACGGTTTTCCGGCGGAAGACATTATTTTCGATCCCAATATTTTCGCCATCGCCACGGGAATGGAGCCGCGCGTGCCTTACGCGCTGGACTTTATTGAGGCGACGCGCTGGATTCGCGCGAACCTGCCTCACGCGCAGGTTTCCGGCGGCGTCTCCAACGTTTCCTTTTCCTTTCGCGGCAATGATACGGTGCGCGAAGCCATTCACACGGTCTTTTTGTACCACGCCATCCGCGCCGGACTTTCGCTGGGGATCGTCAACGCCGGAATGCTGGGCGTCTACGACGAGCTTCCCGCCGAATTGCGGCAAAAAACCGAAGACGCGATTCTGAACCGTCACCCCGACGCGGAAGAGGCTCTGGTCGAGTTTGCGCAAGGCGTGAAAGACGCGCGCGCAAAAACGGCGAACGTCTCCGCCCTGGCCTGGCGCGACGCGCCGCTGGAAGAACGCCTGGAGTACGCTCTGGTTCATGGCGTCGCTGACTTTATCGCGGAGGACACCGAAGCGGTCCGGCAGCAAATGGAGCGCGAAGGCAAACCGCCGATCCGCATTATTGAAGGCCCCTTGATGCGCGGCATGAATACGGTGGGGGATCGTTTCGGCGCGGGAAAAATGTTCCTGCCGCAAGTCGTAAAATCCGCGCGGGTCATGAAACAGGCGGTCGCCGTGCTGATTCCCTATATTGAGGCGGAAAAATTAAAGAGCGGCGCGGCGAGCAAGGGAAAAATCCTCATCGCTACCGTCAAAGGCGACGTGCATGACATCGGGAAAAATATCGTCGGAGTGGTGCTGGGCTGTAATGGATACGAGGTCATTGATCTGGGCGTGATGATTCCCTGCGAGCGCATTCTGGCCGCGGCAAAGGAACACGGCGCTCACGCCATCGGGCTTTCCGGCCTTATTACGCCGTCTCTGGAAGAAATGAGCCATATCGCGGCGGAAATGGAGCGGCAGAACATGGATATTCCGCTTCTGATTGGCGGCGCGACAACTTCCCGCGCCCATACCGCGCTTAAAATCGCGCCGCGCTATCGCGGCGTAGTCGTGCATGTGCCGGACGCTTCCCGCGCGGTGAACGTAGTCGCGCGCCTTCTTTCGGACGAGCGCCGGGAAGCCTATCGCGCGGAAATCAGCCAGGAGCAGGCGCGTCTGCGCGAAGAGTACAGCCGGAAAAAAAATATCACGCTGGTGAGCCTTTCCGAGGCGCGCGCCAATGGCTTTGTCTGGACAGAGGGATATACCCCTCGCCAGCCCGCGCAAACCGGAATACGGGAAATCCATTTTTCGCTTTCGGCGCTCGCGGAATTCATTGACTGGACTCCGTTTTTTCAGAGCTGGAGTTTGGCGGGGCGTTTCCCCGCCATTCTGGAGAGCGCCGCTGTCGGGGAAACTGCCCGCGCGCTGTACGCGGACGCGCGGCAGATGCTGGAACAGATTATTGCGGAGAACTGGCTGACCGCCAGGGGCGTATTTGCGCTCTTGCCCGCCGCGCGGGACGCGGAAGACATTATTTTTTACGCGGACGAATGCCGCACGGTGAAACTAGGCTGCTGGGCAGGTCTGCGCCAGCAGCATAAACAGCCGCCTGATCGGCGCAATCTCGCGCTCGCGGATTTTGTCGCCGACAAAAAAAGCGGCGTGGCGGACTGGGCGGGATTATTCGCGGTCACGGCGGGTCTGGGCATGGAGGGCAAGCGCGCGCAATTTGAGGCGGAGCGGGATGATTATCGGCGCATTCTTTTGCTGTCGCTGGCGGACCGTCTGGCCGAGGCGGCGGCGGAATTTCTGCACCATGAGGTGCGCGCGCGCCATTGGGGCTACGCGCCCGATGAGTCGCTGACGCATGACGCGCTGATTGCCGAGGCTTACGCGGGCATCCGCCCCGCGCCGGGGTATCCGGCCTGTCCTGATCACAGCGCCAAGCGGGAAATTTTCCGCATTCTGGAAGCGGAGCGGCGTCTGGGCATGACGCTTACGGAATCCTGCGCCATGACGCCTGCCGCGTCGGTTGCCGGTTTTTACCTCGCGCACCCGGCGGCAAAATATTTCGCGATTCCGAAAATTGGCGCGGATCAGCTGGACGATTGGGCAAAGCGTCAGGGAATTCCGCGAAACGAAGCGGAAAAATGGCTCGCGCCCGTCCTGTAGCTTACTCCCGCAGAAATTTTGCCAGCGTCCAACGATGGACTTTCCGCTTTCGCGCGATTTTTGTCTGGGAAAGTCCGCGCGCGGAAAGACGCGCGATCTCCTCCTCTTTTCCGATAGGTTTTACCCGCGCGCTTTTGTGTCCTTTCGGGCGTCCCAGCACAACGCCCGCCGCGCGCTTTCTGGCAAGCGCCTCTTTTGTACGCTGCGACGCCAGATTGCGCTCAATTTCTGCGGTGAGCGCAAAAGCAAGCGCAAGCGCTTTTAAACCGACGTCCATCCCTAGCCGGTAGTTGTCTTTGATCGTCCAAACCTGAACCTCTCGTTTCAGGAATTGGTTCAAGATTTCCATCATCATCAAAAGCGAGCGTCCTAAACGGAAAAATTCGGCGCAAAAAAGAATGTCATTTATTGAAGATTGTGAAATTAAATAGCCAGTATTTTCTTTTGTCTGGCAATTACAGCTTGTAATTCTTTTTCGGTCGGTAAAAATAGTTTTTTTATCATGACTTTCCTTTGGTAATTTCGATTTCTTTGCAAACATTTTTAAGGCTGGCGAGATATTGTTTCTCCGCATCGCTTAGGGTCCGAGCCTGATACTTTGTATATTCTGTCCGCGCTTTTTCAACCGCCTGCTCGTGGCTGATACTTCCGGCATGGGTCAGCAATTG
>JAIRPW010000048.1 GCA_031256795.1 Zoogloeaceae bacterium | reverse complement strand
CGGAGGAGACGGCGTCCGGTGCGAAGAGGCTGGAGCAGCTGGCGGGCGAGGTGTCGTCGACCATCGCGCGCTTCAAGGTGTAGGAAGAGGCGCGGAAACCGAGAACAAAAACCCCGGCAAATCAAAACGCCGGGGTTTTTTCTTGCGCGGGTTTATAGCGATTCGCGCAAAAGCAGACGCCGCGTTCAGCGCGTGACGGGCTTGTAGCGGATGCGTTTGGGTTTCGCGCCTTCTTCGCCCAGGCGCTTTTTCTTGTCCGCCTCATATTCCTGATAGTTTCCCGCAAAGAAGGTCCATTGGGAATCGCCCTCCGCGGCGAGAATATGGGTGGCGATGCGGTCAAGAAACCAGCGGTCATGGGAAATGACAAGCGCCACGCCCGCGAATTCCAGCAGCGCGTCTTCCAGGGCGCGCAGGGTTTCCACGTCGAGGTCATTGGAAGGCTCGTCGAGAAGGAGCGTATTGCCGCCCGCCATAAGGGTTTTTGCGAGGTGCAGGCGCCCGCGTTCGCCGCCGGAAAGGCTGCCGACTTGCTTGCCCTGATCCGCGCCCTTGAAATTGAATCGCCCGATATAGGCGCGGCTGGGGATCTCGAATTTGCCGATAGTGAGGACGTCCGCGCCGTCCGCGAGTTCTTCAAAGACGGTCTTGTCGCCGTTCAAACAATCGCGCGACTGGTCGACGTAGGCGAGTTTGACTGTGGGGCCAATGAGAATTTCGCCCGCGTCGGGCGTTTCTTTCCCGGTGAGCATTTTGAAAATCGTGGATTTCCCCGCGCCATTGGGGCCGATGACGCCGACAATCGCGCCCGGCGGAATGGTGAAAGAAAGCTGATCCAGCAAAAGTTTGTCGCCGAAAGATTTACGGACATTGCGGAATTCAATCACCTTGTCGCCCAGACGCTCCGCCACGGGGATGAAAATTTCCTGCGTTTCGTTGCGTTTCTGGTATTCCACGCTGGACATTTCCTCAAAACGCCGCAGCCGCGCTTTGGATTTGGCTTGCCGCGCCTTGGGGTTGGAGCGCGCCCATTCCAGTTCCTGTTTCATCGCTTTCATGCGGGCGTCCATTTGTTTTTGTTCCTGTTCAAGGCGCGCTTCTTTTTGCTCCAGCCAGGAAGAGTAGTTGCCTTTCCAGGGGATGCCGCGCCCCCGGTCCAGTTCCAGAATCCATTCCGCCGCGTTGTCGAGAAAATAACGGTCGTGCGTGACCGCGACGACCGTACCCGGAAAGCGCTGGAGAAATTGCTCCAGCCACTCCACGGACTCCGCGTCAAGGTGGTTGGTCGGCTCGTCCAAAAGCAGCATATCCGGTCGGGAAAGCAGGAGTTTCGCAAGCGCGACGCGGCGCTTTTCGCCGCCGGAGAGATGGGCGATTTTTTCGTCCCACGGCGGCAGGCGCAGCGCGTCTGCGGCGATTTCCATCTGATTTTCAATATCCGCGCCGGCGGCGGCGATGAGGGCTTCCAGCCTGGCTTGCTCTTCGGCAAGTTTGTCAAAGTCGGCGTCCGGTTCCGCGTAAGCGGCGTAAATAGAGTCAAGCGCCGTTCGCGCCCGCGCGATTTCTCCAAGTCCGGCCTCTACTTCTTCTTGGACCGTCCATTCCGGGTTGAGCCGCGGTTCCTGCGGCAGGTAGCCAATGGAGAGATTGGGCTGCCACTGCGTTTCGCCGTCGAATTCAGTATCCGCTCTGGCCATGATGCGCAGCACGGTAGATTTGCCCGATCCGTTCAGCCCCAGGAGACCGATTTTCGCGCCCGGGAAAAAAGAGAGCGAAATATCCTTGATGATCTGGCGCTTGGGCGGAACGGTTTTGCTTACGCGAAGCATGGACATGACATATTGAGACATGGATTTTCCGGGAAGGACGTTGTGACGGGGCGTTATTCTAGCGCGCGCAAAAGACGGGGCGCGTCCTTCGCGGGCCGCGCGGGCAAGAAAAAATTCTGTTTCCGCTTTTCGGTTGCGGGTAAAATGCGTTTCCTTTCCGGTCGGGAGGGAAGAAAATCCCCGCGGCAATCCGCCGCGAAAATCCTGTCTGCCGGGAAAATCGGCGTCGCGTTCATGACGCGGCATGTCACTTGGAATGCGTTTTTGCCATGTCTCATTTTTGGAATGATTGTCTTGTTCGGCTAAAGGGCGAGCTGCCGCCGCAAAAATTCAACTTGTGGATCGCTCCGCTGGAGTTGGAAGGCGAAGACGCGCCGGGAGGGGGGCTGTCGCTCTTCGCGCCTTCCGCGCTTGTCCGCGACCGGGTGCGCAAAGAATACCTGGCCGCGATCGAGCGGCAGGCCGCGCAGTTTTTCGGCGCGGCGGTTACTGTCCAGCTTTTTGTCCGGGAGGGCGCAAAGGCAGACAAAGCGCCAAAGCCCGCGGCGGTTTCGGCGGCGGCGCGGGAGACCGGGGAGCCCCCCGCGCCCAAGCCGCGCAAAGCCGCGGGAAAAGCCGGGGAAAACAAGGATTCCGGGAAGGCCTGGGAGGGAAGCGCCTCTTACGAGCATACGCGGCTGAATGGCGCGATGCGCTTTGAAAGCCTGGTGGTGGGGCAGGCGAATAACCTGGCGTATGCCGCCGCGCAAAATGTGGCGGAAAAGCCGGGCGGCAGCTATAACCCGCTGTTCATCTATGGCGGGCCTGGCCTGGGCAAAACGCATCTGGCGCACGCCATCGGCAATAGCGTTGTGGAAGCGCGTCCGGGCGCGCGCGTGCGCTACGTTCACGCCGAGGACTTTTGCAACGATGTTATGCGCGCCTATCGGCAAGGGGCGTTTGTAGATCTGAAAAATTACTATCGCGGCCTGGATATTCTGCTGTTGGACGACGTGCAGTTTTTGGGGATGGGGGATAAATCGCGTACCAAGGATGAATTCTTTTTCGTCTTTAACGCGCTTGTGGACGCCGGGAAGCAAATCGTCGTGACCTGCGATACCTATCCCAAGAATGTCAACGGTTTGGGCGAGCGCCTGGTCAGCCGTTTCGACAGCGGACTTACCGTACAGATTGAGCCTCCAGAGACGGAAATGCGCGTGGCGATTTTGCAAAAAAAAGCGGCGAGCGAACGCGTTTCTCTTCCGAATGAGGTCGCGTTTTTTATCGCCAAAAGTTTGCGCAGCAATGTGCGCGAACTGGAAGGCGCGCTGAACAGAATCATGGCGTACGCGGCGTTTCGCAGCGCCGCGATTACGCTGGAATTGACGCGCGAGGCGCTGAAGGATTTGCTGCACGCCTCGCGCAACATCAGCCTTGAGGACATTCAAAAGACCATCGCGGAGTATTACAAGGTGCGTTTGTCGGATTTATTGTCCAAGAAGCGCACGCGGATTGTGTCGCGCCCCAGGCAGGTGGCGATGTGGCTGGCCAAAGAGGTCACGGCTTTCAGTTATCCGATGATCGGAGAATCGTTCGGCGGGCGCGACCATTCCACGGTGATTCACGCGGTCCGCTCCATTGATGAATTGCGAAAAACGGACGCCACGCTCAACGGCGACCTTCATGTGCTTACGCAAATGTTCAGAGGCTGATTTCTGACCTTTTTATTCGCGGGGCGGGCAAAATGTTTTCGGGCGCGGGGGCGTTTGCCGGCGCGCCTTCAGGAAGGGCTTGGCATGGCCCTGGAGTGTGGAAAGAAGATACATCATGACGGAAAACCTTCTCGTTGAAATTCTTGCCGAAGAATTGCCGCCCAAGGCGTTAAAGACACTGGGCGAGCGTTTTGCCGCCGCGCTGGCGGCCTTTCTCGCGCGGGAGGGATTCGCGCCGGAACATGCCGCGGCGACCGCGTATGCTACGCCGCGTCGTCTGGCCGCGCACATCGTCGGCGTGCGTTCGGAAGCGCCGGATAAATCCGTTGCGCAAAAGCTCATGCCGGTATCCGTGGGGCTGGACGCGGCGGGTGCGCCCACGCCCGCGCTTTTGAAAAAACTTGCGGCGCTGGGCGCGGACGCCTCCGTCGTCCCGCGTTTGCGGCGGGAGAATGACGGGAAAATAGACCTGCTGTTTTACGATACGGTCGTCCAGGGCGCGCCGCTGGCGGAAGGGTTGCAGAAAGCGCTGGAAGCCGCGCTGGCCGCGCTCCCCGTCCCCAAGGTGATGAATTATCAGCTTGCCGATGGCTGGACAAGCGTTCATTTCGCGCGTCCCGCGCACGGCCTTGTCGCGCTTCACGGCAGCCGGATCGTGCCGGTTTCCGTTCTGGGACTCAAGGCGAGCGGAGCGACGCGCGGGCATCGGTTTGAGGCGAGCGCCGATCCCGTCGCGATTGACCATGCGGATCATTATGCCGCCCTGCTGCGGGAAAAGGGCGCGGTGATCGCCTCGTTTGCCGAGCGGCGGGCGGAAATTGTCCGTCAGCTGGCGGACGCCGCCGCGCGCGCGGGGAACGGGTTGCGCCCGGTTGAGGATGAGGCGCTGCTGGACGAAGTCACCGCGTTGGTGGAGCGTCCCAATGTGCTTGTCGGTCGCTTCGCGCCGGAATTTCTCTCCGTGCCGCAGGAGTGCCTGATTCTGACGATGAAGGCCAATCAGAAGTATTTTCCTTTGCTTGACGCGAAAGGGAATTTGGCGGAGCGTTTCTTGATGGTCAGCAATCTCACTCCCGCTGATCCTTCCGCCATTATTGGCGGCAATGAGCGAGTGGTGCGCCCGCGTCTGGCGGACGCCCGGTTTTTCTTTGAGCAGGATCGTAAAAAATCGCTGGAGTCCAGAATTCCGCGTCTGGCGCAGGTGGTGTATCACAATCGTTTGGGCAGTCAGGGCGCGCGCAGCGAGCGCGTCGCGTCGCTGGCGCGGATGCTGGCGGAAGCCCTGGGCGAGAGCGCGGCCTGCGCGCGCGAGGCCGAGCAGGCCGCGATGCTGTCAAAAGCGGACCTTCTGACCGACATGGTGAGCGAATTCCCGGAGTTGCAGGGCGTTATGGGGCGGTATTACGCCCTGAACGACGGACTTCCCGTCGCGGTGGCGGACGCGATTGAAGACCATTACAGGCCGCGTTTCGCGGGAGACGCTCTGCCGCGCGGGCGGATAGGTCTGATCGTCGCGCTTGCCGACAAGCTGGAAACCTTAATAGGCTTTTTCGGCGTCGGTATTTTCCCCAGCGGCGACAAGGATCCCTTTGCGCTTCGCCGTCACGCGCTGGGCGTGATTCGCCTTCTGATTGAAGGCAATCTGAATTTGCCGCTCATGCCCATGCTTTCTGCGGCGGCAGAGCGGTTTGCCGCGTTGGAATTTTTTGCGTCTGCGGGCTTGCCCGCCGTGATTGAGACGTTATCGGGTTTCCTGTACGAACGGCTTTCCGGTTTATTGCGCGAGGAGGGCTACAGCGCGCAGGAAGTGGAAGCGGTTCTCAGCCAAAAGCCGCAGCGCCTGGGCGAGATTCCCCGGCGGCTGGCGGCGGTTCGCGCCTTTTCCAAATTACCGGAAGCCGACGCGCTTGCCGCGGCAAACAAGCGCGTCGGCAACATCTTGAAAAAGACAGGCGCGGTCGTAGAGCCGACGGTGCGTGTCGAGCTGCTGAGCGAAACGGCGGAAATTGCGTTACATGCCGCGCTGGCGGATATTGTGCCCAGGGCTGACGCCGCCTTTATGACGGGAGATTACGAAGAGTCCCTGCGCGCGCTGGCCGCCCTGCGCGCGCCGATAGACGAGTTTTTCGAGTCTGTGCTGGTCAATGCCGAAGCGCCGGAGATACGCGCCAATCGATTGGGGTTGCTGGCGCGGCTGCGGGCGGCCATGAACCGAATCGCCGACCTTTCCTGTCTGGCGGGATAAACGGGACGCGCCAACCCGGCGGCGATTAGCGGCGTTTATACGTTTTGTGGCAGGCGCGGCAGCTTTCTTCCACGGTTTTCCAGGCCTCCCGCGCGCTTTTCTCGTCTCGCTGTTTTGCCGCCGCGCGCAGGGATTCCGCCGCCTTTAAAAAATCATCCCGCCGCGCGGCGAAAATTTCCGGCTCCCGCCAGAGGCGATCCTCCGCCTTGCTGGGCGGGTATTGCGTATCCGCGCCGAAATAAGGCCAGGGATCGTCCTTGAGGGCGAAAAGCCGTTCTGCCCGTTTTAAAAATTCGTCCGACGGAAAATCTCCCCGCCGAAGCGCCGCGCCCATCGGCTCAAATTCTTCCATGATCGCCTTGAACGCGGCCTGCCGATGCGCGACGGGTTGACCGGGGCGCGTATCTTCCGCGGGAGCGCAGGAAGTGAACGCGGCAGCCAGGAAAAGCATTCCGATGAAATTCTTTCCGATGGGGAACAGAGCGCGCGACATGCTTAGATTTCTGTAAATACGCTGGATTCAGGCAGACGGGATTTGGGCAGCGCCGCGTTGAAATCGTCCGGGCCGGCATAGCCCAGCGCGACGACAGCAAGCGCGGCGTAGCCTTTTTCCGTCAGGCCCAGCGCGGCGTCCAGCTGCGCGCGGTCAAAGCCTTCCATAGGACAGGCGTCGACGCCCAACGCCGCCGCGCTCGTGAGCAGAACGCCCAGGGCGATATAGACCTGACGCGCCAGCCATTCCGCTTCATCATTCGCGGTTTGGTGCATCTGAACATAGAAAGCGCGCCCTTTTCCCTGCGCTTCCCGATGCTCCGCCTTGGGGAAGCGCCCCGCCGCGTCTTCCGCGGCAAGCACGGTTTCCAGATACGCGCTGTCCAGCGTTTTTTTCGCGCACAATACAAGCGCGTGAGACGCGCTCATGACTTTCGCGGCATTGCCGGAAAAATGCGGCGCGGGCATGGACGTAGCGATGCGCGCGCGGCTTTCGTCGGTTTTTGCCAATACGAAGCGCCAGGGTTGCGCATTGACGGAAGAAGGCGCGTTGCGTAACGCGATTTTGAGCTGGGCAACGATTTCTTCAGGGATACGCCGCGCGGAATCAAAGGCTTTGCAGCTGTGGCGTTTCAGAAAAATTTCAGCGGGATTCATGAGAGGTTTTCCTGTGTGAGCGAAAAGCGCTCATTCTAACGATTTGTTCGTGCGCGCGGCAATTGCGCAAGATGGAGCGTCCGCCTTTCAGGAGTCGCGCGCGCGCGGCGATTTCTGAGCGCGTTTGCGCGGGGTCTCTGTCGGCGCGTAGGGATTATGGCTTACGTTGAATTGCAGCCGCAGCGGCGTTCCGGTGAGCCGAAACGCCTCGCGGAAGGTATTTTCCAGATAGCGGCGATAGGTATCCGGCACATGCTCCAGGGCGTTACCGTGGATAACGATAATTGGCGGATTCATGCCGCCCTGATGCGCGTAGCGCATCTTCGGGCGGATTGCGCCGTGGCGCGGCGGCGCCTGACGCGCGACCGCGTCCAGCAGCACGCGGGTAAGTTTTGGCGTTGGCAAATCCGCCATCGCGGCGGCATGCGCCTCTTCCACAGAGTCAAGCAGCTTGGACAGACCTACGCGCCTTTTCGCGGAAATGAAATGAATCCGCGCAAAATCCAAAAATTTCAGCTTGCGGCTTGCCGTCTGGCGAATTTGCTCTTTTTCGTAAGCCGTCAGCCCGTCCCATTTATTGACGGCGATTGCCAGCGCGCGCCCGGTTTGCAGGACAAAGTCCGCGATATGCGCGTCCTGATCGGCGACGTCTTGCCGCGCGTCCAGCATCAAAATGACCACCTCGGCGTCTTCAATTGCCCGCAATGTCTTGATAATGGAAAACTTCTCTATCGTCTCAAACACCTTGCCCTTTTTGCGCAGCCCCGCCGTGTCTACCAGGCAATAGGATTTGCCTTTGCGGGTGAAAGCCACGTCAATGGCGTCGCGCGTTGTGCCCGGCAAATCAAAGGCGATGACTCGCTCCTCGCCCAAAAGCGCGTTGATGAATGTTGATTTGCCGACGTTGGGGCGTCCGGCAATGGCAATGCGCAGAGCGCGCGGCGCGGCGTCCTCAGAGGGTTCCGCGTCCGCTTTTTCCGGGATGTTTTCGTGTCCGGCCAAAAGAGAGGCCAGCGCGCGTTCCAAAAGCGCAGGCACGCCATCCCCGTGCGCGGCGGAAATGGCCGTTGGCTCGCCTAACCCCAATTCGTGAAATTCAGCTACGGCAAGCTCCGGGCGCATTCCCTCCGTTTTATTGACCGCGATCAGGATCGGGCATTTCAGAGGCCGTAGCCGCGCGGCAATCTCTACGTCGCGCGGATTTAAACCGCTGCGCCCGTCCACCACAAAAAGAATCGCGTCCGCTTCCAGGATGGCCTCTTCCGTCTGCCGCGCCATTTCCAGAAAAATTCCCTCCTTCGCCAGCGGCTCAAAACCACCGGTATCTATGACCAGAAACGGCGTATCGCCGATACGTCCCTGTCCATAGTGGCGGTCTCGGGTTAGACCGGGGAAGTCGGCTACCAGCGCGTCCCGGCTTTGCGTCAGCCGGTTGAACAGCGTAGATTTGCCGACATTGGGGCGTCCAACCAGCGCGATGACAGGTTTTCCCATAAGAACAGGCGCTTTAACGCGGCTCAATGGCCAGAGCCTCTACGCGCCCGCTGCGCGTCTGAATCAGGAGGCGATTCCCGGAAAGGCGCTGCGGCATGATCAGAATCGGCGAATTTTCCACCCGGATTCTGCCTGCGGAACTGCCATCCGCGCTGGATAAAAGATGCACGTACCCTTCCTTGTCGCCCAGCGCGAGATACCCTTGCCCCGTGACGAGCGGCGCGGTCATGCCGCGCAAAAAGAAAGCCCGCGTTTTCCAATGGCTGCTGCCGGACGCAAGCGTGAAAGCCGAGACCGCGTCCTCGTCATCCGTTACATAGACATTGTTCCCATCCGTCATGAGGCCTACGGAAGAAGAGACGTCCTTGTACCAGAGCGGCTGTCCGCTGCGGGAAAAATCAAAGCAGGTCAGCCGCCCCTGATAGGCAACCGCGCAGCCTGTCGTCCCAGACAGCGTGGGCGGCGAGACAATGTCCGCGACGCGCTCCAATTCTGTCGCGCCGCGCGGTACGGCTACTGTGCCTTCCCATACCGGCGCGCCATTTTGAACGGAAAGCGCCAGTAATTTCCCGCCCGGAAAACCAGTGAGAATAAATTGCTCGGCAAACACCAGCGGCGAAGTGTCCCGCAGGGATAAAGGCGGCGATGGGCGCTGATAAAACCATTTGCGGCGTCCTTCCAAATCCAGCGCCTCGATTCGATGATCGCCGCTCTTGACGATGACCATGCCCGCCTCAATCAGCGGCGGCGCGAGGACTTCGCTGCTGACGCGCGCCGCCCACAAAAACGCGCCGTCCCGCGCGGCATAGGCCAGCACATCCCCTTGCCATGTGCCGACAATCACCCGCTCTCCATCAGAACTGACTCCGGCGGACAAAGGCTTGCCTGTTTTAATGCGCCACTTTTCCGCGCCGTCTTCCAGGCGCGCGAGACTGCCGTCCGCTGCCGCGACAAAAACCGCGCCTTTCACGATGGCGGGATAAAAAACCGCGTCCCCCGCCTTGCCAATGTCGTAGCGCCATAACGACCGTAAAACCACGCGCTCCTCGAAAGCGGCCAGTTCCGCCATTTTCGGCTTGCTGCCGCCCGAAAACGGATTGAGCGCATCCAGCGATGAGCAACCCGACAGGACAAGCGAAACCAACAGGGCGGGATACATTCTGGAACAGCGCGCCATGTCAGGCCTCGCTACCAAGAGCGTCCAGTTTTTGCTCCAGCAAAATTTCAACGGGCAAAGGGCTGTCTGTGACAATCGCGTCTGAATCGTTTCCTTTTCCAGCTAACTCCTCCGCTTTGCCAAGACGCTCTTTTTTTCGCAGGGAGAGCGCGGTTTGATACGCCTTTCGCGCGGCGGAAAAATCGCCCCGCGCGGCTTCCGCGTCTCCTTCCAGTTCCGTATACGCGGCGGAAAACGCTTCCGCGCGAGGATGTTTCAGGAGCTTGACGGCTTCGTCATACTCTTGCGCGTCCAGGAGCAGTCCCGCCAGACGCAGGCGCGCAAGGTCCGCCAATTCATGCTCGCCCTGTTCCGCGACCCAGGCAAAGCGCAGCCGCGCTTCCTGCGCGTCGCCGCGCGCCAATGCGTAACGGGCGGCAGTCATTACGCCCAGCGGCGCAAAGGCCGTGCCGCCATATTTCTCGCTTAACTCGCCCGTCAGGGATTTAACCTGCGCGGCGTTTTTCCCGTCCTCATCTTCGCCGATAGCCTGTTGCAGCGCGGCAAAGAGGATTCCCGCTTCCCCGGATTGCCCATTCTGATACATGCGCCAGCCTTGCCAGCCAGCCAGAGTCAGCGCGATTACACACAAAGCGGCGGTCAGGCGGTTTCCATACTGTTTCCACCAGGCTTTGAAATTTTCAATCTGCTCTTGTTCTTCCAAATCGTAAGCGGCCATGCTGCTTATTCCTTCATGAAAAGGCGCGAAAGTCGCGCGCGGGTTACAGGGTATCTTCCAAAGCGCGGGTCAGCCGCGCGATTTGTTCCAGGGCGTGACACAGGGTGTCGCCGAGCTGGTCCAGCGCGACTTCCGTCTGCGCGGCTTCGTGTCGTAAAGGTTTGATGATCGCGGCGTTCTTCGCGGCTTCATTGTCGCCGATAATTACCGCGTACAGCGCGCCGGAGGCGTCCGCTCTTTTCATCTGCGCCTTGAAACTGCCGCTGCCGCAATGCAGGATAACCTTGAGGCCGCGTTCGCGCAGCATTTCCGCCACAGTGATCGCCAGCGGCAATGTTTTTGCGCCGTCGTTCTCGCCGCAATGCGCGACATAGGCGTCTAAAAGGCCGTCCGGCAAAGCGCAACGATCTGGAGGCAAAAGCGCAATCATCCGCTCCAGACCCAGCGCGAAGCCACATGCAGGCGTTGGCTTGCCGCCGAGTTGTTCTACCAGACCGTCGTAACGTCCGCCCGCGCATACGGTTCCTTGCGCGCCCAGCTGATCCGTCACCCACTCAAACACGGTCAGATTGTAATAATCCAGACCGCGCACCAGGCGTGGATTGACCGTATAAGGCACGCCCGCCGCGGTGAGCATGGCTTCCAGACCGGCAAAATGCTCGCGGGACGCGCTGCCCAGGTAATCAAAGAGCCGGGGCGCGCCCGCGCAAACCTCTTCCATCGCGGGATTCTTGCTGTCCAGAATCCGCAGGGGATTGTCATGCAGGCGGCGCTTCGCGTCTTCGTCCAGCGCGCTTTGCCGCGCTTCCAGGTAACGAATGAGATCGGCGCGATGCCGCGCGCGTTCCTCTGGACGCCCTAGCGTGTTGATTTGCAAGGTGAGGTTCAGGCCAAAATCCCGCCATAACCGCGCGGTGAGAAGCATGAGTTCCGCGTCAATATCCGGCCCCGGAAAGCCAAAAGTTTCCGCGCCAATTTGATGAAACTGCCGATAGCGCCCTTTTTGCGGGCGCTCATGCCGGAACATCGCGCCCATGTAATACAGCCGCTGCGCGCTCTGCCGCGCCAGGTCATGCTCAATGACCGCGCGCGCGCAACCTGCGGTGCCTTCGGGGCGCAAGGTTAGCTCTTCGCCGTTTAGCTGGTCGGTAAAGGAATACATTTCCTTTTCTACAATGTCCGTCATTTCCCCGATCGCGCGGGTAAACAGCCGCGTGGACTCCACGATCGGCGCGCGAACCGGGCGATAGCCGTAACTTTTCAGCCGCCGGATAATCCCCGCTTCCAGACGCTCCCAGCGCTCCGCCTCGGCGGGAAGAAGATCGTTCATGCCTCGGACGGACTGCAATTTTTGCGTAGCCATATTTATGCGCCCTCCTTTTGCGGCGCGCCGCCGAAGCGCCGCGCGACGTAACTCTCGATTTTGTCCAGAAAATTCCGGGTCAGATCATCGCCCTTGAGCGTCTCTGTCTTGACGCCGTCTTCATAGATCGGCGCGTTCGGCGCTTCTCCATTCCCCGGCAGAGAAATGCCGATGTGCGCGTGCTTTGATTCTCCGGGCCCATTGACGATACATCCCATGACCGCGACGCGCAGATGTTCCACCCCCGCGTAACGTGCGCGCCATTCTGGCATACGGCGGCGCAGGAAATCCGTGACCGTTCCGGCCAATTCCTGAAAAAAAACAGAGGTCGTGCGTCCGCATCCCGGACAGGCCAAGACTTGCGGCGCGAACGCGCGCAGTTCCAGACTTTGCAGGATTTCCTGCGCGACAACGACTTCGCGCGCGCGCGGTTCTCCCGGCCGCGGCGTCAGCGAAACCCGGATCGTGTCGCCAATTCCCTGTTGCAGCAGCACCGCCATTGCCGCCGCAGAGGCGATAATGCCCCGGTCGCCCAATCCTGCTTCCGTCAACCCAAGGTGCAGGGCGTAACGGGATCGCGCGGCCAATTCCTGGTAAATATGAATCAAGTCCTGCGCGTTGGAAGTTTTGCAGGACAAAATAATCCGTGTACCGCTCAAGCCGATTTCTTCCGCCATGTTTGCGGATTCCAGCGCGGAAGTAAGCATAGCCTCGCGCATAATGTCCCGCGCTTCGCGCGGCACATGGCGGCGCTGGCTTTCATCCATCAGCCGCGCCAGCACCGCCTGATCCAGGCTGCCCCAATTGACGCCGATGCGCACGGGCTTTTCGTACCGGCAGGCAATTTCGATGAGCGCGGCAAATTGCGCATCCCGCTTTTGCCCGAAACCGACGTTGCCGGGATTGATTCGGTATTTGGCCAGCGCCTCGGCGCAGGCGGGAGAATCTGTCAGCAGACGATGCCCGTTAAAATGAAAATCGCCGATCAGCGGCACGGAAGAGCTGAGCGCTTCCAGGCGATCCCGAACGCGCGGAACGGCGTCGGCGGCTTCTGGCGTATTGATGGTCATCCGCACAAGCTCCGCGCCGGCTTCGCGTAATTCCGCGCACTGCCGCGCGGTAGCCTCTACGTCTGCCGTGTCGGTGTTTGTCATTGCCTGAACGACAACGGGCGATTTTCCTCCCAGACGCACCTGACGAGGCGCGACGCCAATCAGGCACTCATGCGTGGCAGGCTGTTCCGGGAGTTTTCCGCAAAAAAGGCGCTTTTCCGTCATGGCAGATGCACGACCGCCACGTCCTGGCGGTTGGGGGAGAGCGGGACTTGCCGTCCAAGATAGGAAAGGCGCACCCTTGAAGCGCGGCCAATGACAACCGAGACCGGCAGCGTGACTTCTACCGCGCGTGTTCCGCCCGCTTCATGCAGACGGGAAATCAGCACCTGCCCATCCTTGCTTTTGACCTCAATCCAGGATTCTTCCAGAAACTCAAACGTCAAAGTCAGCCGCTGCGCGTTGGATAGAACCGGCGGCGCGGACGGCGCGGGCGCGCCCTGTGCCGCCTGTATTTTTCCTGACGCCTCCGGCGCGCCTCCGGACGAAACTTCGGACGCCGGGATTTTCGCAGCGGACGCGTCCGCCGCGCTTTCCGGGCTGGGCAGCGCGATAATCTCTTCACGCACCGCGTCCGCGCGCGTTTCGCCCTCCTCTTTTAGGACCGCCCCGGAGGAATCCTGTCCCGCGTCAAACCAGCCCCCTTCCTCAAAGCGCAGATCGTCCGGCAGCACGATCACCGCGACGATGGCGGCGACAAGACAAAATATGCCCAGACCTACCAGCAGACGGTCGCGCTGCCCGTTTTCCTGCCGTCGCCTGGGCATCAGCACACGGGTTGATGCAGAGCGCTGCGGTAGCGGCGCGGTGAGGCCCTGTTCTTTGTCTAGAAGCGCCAGCAGCGGTTCGTGGGGCATGTCCAGCAGACGCGCGTAGTTGCGCGCAAAGCCTCGGACAAAGGTTCGCCCCGGCAACGAGGCCAAATCGCCTTCTTCCAAAGCGGCAATCTGTCGTTCGGAGAGGCGCAGACTTGCCGCCGCTTCCGGGCGGCTCAGACGCCGCTCTTCCCGCCTTGCCGTCAGAAGTCTGCCGACCTCGCGCGCAGGATTTTCATCCGCAGCGGATCGCGGCTCTTCCGCAGCGTCTGCCGGGGCGCTCAGCGCGGAGGCGTTCATTCGTAAGTTCCTTTCAGATAAGCCTGATATTCCGGAGAAGCGGGGTAAAGGCGGCGCAATTGCGCAATCAGACTTTCCTTCTCCCCGCTGTTATTCAAACGATGCTCAACGCGAATGGCCAGCCACAGCGCTTCCGGGGAGGGGACCCAGTTGTTTTGAAAAATGTCCAGCAGACGATTGCGCGCTTCTACGAGGCTGCCTTCCAGGTAGGCAATCTGCGCGAGATACACTTGCGCCTGCGGCGATCCGTCGCGGGAAAAGCGCACGGCCCGCAAAAGAAAATCACGCGCGGTTTCCTTGTCCCCCTGCTTCAGGGTACATGCGCCCGCGTTGATATAGGCAATTTCTGGAGTGGCGTAAAGCGGGTTTTGAATCGCTTTGAGAAAATGGGGCAGCGCGGCTTTCTGCGCGGCAGGGTTGTTTTGCTGGCACAAAAACCAGCCATAGTTATTGTTGATATTGGGATCGCTCGCCTCTATGCTCAGAGCGCGCCGGAAATCGCTGTCCGCCGCGCCGCGATCTCCCAGAGCGGCGTAAATCAGCCCGCGCAGACCATAGGCCGAAGCAAAGGAAGAGTCCGCCGCAATGGCGATGTTGGCCTCTTCCAGCGCCGCCGTGTAAATCCCGTCCTGAAAATAGGCGGTGGACAATTCCGTATGAATTTGCGACCGGGTTCGCGCTTGATTGCCTTCCGCAGCGCGTCCGGATTCAGGAACGGCAATCTGCGCGATGGCGGCGGGAAACAACGCGGAAAAAACGAAAAAAGCAATGGCGAATTCAGGGAAAAAACGTTTCATGATGCCTGCTCCTCCAATACAAACGATACGCCGCACGCGTCAGAGCGCGCGCGCCGGTCCTGTACTTGTCCGGCGAGCTGCCCGCAAGCGGCGGCAATATCGCCGCCGCGCGTTTTGCGGGTCGTCGCCACTTTTCCGGCGGCCAAAAGAATCTCCGTAAAACGGCGCATCCGCTCCGCGCGGGGACGCCGGTAGCGCGATCCCGGAAAGGGGTTGAAGGGAATAAGATTAAACTTGCAAGGAATCGGGCGCGTCAAGGCAAGCAAGGCGCGCGCGTGGGCGTCGCTGTCATTGACGCCGTCAATCAGCGCGTATTCAAAGGTCACGAAATCGCGCGGCGCTTTTTCCAGATAGGCCAGACAGGCCGCAAGCAAATCCTTCAGCGGGTATTTGCGATTGAGCGGAACCAGCGTATCGCGCAGCGCGTCGTCCGGCGCGTGCAGGGAAACCGCCAGCGCTACCGGGCATTCGTCCCGCAGACGATAAATTCCGGGCACGACGCCGGCGGTGGACACGGTAATTCGCCGCCGGGAAAGGCCATAGGCGTTGTCGTCCAGCATGAGGCGCAGCGCGGGCAGGAGGTTGTCAAAATTGGCCAGCGGTTCGCCCATGCCCATCAGCACTACGTTGGAGATGATTCGCTCCTCTTTGGGGGCGCGCCCCAGCAAGCGATTGACTTGCCATAACTGTCCGATAATCTCGGCAGCGGAGAGATTCCGGCTGAAGCCCTGTTTTCCCGTGGCGCAAAAAGCGCATTCCAGCGCGCAGCCAGCCTGAGTGGAAACGCAGAGCGTACCGCGCGCGTTTTCGGGAATAAATACCGCTTCTACCGCGTTGCCGCCGCCTACGTCGAAAAGAAATTTGCGCGAACCGTCCCCGGAAACCCGGTCGGAAATCAACGCGGGCGGGATGATGGCGGCGCGCGCCAGCAGCTTTTCCCGAAGGGAGGCCGCAAGATCGGTCATTTCCTGAAAATCCGCGCAGCCCGCGCGGTGCAGCCAGCGCAGGGTCTGTGTGGCGCGAAATGGCTTCTCGCCCAGTTCAGAGAACCAGGCGGAAAGCCCTTCGGCGTCAAAGTCCATCAGATTTGGCATCGGAAACTCTGGGGGAAACTCCCGCGTTTTCCTTATCGTCCGCTGAAAAGCGCAAGACCGGGAAAGAAAAAGGCGATTTCCGTCGCGGCGGTCTCTGGCGCGTCCGAACCGTGCACCGCGTTGGCGTCAATGGAATCCGCGAAATCCGCGCGGATGGTTCCCGGATCAGCCTTTTTCGGGTCTGTCGCGCCCATCAGGGCGCGATTTTTCGCGATGGCGTTTTCCCCTTCCAGCACTTGCACCATGACGGGGCCGGAAATCATGAATGTAACCAGATCGCGGAAAAAGGGACGGTCTTTATGTACCGCGTAAAACTGTTCGGCTTCCCGCGAGGAAAGCCAGACCATTTTGGCGGCGATAATTTTCAGGCCGTTGTCCTCAAAACGGGAATAGATTTTCCCGATGACATTTTTTTTGACGGCGTCCGGTTTGACAATGGACAAAGTACGTTCAAGAGACATAAAAACTCCGAAAGAAAAAGCGCGGGGAAAACAAGAAACGCGCGATTCTAACACGGGAGCGGCCAGTCCTGAATGCCGTCTCCGGCGGACGCGCCGTCAGCGCATCTCAAAACATTCCTGGTGAAAGCGCCCAGAAGGAAATCCTTGCGCGGTCAAATCGTTGCGCAGGGCGCGGCCAAAGGCGGCGGGGCCGCAAAACCAGACGTCGGCTTCCCGCCATTCGGGTACCTGCTTTCGGATGTCCGCGCCCGTGAGCGGCGAATCGCGCCCGTCCAGTATTGGATGTAAGCGCGCGCCCGCTGCCGCGCAGGAGTCTTCCAGGGCCTTTTTGAATTCCGGCGGGTAGGCCGACGTCGGGTGAAAAAGATCAATGTCGCTCTCTGCGGGCGAGTCTTCGTTTTGGCGTCGCGCCGCCAATTCTTCCAGGCGCGCCAGAAAGGGCGTAATGCCAATTCCCGCGCCGATCCAGATTTGCCGTTTTCCCTGACCGGAAAAGGTAAACGCGCCATAAGGTCCTTCGACTTTGACTTGCGTTTCTGGGGTCAGGCGTGCGGGTAGCTGGCGGGTATGGTCTCCCAGCTCCTTGATCAGGAAGGAAATTTCTTTTTCCCGCGCCGTATCTGGACGCCACGCGGAGGCTAGCGTGTAAGGATGCGCGCCTTCGTTTTTTTCTGTTGTCAGAAAGGCGAATTGCCCGGCGGCGTGTCCCGGCCATTCTGGCAGGGCAATTTTTACCGCGAGGGTTTTGCTTTCCGGGTGATGGCGCGTTTGCGCCACTCGTCCCTGAAAGACGCGGCCCGCGCCGGTCATTCCGGTGAGAATCCACGCGGCGGAGAGCGTTCCCGTCAGCAGAAGCAAGGCGGCCAGAATGCCGACGGGCTGTTTCCAGTAGGAAAATTCGAGCAATATCACGCTGTGCCAGACCAGCAGCAGATACAGCGCCGCCAGCCAATAATGCGTTTTGGCGAACCAGCGATAGGGAAACCGCTTGACAAGCGCGAGAACGAGAAGCAGCAGGGCGGCATAAAACGTCCATTGGCCGACGTCTTCCGCCGTATGGCGCATTTGACTGAAAATGCCCTCCAGTGTTTCCGGGGAAAGGGCGGCGCTCCCATTCCCTTTGCGCTCCGGGCGGACAAGCCAGCCCCAGCCGACCATCCATTTCGTCCCCAGCGCGAACCACCAGTGCGTGATTCCCGCGCATAGCGCGGTGACTCCCAGCCATTTGTGCAGGCGGTACATTTTGTCGAGGCCGTTAAGCCGCGCTTCCAGCCAGCGCGGGCGCGCGGCAAGAAACATGGCCAGACTCATCGCGCCGACGCCAACAAGGCCGCTGTACTGCACAAAAACCTTGCGGAAAGCGAAATAGGTCAACGGCTGAGGAAACAAGGCGTCCGCCAGACACCATAACGCGGTCAGCAAAAGCAAAAAACCCGCGAGTGTGATTTGAATGGGTTTCATTCCGTATGCCCCGTAAAAATGGGCGTCCTGTTTTTAGGCGCGCCGCAAGGTTGTAAAGGACGACACTATAAAAGACCTTTGGCGCGGCAGGTGTTTGCAATTGCAAACGAGATGTAACAAAGTCGCCGCTTCAGGGATGGGCGCGCGGGGATTTGATCAGACGCCCGTGCGCGGGTTGCGTGGGGCGGGCGAGCGCGGGGTACAGACGGGCAAAAATCATTTCCTGCGCGACGGAAAGAGATACCGGCTGCCGCAGCACCGCCCAGATCACGCCTTCCTCGCAGGGCGGGCGCGTCATGGAACCCATGAATGTGTGATAGGCGCGCGCGGCGGGCAAAAGCCCGGAAAGATCAAGAAGCGTTTCCGGCGTGACCGGACGGTTTGTTTCCAGGGGCAGATAATTCCACAGGAGCTGAATTACGGCGTTGGGAACGCCGCGCTCAAACAGCAGCGCGACATTGAGCTGTTCGCCGTCAAAGGCGCGATGCTCCAGATGCGCGCCCATTACGTAGGTTTTGCCGCGGATGGTTTCTTCCGCCGGACGCTGGAAGGTGAGGCGTTCCAGCAGATAGGTTTTTCCCATGAGGCTGACCGCGTTGCCGCTGGCTTCCACCTCAATGCCGCGCCCGGTATCCACAATGGAAAACGCGCCGGGATGGTAGTCAAACGTCAGCGGTTCCAGATCAACCTCAATTCCGTCGCGGACGTCAATGGGCGATTGCCGCAGTCCTTCTTTGCACAGCAGGTTGGCGGGTTCAACTTCCGCCCAGTGTTCCGGGCCGCCGGGGCCGTCGTAGCTCCAGGTCAGGGGCGGTTTGCTGGCCGGGGGATCGGGGGGCGCTGCCGGTTTGATTTTTTCGTTCGTTTTTGCCCCGCCGGTTTTCGGCTGATAGACGGCGATGGTTTTTCCGGGCTGCGGGGGTTTGCCCAGCGCGGCGCGGATTTGGTTTAACTGCCTGCGGATGATCGCTTCGTTGGACTGGCGCAACGCGCGGGCGGCGGCCTCCGCTTTTTCCCGGCCTGCCGCGCCAGACGCGACTTCCGCTGTAACGCCTGCGGGGCGGCAGACTTCGCGCATTACTTTTTCTTCCAGACCGTTGCTGCGCACGGGCATGGGCGGCATTCCGCGCGGCGTTTCCTCGCGCAGCACGCGCTCCTCCGCGGTTAGCCAGCGGCGGGCGAGAGTGACGTCGGTGCGATCCGCGCAGTTGTAGCGGGTGCGCGTTTCAATGATTTTGTATGGCGCGCCGCTGATGATGTCCACGATTTCCTTGTTCAGCGCCAGACGGGTTGTGACCAGCATTCCGCCATCCGCTTCGCGGTGAATGCTGGCGCGATCCATCTCAATGGAACGGCCTTTGTCGCTGGCGACGATGCGCCAGGTGGCGGCGCGGGGCGCGGGCTCGGCGGCGATGGCTTTTTCGGACGCGGCGGCGACAGTTTTTTTAGGCGAGGCGGCGGTCTTTTCCGGCGCGGCAACGGGCGGCTTTTCAGACTGCGCGGCGGCGGCGGCGGAAAACAGGAAAAAGAGGAGAAGAAAACGGCGCATAGCAGAAAATATTCGCGGCGCGGATCAAAACGGCGCAAGCATAACCCGATTCTGTTCTGAAAGATGAACGCGCGGGTTTTTCCTCTCGCGCGGCGCGGGTTAATTTAGCAAAATCAGGTTGTCCCGGTGAATCAGTTCCGGGTCGGTGACGTAGCCCAAAATGGACTCAATGTCCCGCGAGGCGCGGCGGATGACGCGGCGCGCTTCGGAGCTGCCGTAATTGGCGAGGCCGCGCGCGATTTCCTTTCCTTCCGGGCTGACGCAGGCTACCGCCGCGCCGCGCTCAAACTCCCCGATGACGGAAATCGCGCCGACGGGCAGAAGGCTTTTGCCTTCGGCAAGCGCGCGGCAGGCTCCCGCGTCCAGATAAATTTGTCCCGCCGTTTGCAGATGATCCGCGAGCCATTGTTTTTTGGCGGCGAGCGGCTCTTGTTTGGAGACGAGGCGCGTACCGACGGCTTCGCCCGCCGCGAGGCGCAAAAGCGCGTCCGGGGTTCGCCCGCAGGCGATGAGGGTCATGGCGCCGCTTCGGGCCGCGCGTTTTGCCGCCAGCACTTTGGTGAGCATTCCTCCTGTGCCGACTTCCGTACCCGCGCCGCCCGCCATTGCCTCCAGCGCGGGATCGCCCGCTTCGGCTTCCGTTACCAGCTTTGCCGCGGGATCGCGGCGGGGATCGGCGGTATACAGCCCTTCCTGATCGGTCAGGATCACAAGGGCGTCGGCTTCCAGCGCGTTGGCGACCAGCGCGCCCAGCGTATCGTTGTCGCCGAAGCGGATTTCATCGGTAATGACCGTGTCGTTTTCGTTGATGACCGGAATGACATTCCAGTCCAGCAGCGTTTGCAGGGTGGAACGGGCGTTCAAATAGCGTTTACGGTCGGAGAGATCGTCGTGCGTGAGAAGAATCTGCGCGGTGGAAAGTCCGTGCTGGGCAAAGGCGTCCTTATAGATTTGCGCCAGACCCATCTGCCCGATTGCGGCGGAGGCCTGCAATTCGCGGACTTCGCGCGGGCGTTTTTTCCAGCCCATCTGCCGCATTCCGCAGGCGATCGCGCCGGAGGAGACCAGGATGATCTGCCGCCCTTCCCGGATAAGCGCCGCGATCTGCCGCGCCCAGTCATGGATCAGGGAAAGGTTGACGCCCTGCCCGCCGCTGGCGATCAGCGCCGAGCCGATTTTGACTACAACGCGGCGGAAGCGGGGAGTTTTTTCCGTCATAGAGGCCCTTTCACGACGCGCGGGAGCGCGCGGAGCATTCCGGCGCGGCGGGCAGCTGCCCCGCGTTCAGACATTTCATGCCCTCCAGGATCCATTGCCGCTGACGGTATGCGCCGAATTTTTTGTGTTCCTCTTTGCGGACAATGGGAAAGGTGTCGAGAATGTAGGCGGCGTCTTCATCCGTGAGACCGTACAGGCGCATGAAGAGCGCATCGAGCGCGGCCATGCGTCGGCGGCGATCGTCCTCATCCCAGGGGAAGGGTTCGCCTTCATAGCCTAAATCACGGGCGAAAGGCGCGAGGTCGTGGGCGGTGTAGGACAAACGCAGAACCTGCTCCCGGATGAAATCGGCAATTTTCACGCTGCCGATTTTTTCTTCAAACGCGGCGGGGGCGATGACGGGGAGCTGTTCGAGGATGTACCAAGTCAGGTGCGTTGCTTGCGCTTTCTGCCGCGCCACATAATCAAAGGCAAAAGTATTTAGGTTAGCAAGCAGCAGACAGGCTTCTGGCGCAGACAAACCCACTAACAGCGGTAAGGTATGGCCCGCCGATGCCGTTGGAATCACGGCGGCAATCATGGTGCGCATGTTGGTAGATGCCGTGATGTCCTTAAAGGCAACGGCCCAATGTTGCCGTTGTGAATCTGGCAATGAGTCACTTAAAACCCAGT
>JAIRPW010000046.1 GCA_031256795.1 Zoogloeaceae bacterium | reverse complement strand
ACCCGAAACATGTTAGACTTTCCATCAACCACAAACCAAGGAGTAGGCGTCATGTCAAATGTTGTCGCGTTCGATACGCATAAATTCTTCAAGAAACTGGAAGCGTCCGGATTCGAGCGTTCCAACGCCGAAGGCCTGACCGAAGCCATCCAGGACGCCATCACCACCGCCGACCTCGCCACCAAACACGACCTGAAAAACACAGAAAACACACTGAAGGCGGAAATCGGCGAAGTACGCAGCGAACTGGAGAAGGTGCGCGGAGAATTAAAGGCGGACATCAGCGAAGTACGCGCGGAACTGAAAGCAGACATCAGCGAAGTGCGCGGCGAACTGGAGAAGGTGCGCGGAGAACTGAAAACGGAAATTGCGCAAACAGAAGCGCACATCATCCGCTGGATTGTCAGCGCAATTATCGGCACGGGCGCAATCGCCGCCGCAATCGGCGCAATCATTGCGCAACTCCTGAAATAGACAACAAGCGCCCAACAAAAAGCCGGAAGTTCTCCGGCTTTTTTGTTGTCCTTCGCATCAGTCGCAGGCGGGCGGCCTCTCAAAATTCTGTTTATTTCCCCGCGCGGATCGCCGCCACTCGCGCCGACGGGCTATCAGAAGAAGAACGGGAAGCGGGAAACGGGCGCGCAGAACCCATGCCTGAAGAAGAACGAACCGCCGGAAAAGAACGCCCGTCCGCCTCTTCCGCCCCAGAACAAAAAACATTGAACGCTTCACTCTCATACCAAACCCTCGCCACGCAGGACGACAACGGAACAAACCTGTAGCCCATTACACTCAAATCAGCCTGAGAATACAGCACGCCAGAAACCTTAAACATATAGACCCAACCCGCCCCTCCCTCTTGATACCTCCCTGAAGAAGCATCCTCTCCCCTGAAAACGGATGACTCACCGCAGAAACATCAGCTTTAGCCCCGACGCCAGCAGATACGCCACCGTCAGCATGATCAAGAGACGAAGCGCCAGAAACCGCAGCGCCCGACCGGCTGCCTTCACCAGCCGCCACAGCAGCCCGAACAGGCGGCGCAGAATTCGCCGCAGGAAACCGCGCCGATGCGCCTGCGAAGTCCTTGATCAACCGCCTTTCGCGCCTTCCGCAATTGCCGCGAGAAATTCCTGCGCGGCTGCGACGCGCGTCTCCAATGTCGGGCAATGGCGCGACAAAAAAAGTTTGTCCTGCCCCTTCATCCGCACATTGCGATTACTTTGCAGCAATTGAATGATCACGCTGGAATCAAGGGTCTTGGCCGCCATCTCCGCGTCAAAAACAAGCGCCACTCCCTCCGCGCTCGCCTCCAGACGTCGCACGCCAAAAGGACGCGCCCGCAAACGCAAGCGATGCGTAAAAATCAAGGCGCGCCCCTCTTCCGGCAAAGCGCCAAAACGATCCGTCAATTCTTCTTCCATAACGTCAATTTCCTCGTCACACTCGGCGCTGGAAAGACGCTTGTAAAGACTCAGGCGCTCACGCACGTCCGGGCAATAGGCGCTGGGCAAAAATGTCGGTACGGACAAATAAATCTCTCCCGACAAAAATACCCCAGACGAAGAAAGCAAATGCTCTGGAGAAGGCTCTTTTCCTGCCTTCAGCAGTGCTACCGCCCGATTTAAAAAGTCGGAGAACACGCCAAAACCAACCTCTCGCATTTCGCCAGACTGGCGATCCCCCAGCACTTCTCCCGCGCCGCGAATTTCCAAATCATGCATGGCCAAATAAAATCCGGCCCCCAGGTCCTCCATGGACTGTATCGCGTCAAGACGCTGCCGCGCCTGTTTGCTAATCCCCTCCTCCACCAGAAGATACGCATAGGCCTGATGATGAGAACGCCCTACCCGTCCGCGCAGCTGATGCAGCTGCGCCAGACCGAACTTTTCCGCGCGATGAATGAGAATGGTATTGGCATGAGGATTGTCAATCCCGGTCTCCACAATCGTAGTGCACAGCAGCAAATTGGCGCGCTGGCTCATAAAATCGCGCATGACGCGCTCCAGCTCTCGCTCCGGCATTTGTCCATGCCCCACGACAATCCGCGCCTCCGGCAACAAACGTTCCAGTTTTTCGCGCATCGCCTCAATCGTAGCTACTTCGTTGTGCAAAAAATAAATTTGCCCGCCGCGTTTCAGTTCGCGCAGCACTGCCTCCCGAACAATCCCTGAAGAAAAAGGCGAGACAAAAGTTTTGATGGAAAGCCGCTTTTGCGGCGCGGTCGCAATGACGGAAAAATCCCGCAACCCTTCCAGACTCATGGAAAGGGTGCGCGGAATCGGCGTCGCGGTCAGCGTCAGCGCGTCGACCTCCGCGCGTAACGCCTTTAACGCCTCCTTCTGCCGCACGCCAAAACGGTGTTCCTCGTCCACTACCACCAACCCCAGGCGGGCAAAGCGCGTTTTGTGGCTGATCAGCTTGTGCGTGCCGATAACAATATCAATTGTCCCTTCCGCAATCGCCGTCAGCGTCGCCTCGGATTCCTTCGCGCTTCTGAATCGGGAAAGTTCCGCCACACGCACCGGCCAGGGAGAAAAACGCTCGGAGAACGTCTGGAAGTGCTGCTCGCATAACAAGGTCGTCGGACACAGCACCGCAACCTGCCGCCCATCCATTACAGCCGCGAAAGCCGCGCGCAGGGCGACTTCTGTTTTGCCAAAACCGACGTCTCCGCACACCAGACGATCCATCGGTTTGCCTGAACGCATATCGGCAAGCACCGCCTCAATCGCCGCGCCCTGATCCTCTGTCTCCTCAAAGCCAAAACCTGCCGCGAATGTTTCCATGTCTGACGGCTCAAAGGCGAAGGCATGTCCCTGCCGCGCCGCGCGCAAAGCGTAGAGCGCAAGCAGTTCCGCCGCGGTATCCCGTGCCTCGGCCGCCGCCTTTCTGCGCGCCTTTTCCCATTGCCCGGAGCCCAGGACATGCAGCGGCGCGCGCTCCGGGTCTGTGCCGGAATAGCGGGAAACTACCTGCAATTGCGCGACCGGCACAAAAAGCCGCGCCTCATTCGCATAATGGATCTCCAGAAATTCGACTTCCTCTTTGCCGTTCTCCATGCGGACCAACCCCATGTAGCGCCCGACGCCATGCTGCTCGTGCACAACCGGATCGCCCGTTTTAAGCTCGGCAAGATCCTTTAGCCAATTCTCCAGAACATATTTTTTCCGCCCGCTCCCGCCCCGCGTTCGCGTCCGTCCGGCATACAATTCCGCCTCGCTAAGAATCGCCAGACGATTTTCCAGCAGCAGCCCGGAATAGAGCGGCGCGACACTCAGCGCGCGCTGCGCATCCCCCGCCCAAAAACTGGAGAACCCTTCGCAAAAAGGAATTTCCAATCCATGTTCGGCAAACATGCGCGCCAGCGTTTCCCGTCGTCCCGCCGTCTCCGCAACCAAAAGCGTTCTACCGGGAAAATCCGCGAGAAACTTTTTGAGCGCGGCCAAGGGGTCGCGCTGTTGCCGATCTATTGCCACAGGAAATAGCGGCGACGTAGTTTTCCCTGCCCCGGCGCTTTCCGGCGCCGCTTCTTCCCGCTCGATTTCCGCTCTGCCCCAGTTTTTTACGCGCGTGAAAAAATCTTCCTCGCGCAAAAAAAGTTCCTCTGGCGCTAAAAGCGGCGTTCCATGCCGCGCGGGGTCTCCTTCCAGCATCGCGTAGCGCGCGCGGGTATCGCGCCAAAACGCGGCCAGCGACGCGGCGATATTCCCCGAAAAAACCAGCGCCGCATTCTGGGGCAGATAATCAAAGAGCGTCGCGCCCTCATCGAAAAAAAGCGGCAGAAAATACTCAATCCCCGGACTGGACGCCCCTGAAGAGACGTCTCTATAAACACGGCTTTTCGCGGGATCCCCTTCAAAACGCTCCCGATAACGGCGGCGAAACACGGTCTGCCCCGCCAAGTCGAGCGGAAATTCCCGCGCGGGCAAAAGCCGCACCCTGTCTGCCTGACGCGCGGTACGCTGGGTTTCCACGTCAAAAACGCGAATGCTTTCAATTTCCTCATCAAACAAGTCAATGCGATACGGCAACGGTTCACCCATTGGGAAAAGATCAATGAGCGAGCCGCGTACCGCGAATTCTCCCGGCGCGCTCACTTGCGCGACGTTGAGATACCCCGCAAGCGCCAGCTGGGCGCGCAATTTCTCGGCATGTAATTTTTCCCCGCGCGTAAAAGAAAAAACATGCGCCGCCAAAAAAGAAGGCGGGGGCAGACACGACGCCGCGACAACAACCGGGATCAGAAGAATCGGACACTCGTTTTGCCATACCGCCCATAACGTCGACAAACGCTCGGAGACAATATCTGGATGCGGGGAAAAATGGTCATACGGCAAAGTTTCCCAATCCGGGAAAACATGCGCGCGGGCGTCCGGCCAAAACCAAAGAATTTCTTCCCGCAATCGGCGCGCGTTCTGCGCCGTATCCGTCAAAACCACCAGCATCCGCCCGGACGTCTCCAGACGCCGCGCCACTCCCGCCAGCAAAAAAGCGTCGCCGCAGCCCGACGGCGCGCGCCATAGCACTCGCCGCCCCGGAGCGGGCAAAGGAAAATCCGGAAACAAACGCTCCAGCGCGCGCATCATGCTCAAACCATGCCGTCCGCCGTAAGCCGCGCGATGGCCGCCACAGCTTCCCGATATTCCCCGGTCGCGGAAAGCGTCTGCCGATCCGGGGCGGGGCGATCCGGAAATAAACGTTGTATCCGCGCGCCTGCCGCCGCGTCCGGCGCAAGACGCCATCCCGCGAGCGTTTCTTCCGCCGCCTCTGGCGCGTTGCAGACAAGAAGCATGTCACATCCCGCCCGATAGGCGGCCTCCGCGCGCGGCAGCATTTTTTCTCCCGCCCCGGAAGCGCCCTTCATTGACAAATCATCGCTGAACACCGCCCCCTGAAATCCCATGTGACGCCGCAAATAACCATGCCATTTTTTGGAAAAACAAGCCGTTACATGATCGCGTTTTGGATAAATAACATGCGCGAACATAACGGCGTCCAGCGGCAAAGCGCGAAAAGGCAAAAGATCCTCGTGGCAGGCAGTCGGCCAGCGCGTATCAATCGGCGTTTCCAGATGCGAATCCGCCTTGACGCCGCCATGACCGGGAAAATGCTTGCCGCACGCGGCCATGCCGCCCTGGCGCAGCCCCGCAATCAACGCGCCGGCCAAAGCGATTATCGCCTTGGGATCACGATGAAAAGCGCGATCGCCGATCACCGAGGAAAAACCGTAATCAATATCCAGTACCGGAGCAAAGGAAAAATCCACGCCGTGCGCGCGCAATTCAGCGGCCAGCACATAACCGACTTGCCGCGCCTCTTTGCACGCCACGTCTGGAGATTCCTCCCAACGCTCTCCCAACCGGCGCATGGGCGGCAGCCGCGTAAAGCCCGCGCGGCAACGCTGCACCCGCCCGCCCTCCTGGTCAATCGCGATCAGTAAAGGCGGCAGGGGCGCGGAGCGGAGCGCGTGCAATTCAGCCGTCAATTCGGTCAACTGCTCCGGGGAGGCGTAATTGCGCGCGAAAAGGATCACGCCGCCCACTAGCGGATGGGAAAGCCGCGTCCGCTCCATATCCGATAACTCTGTCCCCGCGACGTCCAACATCAAGGGACCGGGAAAGATCACTTCAGCCATTTTATTTTCTAGCGTGTTTTCAAAAGACAAGATGTGCCTCGTCGCGTTTTGTCCAGTCATGGATCGGTTCTGAAAATAGCGTTTGCTCCATATTTTGCCGTCATACAACAAAGACTTACTATTTTTCTGCAAAGATATTTTCTTTTGTCACCGTTAGCGCGCCTCTCTTCTGGAGCGCATCATAGCGCAAGCCCGCGTCGGACACAGTACGCGCGCCATTATCTCTGACGGCTTTCCAGCACGGCGAAAGCGACCGCGTATTCCCGCTCATCGCTGAGCGACAAAAAACTAGCGGAAATCCCCATTTGCGCCAGTTTTCCCGCCAGCTCCGGAGCAAAAGCAAACGTCGGCGCGCCTGCGGCGTTATGCGCCACGCCGATATTGGAAAGGCTCGCCGGCGTCAAAATTCCCGTACCCAGCGCCTTGGCGAACGCCTCTTTCGCCGCCCAGCGCCGCGCCAGAAAACGACCGGCTTTTTCGTTTTCCCGGCGCGCAAGTTTTTCTTCTTCCGCCGCGCCGCTTTCAGATACGGGTACGCGGGGAAAAAGCGCGAAAAAATCCGTCTGCTCGTCTTTCGTGAGGATTTTCCCCGCAGCCAGAGCGCCGTGACGCCGCCACAACGCAATCAAACGCTTCACCGCCACAATATCCGTGCCAATGCCATAAATCATGCGCCCGTCCCAGAAACCGCCGCGTTCTGAATGCGCGCCTTCATCTCGCGCACCGCTTCGCGCAGACCGATAAACACCGCGCGACTGACAATAGAATGCCCAATGTGCAATTCCCGCACAAAAGGCAAGGCGGCAATCGGCGCGACGTTATAGTAATTCAGCGCGTGTCCGGCATTGAAGCGCATTCCCAGATCATGCGCCGCCTCTCCCGCTTTCCGAAGCCGCGCGATTTCCGCGATCACAGCGGGCGATCCCGCATCACGCCCCTGCTCATGAAAAGCCGCCGCATAGGGGCCGGTATGCAGTTCGCACACAGCGACGCCCAACCGCGCGGCCGCCTCCACCTGACGCATTTGCGCATCAATAAATACGCTCACGAGAATGCCCGCTTCGGCAAGACGCGCGACTTTGTCTCGCAGCGACGCTTCCTGCCCCGCGACGTCCAAGCCGCCCTCCGTCGTGATTTCCTGCCGCCCTTCGGGAACCAGCATCGCCATTTGCGGCTTTACGCGGCACGCGATAGCAATCATCTCTTCTGTCGCCGCCATTTCCAGATTGAGTTTGACCTGCACCGCTTCCTTCAGACGCCGGACGTCCTCATCGCCAATATGGCGGCGATCTTCCCGTAAATGCACAGTAATGCCGTCGCAGCCGCCCAGCTGCGCTTCCGCCGCCGCCCAAACAGGGTCCGGCTCCCAGGTTCGCCGCGCCTGCCGCAACGTGGCAACATGGTCAATATTCACTCCCAATTCAGGCATAAAGCGCCCCTTTCTTTCCGCAGTAGTAGCGGCCTCATATATGCGGCCAAAGGTCTTTATTCTAGCGTTTGCCCGCTTAAATCCGCAGCGTCCCGCGCGCCTTGTCACAGAAAATATTGTGTGCAAAACTTACGCTTCCGCAAATAGATTATTGGACTTTCTCATGGACGCTCAATTTACCGCTTTTATGCTCGCGGTTGTCGCGTTGGTCTTTGTTTTTAAGTGCGTTCTGATTGTCCCGCAGCAATCCGCTTATGTGGTTGAGCGGATGGGGCGTTATCACGTTACCTATACGGCGGGGCCGCATTTTATTCTGCCCATCATTGACCGTATCGCCTATCGTCATTCCCTGAAAGAGATCCCCTACGACGTAGAGCCGCAGGTTTGCATTACCCGCGACAACACACAGGTACAAATTGACGGCATTTTGTACTATCAGGTCACGGATCCGCATCAGGCGTCTTACGGAACCTCCAATTTTGAGCTGGCCATTGAACAGCTGGCCAAAACCGCATTGCGCTCTGAGGCGGGAAAACGCGAACTGGACAAACTGCTGGAAGACCGCGAGACCATTAATCGCACGGTTGTCGCCGCGCTGGACGAAGCCAGCTCCACCTGGGGAGTCAAGGTTTTGCGCTACGAAATCAAAGACATCGTGCCGCCAGATTCCGTTTTGCGCGCCATGCAGTTACAAATCACCGCCGAGCGGGAAAAGCGCGCGAAAATCGCGGCTTCCGAAGGTGAACGGCAAAAAGAAATCAATCTTGCCGAAGGCGAAAAACAAGCCGCCATCGCCACTTCCGAAGGGCAAATGACCGCCGCCATCAATAAGGCGAAAGGCGAGGCGGAAGCTGTGCGCTTGGTGGCCGAAGCCACTGCCGGCGCGGTGCGCCTGGTCGGGGAGGCCGTCCGCGCCCCCGGCGGTCTGGAAGCAGTCAACCTCAAGGTCGCCGAACAATACGTCGGCGCTTTCGGCAACCTTGCCAAGGAAGGCACAACACTCATCGTGCCTGGAAATTTAGCCGATATGTCCTCGCTGGTCGCATCTGCGCTAAAAATCATTCGTCAGGAAAAACCGGCCTGAAGAAAGCGGCGCAAAAACTCGGCGGCGTCCTTTTGGGACGCCCGTTTTTGTCTCGGCAAACAGCGGACGGGCGCGCGCCGGTATTTTTATGCTGGCGCGCCGCCCTCCCAAAAAACCGATATATCATGCTGCCAGAGTCGGCGGGAATAGCCAAACGCGCCTGTTTCTTCTTCATTTCGCGCCGCACCGCGTCCGGCGTTTTTTTGCGCCATTCCCGTTTTTGTTTCGTGTGATTTTTTCCCACAGGATTCAACCCATGCCCGCCGCCGATAAAAATTTTAAACCCTCCAAAGCCGCGCACAGCAAAATTTTTGTGCTGGATACCAACGTCTTGATGCACGACCCAAGCAGCCTTTTCCGCTTTGAGGAACACGACGTTTTTCTGCCCATCATGACGCTGGAAGAACTGGACAATCACAAAAAGGGAATGTCCGAAATCGCCCGCAACGCCCGGCAGGTATCCAGAGCGCTGGATGAAATGCTGGCGGTCTCCGAGGAAATTGACGCGGGAATTCCTCTGCGCGAATTCAGTCACGCGCTGGCGTCCGGGCGGCTGTTTCTGCAAACCGAGGCCATTCACGCCGATCTTCCGCCGGCGCTTCCCACCGCCAAATACGATAATCAAATTCTCGCCGTCGTCATCCATTTGCAGCGCCGCCACGCGCGCCGCCAGGTTATTCTGGTGTCCAAAGACATCAATATGCGCATCAAGGCGCGCGCGCTGGGTCTGGCCGCAGAGGACTATTTTAACGACCAGGTGCTGGAAGACAGCGACCTTTTGTATTCAGGATGCCGCGCCCTGTCTGCCGACTTTTGGGAACGGCACGGACAGGGCATGGAGTCCTGGAATGCTGAAGGAAAAACTTTCTACCGGATCGCGGGGCCGCTCTGCCCGGAATTTCTCTTGAACGAGTTCGTTTATCTCGCTCGCGGCACAGGAGAAGATACTGAATTTTCCGCGCGGGTAAAAGAGACTGCCGGCGGCAAAGCTACGCTGGAAACGCTGACCGATTACACGCATATGAAACATGCCGTCTGGGGCATACACGCGCGAAACCGCGAGCAAAACTTCGCGCTTAATCTCCTGATGAATCCAGAAATTGATTTTGTAACCTTGCTGGGACAAGCCGGTACCGGAAAAACGCTCCTGACCCTCGCGGCGGGGCTGACACAAGTACACGAAATGCGGCGTTACGCGGAAATCATCGTAACGCGCGTGACCGTGCCGGTAGGCGAGGACATCGGTTTTCTGCCCGGAAGCGAAGAAGAAAAAATGACTCCGTGGATGGGCGCTCTGGAAGACAATCTGGAAGTGCTCTGCTCCTCTGAGGAAGGGGGAAGCGAGGCTTCTGGAAGCGCGGGGCATTACGGCGGCGAATGGAGCAAAGCCGCTACCCAGGATTTACTTCGTTCGCGCATTAAAATAAAGTCCCTGAACTTCATGCGCGGGCGCACCTTCCTCAAGAAATTTCTGATCATTGACGAGGCGCAAAATCTCACGCCCAAACAGATCAAAACGCTCATTACCCGCGCGGGGCCGGGAACCAAGGTGGTTTGTCTGGGAAACATCGCGCAGATTGACACGCCCTATTTGACGGAAGGCTCTTCGGGGCTAACCTATGTCGTTGATCGTTTTAAGGGCTGGCCGCATTCCGGGCATATAACCTTGCAGCGGGGCGAACGTTCGCGTCTGGCCGATCACGCGGCGGAAGTGCTTTGACAAACAAAGGAAAATTTACGAGGAAACCTCGCGCGCGGAGAAAAAAATGAATCTGCAACGGTGGTGGGATGATTTTTGTTATGAACTGCACGCGGAAATCAAGCGGCAAATTGAACTGTTTTCACGCCTGACAACCTGGCTTGTCATCGCGGCGCTGCTGGCATTCGCCATAGAGCTTTACTTCGGCATGATGATCGCGCTGCGCTACGACCGCCTGATGTTGCTTCTGGGCGTGCGCATTCCGCGCTGCCGCATCCTCACGAACTGGCAGTATCTGACGCTGGTTTACATCCTCTTCGCCTCCGGCGTATCCATGATGTACTGTATGGGCAGCCTGGTCTCCTGGCTAAAAGCGCGGGATCATCGGCGGCAGTATGAAAAAGAAGTGCGGCGGCTGGGCTGGATTACGCTTGCCTTGGTCTTGCTCACGGAAGGAATCGGCGCTCTGGCTATCGCGCTTTTACTGTACTGGTGTTAGGCGATTTTTCAGTCTGTTCCTATCTGTTTTAACGCCGCCCTGATTTGGGCCAAAGGCGGCGGATCGGGCATATAGCGCGCTTCTGTTACCAGGCGCGCGAGACGCTCCGCCGCCAGCAAGTCTTTTCGCGCTACGCGCGGAGGCTTTTCCCGCATAAGCCGCGCGGCCAAGGCGAGCGGCGTTTCCCAGGCCGGGGTGTCCACGCCTTTCCTGGCAAGACGGCGGCAAGCGGTTTGCCAGATATGCCAGACAGCGTCGCGCGCCTTGGAGCGCCGCCGCAGAATGAAAGCCGCAAGCGCAGTCAGAGTCAGAAACGCGGCGAACACCAGGACGCGAACCAAGGCTTTCCAATCTGAATTCTTCATCCCCAAACGCGCCATGAGCGCGCGCTGACGTTCTGGCGTATACCCCAGCGCCCATTGGTTCCAGAGATTATTGGCGGCCTCCCAGTAGTAGCGCCCCCGCGTCAGCCATCCGGGACTGGACAGTCCGTCTGCCGCGCGCTCTGGCGTATTCTCGCTCTGCGCCGCCAGCGCCTCTGGAGAAACGCGATCCAGAGGAATTACGGCGGTTGGATCCATGCGCCGCCATCCTGTTTCCGAAGTCCAGATTTCCGCCCATGCGTGCGCGGCAGACTGCCGCACAACCAGAAAATGGTCGACCGGATTGATCTCGCCGCCCAGATACCCGGTAACAACCCGCGCGGGCACGCCAGCGGCGCGCATTAAAGTAACAAAAGCGGCGGCATAATGCTCGCAAAATCCCCGCCGGGTATTGAAGAGAAAATCGTCAATAACGTTTACGCCCAAAAGCGGCGGCTCCAGGGTGTAATAGAACGGCTCGTCCCGGAAATACGCAAGCGCGCGCGCCGCCAATTCGCGTCCGTCAGAAGACGTCTCGCGCCACTGCCGCGCAAGCGCGAGAGTCTTGGGGTTATAACCTGCCGGTAATTGCAGATTGGCCGCTTCCAGCAGACGCGGCAGTCTGCCGATGTCCATGCGATAACGCGGCGCGGAGCGCATACGCAGCTGCAAACGACTGGAGACCGGACGAACGCTCCGCAAAAGGCCATTGCGCGTCATGAAGGCTTCGACTCCCTCATACGCAATCGGCATATCCAGCGGCAAAAGCCAGTGCTGCCGATGCGCTTCCAGCGTCAGCGTGTAAGAGACCGTCGGCTCCATTGCCTCCACGCGCGGCGGGCGCGGCGGAAAGTCTTCGGCTTCCCAGTTTTGACCGTCGTAACGGGTAAGGACAGGGCCGCGCCAATACAGCTGGGCGCGCGGCGGCGGCGCTCCCGCAAAGCGCGCGCGAAAAGCAATCTCCCCGCTTTGCGCAAGCCGCGCGATCTGGCCGGGACTCATTTTCCCGGAAAGTCCTGTGCGGCTCGCTTCCGATGCGGGAATTCTCCACAAAGGCCCCTCGACGCGCGGGAAAAAAAGATAAAACACCAGCATCAAAGGCAGCGCCTGCAGAAGCAGCCGCGCGGCTGTTTTCAGCGTTGCCTGCACGGGCCGCCCAGGACTGTCGTGCAAAACAAGCAAAGAAGCCGTAACCAGCAAAGCGCTGCCGAACATCCAGAACGACGTAAATAAACCATGATCCTGAAAATAATGGGTCAGAAGCAGAAAATAACCCAGCGCGATCAGCGCCATAAGATCACGGCGCGCGCGCAATTCCGTCAGTTTCAGACTCATGAAAAGCGTCAGGATGGCCACGCAGAATTCCTGGCTGAGCGGCGCGCGGTATTGCCAGAGAATCCCCAAAAGCCCCGCGAAAACCAAAGGGATTTTTATCCGCGCGGAAAGCGGCTGGTATCCCGCGCGCGCGCGCAGAAAAACAAAAAGAAATGTCGCTAGCACGACTGCGGAAATCCAGAGCGGCAAGGTATAAAAATGCGGCAAGACGGCGGCAAACGCCACCGCGATCAGCCAGAACACCAGGCGCGCGGGAAGAGATTCCTCCGCCCTTGTCGAACGTTCACGCGGCGTCACGCGCCCGCCTCAGGAAGAGAAAAAAGCGCCAGCGCGCTCATGCAACGACTGAAATGCTCCGCGCCGCGCGACGGCCCGGCTTCAAAACCCGGCAGCGCAAGACCATAGGAAATTCCTTCCCGCTCCGCCGCGTCCACCCAACCGCTTAAGACAGAAAGACGTGTCTCCGTCTCGTGATCCCGGCGTAACCCTTCAGGCGCGATATGGCGTGCGATCGCCTCCGCGGCCATTTCCCAGGAAAACCAGCGCTCTCCCTTCGCGCCGCCAGAAAAGCGCTTGGCGAGCAATTCGCCCTCCCCGCCATCCCGCGCGACCGCTTTCCAGGCAATGTGACGCGGCGAATCGGAAAGCTGGCGCGCGCGCAAACCCGAAAAATCCTCTTCGCCTAAGTCAGATTGCCCGGAATCACCGCCAGAAACATCACTCGCGCGCGCCCAGGGCAGGAAAATAGGGCGCGGATATACAAGGCAGCGAGCAGAAAGAAAAACTCTTGTCCAGGCACGGAACAGCCCCAGAGGATAGCGCGTCGCAAGAAGCAGCGGCGGGAGCGTAAGCCAACCCCGGCAAGGCGCGGTAAGCGACATCTGAAAACGCGCGCTTTTGCCTTCAAGATGCAGCAAAACAACCGGAAGAGGAGATTTTTCTGGAATATCGCGGCGCGCAAAAGAAAGGCTCTGCGCCTCCAGCGCGGGACGCGGAACATCCGGAGTTTCCGCCAACAGGGAAAAGCGCGCGAAATCGCCCGCAAAAACAGGCGGGTTTTCCAGCGCGCGCAAGGAAAGCCGCGCAAGATTGCGATGCGTGTGCAGCATGGCGACAAAAAACAATCCCGTCAGCAAAAAAACGAGCGCGAATCCCAGCGAGAGATTGTAATTAATCGCGGTAAGCAGCATCGCCAAGAGCGTAACGGCGTATAACAGCCCCATGCGGGCGGGCAAAATATAGACGCGCGCGACAACGACAAAGGGAGCGGCAGCGACAGGACGGCGCGAAAACCACATCGGCGCTTATGGGATCGGCACGCTGCGCAACAGCGTTTCGGCCTCTTCCGGCAAAGCGGAACTCTGCCGCTGGCGGCTCAGCAGCCGATGACAGGCGACTCCGGAAAACAGCGTTTGCAGATCATCCGGCAGCACCGCTTTACGGCCTTCCAGATAGGCCAGCGCGCGGGCAAGCGCGAGCAAACCCAAGCCCGCGCGCGGAGAAAGGCCATGCAAAAAAACGGGATGCGCGCGCGTAGCCGCCAGGATCGCCTGAACATAATCCAGCAATGCCGGCGCTACGAATATTTTTTCCGCCGCCGCCTGATGCGCAAGCAATTCCTGGGGCGTAAGCGCGGGTTCCAGCGTATCCAGCCGGATACGGGAATCTCCCTCCGAAAGCAGGGCGCGCTCCGCGGCCTCATCCGGATACCCCAGGGAAAGGCGCAGCAAAAACCGGTCCAACTGAGATTCAGGCAGAGGAAACGCGCCGATTTGATACGCTGGATTTTGCGTCGCGATTACAAAAAACGGATGCGGCAGCGGGCGCGTCTCTCCGTCAACCGTGACTTGTTTTTCTTCCATGGCCTCCAGAAGCGCACTCTGCGTCTTGGGCGTGGCGCGGTTAATTTCATCGGCCAGCAGCACCTGGGTGAAAACCGGGCCAGGCACAAAGCGGAACTGGCCGCGTTCGCGCTCATACACCGATACGCCGGTGACGTCGGCGGGCAAAAGATCGCTGGTGCATTGCACACGGGCGAAAGATAGCCCCAAAAGCCGCGCCAAGACACGGGCAAGCAGGGTTTTTCCCAAGCCCGGCAAGTCCTCAATTAAAAGATGTCCGCGCGCGAGCGCGCAGGCAAGCGCGAGGGAAATTTCCCTGCGTTTGCCAAAAATGACAGTCTCGGCGCGTTGAATCAAAGTTTGCAAGGGAAAAAGCGTAGACGCCGACATACAAGCATTCTCATGAAAGATCGGGAAAGACAACCCGAAATGTGTTTATCATTTTTTGGCGACACTTGTCAAAATCAGGCTATGAACGACAGACAAGACTACAATACGCCTTTCTCATGGGCGGCAAGGGCGTACAGCCGCGCGAAAAATCCGGGAAAGCCATTCCCCCCATGATTGGACAGAATAAAAACCGTCTTTCGCCATCTTCTTTTTTCCCCGAATTTCCTCATGCCTACCGCTATTGCCAAGCATTTTCGGTTCATTTTTTTCTCCGCGATCTTTCTCCTCGCCCTGTTTGCCTTTTTGCGCCTGGGCTTGATGATTTACAACTGGGACGCAAGCGGACAAACCTCCGCCGCCGCGATTTTTGAAGCCTTTGGCAATGGATTTTTCTTTGATTTGCGCGTAACGGCCTATGTATTGCTCCCGCTTTTTGTAGCGTTTTTGTGTTTTCGTTTGCTCCGCGCGCGCGGTTTTCTATGCGGATGGCTAATCTGCGCGGCTTCACTCGCCATTTTTCTGGGCGTCATTGAACTGGACTTTTATCAGGAATTTCACCAGCGCCTCAATGACCTGGTTTTTCAATACATGCTGGAAGACCCGAAAACCGTGCTGAGCATGCTCTGGCACGGTTTTCCGGTGCTGCGGCTCTTGCTTCTCTGGGCGGTTCTCACGGGATTTTCCGGCTGGGTGTTTGTGCGCGTTGATCGCGCCACCCGTTTTGACGCGGCGGCATTGCCCGCCTGGAGTTGGCGTTTGGCCGCGTTTTTTGTCTGTCTGCTGCTCGCGGCGCTGGCGGCGCGGGGAACGCTGCGGCAAGGACCGCCCCTGCGCTGGGGAGACGCATTTACCACGGATTCCATGTTCGCCAATCATTTAGGCTTAAATGGCGTGCTCACGCTGGCCGACTCTGCCGCCACCCGTTTTTCCAGCCAGCGGCACAAAGTCTGGAAAGCTGTTTTGCCCGATGATGAGGCGCTCAAAACAACGCGGGAGATGCTCCTCACCCGCCACGACAAACTGGCAGACGCTGAATACGCGGCGGTACGGCGGGATTTCACCCCGCCCGAAAGCGGACGCCTCCCTATCCGTAACGTTGTAGTGATTTTGATGGAGAGTTTCGCCGGGCGTCATGTCGGCGCGCTGGGCGCGACGGGAGAAATATCCCCCCATTTCGACGCGCTCGCGAAAGAAGGTCTGTTGTTCACCCGTTTTTTTTCCAACGGCACGCACACGCATCAGGGCATGTTCGCCACCATGGGCTGTTTCCCGAATCTTCCGGGGTTTGAATATCTGATGCAGACGCCGGAAGGCGGTCACGCATTTTCCGGCTTGCCGACACTTCTCGCGGCGCAGGGTTTCGAGAATGTCTATGTCTATAACGGCGATTTTGCCTGGGACAATCAATATGGCTTTTTCGGCAATCAGGGCATGACCAATTTTGTGGGACGGAATGACTTTGAGCATCCTGTATTTTCGGATCCGACCTGGGGTGTTTCCGACCAAGATATGTTCATGCGCGCCAATGAGGAGCTGGAGAAATTGGCTACGGGCAATCGGCCTTTTTACGCCTTTCTGCAAAGCCTTTCCAACCACACGCCCTACGCGCTTCCAGACGATCTTCCTGTATCGCGCGTCACAGAAAGCGGGGCTTTGAACGAACACCTGACCGCGATGCGCTACTCAGACTGGGCGCTGGGAGAGTTTTTCACGCGGGCGAAACGCGCCCCGTACTACAAGGAAACGCTCTTTGTGGTTGTGGGCGACCACGGCTTTGGCAGCGGGGAACCGCTCACGGAAATGGACTTGTATCGTTTCAACGTTCCCTTGCTGCTGATCGCGCCCGGCATTCAGGAAAAATTCGGCAAGACCCTGGACGTCGTCGGCTCACAGGTCGACATCGTCCCGACCATCCTGGGGCGGATCGGTAAAAAGACACGCCACCAGTGCTGGGGGCGCGATCTTTTGGGCGTGGCGAAAGACAAAGAGGACGAGGGGTTCGCTGTCATCAAACCTTCGGGCGGCGATCAGACAGTAGCCTTTATCAGCGGCGGGCGCATCCTTGTGTGGCCGAAGAACGCGGAGACGCGCCTGTATGACTACCGTTTGGGAAGCGCGCCCGGCGTACGCCGCGTCAAAGACGCGCCCGACGCGCAGGAATTGCGCAAAAAGCTGGCGGCTTTCATAAGCGCCGCTACGAAAAGCCTGCTGAACAACACGGCAGGCGCGACGCGCAAGGAAGAAAGCGCGGAACATCGCCAGTAATGCCCTTCTCTCCAGCCTGTGCGTCAGGTCAAGAACCTGTTCATTCTCGCAATGGTATTGAAAATCTGGTTATCCGCAATGATTACCGCGTGAATACGATCAAAAGACTAAGCGCCAATAGCCAACCCATCGCCAATGATACCGCCCATATAAATTTCTTGTTGATTCGCGTGAAACGTTCATCAAAATCCTTGTTTAATGTATTTAGTTGCGCGCGGAATTCTTTATCTCGATCGGCAATGCGATTTTTTAAGTTTATATAATTATTCTCGATTGCTTTTCTGTATGCCTCGTTTCGACGCGCGTCTTTCTCAAGCTCTTCTTTAAGGGAGTTTTGTACATCGTTGATTTTTTGATAAATAACCGCGCACAACCTCCTTTCGCGCTCATCTGCGGAGCGAAGAAAGTTATCGGCGCGTTCAATCGTCTCGTTTGCGTGCGCGATTAATTGACGGCAACGCTCTATTTTTGCCTCAATCTGATCAGTATATGTGTTAAACAATTTGATAATATCATCGTATTTTTCCAATCTCTCAGAAATCAGTTTTTCATGGTTAAGAATTTCTTCAGTATTTTCTTTTGTTTTTTGTCCAGTTTCTTCTATCCTGGTTTGCTGCTGCTGAAGTTCACGATTTAGCCATAATATGAGCAAGGACAAATTGGCAAGGGACTCCATTCCTTCTGCCTGGGCTTGCGCTAACTCACTTATCGCTTTATTTGAATCATTTCTCAAGAAACCAATTATTCTGGAAAAAAAATCTCTTTTTTCCAGCTTGGCGGCGTTTTCCGCAGCCTCCCGAAGTCGGGAAAAAATTTTTTCCAGTGATTCGGCTACTTGATTGGGTGGAATACCAAATACTTTAAGCACTTCCAAAAAAAACGGATCAGTCGATACGCGTTCGACCAGTATATCCTCGCAACTAATCTTGATCGGAGCAGATGTGTCCGCGTTCACGCAGTAGCTCCCCGCCACTTATTTTGCAACTTCTCCTTCTCTTCCCATTCCGATTCTTTTGGCAGTGGTTTTTTGCAGATTTGAGCAATTGCTTTCTTGTTCGAATCGGCAAGATTTTCTATATCCTGTGCTTTCCTTTTTATATGATCACCTTGAACCAGTGTGTCTGCGGCATTGCGCGCTGTATCGCCCGTGTGTTCCGCTGTCTTCTTCAACGCCAAAAGCGTTTCATCCCACAGACGTTCGGACGTAATCATTTTTTGAATTAAAAAAGGCGTCAAATAACCGATAGGCCCTGCCAAACTAATTGCCGCATAAGTTCCGCCGCCTAGCAGCATTTGGTCCCGCGCGATTTTCCCTGCGCGTTCCTTGAAATCTTCTGGAAAAATTTCTCTACGGTTAACTGCGCCAGCGAGGTCAACCAAATCAACGGCGATAGAGGCAAGAATCGACGCGCCCGGTATCAAAATATTTGTTCCTGCCGAAGTAAAAAATGTTCCAGCAGACACAATTCCTGCCGCGCCAAAAGATTTGAACACTCCCTTTTGAAATGCCTTCAGCGTCGCGGGATCTCTTGCCCATTCAGACAGAACGGTTTTTAGATTTTCGCCACTGAATTCTCCGCGCGAATACGCGCCGAAAAGCCTCGGTATCATCTGCGTAGTTATTGCCAGCAATCCGGCTTCTATACTGTGCGTGCCTGCGCCAATACCATCAAACCCATTGCCCAGATCAGGTAACGTGCCATCGCGCATCTTTCCCGTAATCTCGTGTATTTCTTCGTTGGTCAGTGGAATTGATGTGACGCCATTTACTTCTATGCGATCTGTAATCGGCATCTGCTCGGCACTGAACCCATGCTTATCGCGATAAGCAATCGCGTCCGCGAGCTGATCAGTGGGAACAACGCCGATTTGTCCATGATAAATCAGCTCTCCATCCGCGTTTCTCTGCAAAAGGCTGCGCGCGCCGTCCTCACCGGATGCATATGCCTTTGGCTGGTATTTCTGTCCATCGGACCCGATAATGTCAACGCCTCCCAAGTCACGGCAATCTTCATTCTTATATCTGACATTCAATCCGGCTTTCTCGGCGTTGACATTGAATGTTTCAGCCAGCCAGTCCTGCCAGAGGAAACCGTGTGCGTTCGGATTATTACCGGCAGTGTCAACAACATCTTCCATGTGCTTGTTGGCATTGCTTGCCACCGAGTCGATTTGAGACTGACGCGCGGAAAGTTCAGCCGTCCTAACAGTAGCGGCAGCAGTTGTAGCCTCTGTTATTCCAGACAAATTATGATCAAATGTACGCCGTGTCTTTTTCGCTTCTATTGCTCTTCACCGTTTGCTTTGTGGAGACTGCGTTAAAACTCGCTAGCGCGCGTCGTTGGCTGCCTTACCAGAATCCTCACGGCGCGCGGAAACGTCCCATTTTTTCGTAATCCACAACTCAAAGACATTCAGAAGCCGCATGACAGCCTGATAGCCGCAGATGATACCGGCAAGGTACAGCCAAAATTCCCCGCTTCCTATCGTCATGCGTTCCCCTTTCCGGAAAAGACCGTCCGCATTTTCAAAGCGCGTCCGCGCCGCTTTCGCCCGTGCGGATACGAATGGCCTCTTCCACCGGAAAAACGAAAATCTTGCCATCGCCGATTTTCCCGGTACGCGCGGCCTTGATAATGGCTTCAACCGCCATGTCGACCTGCTCGTCCCGCAGCACGGCCTCAATTTTCAGCTTGGGCAAAAAATCCACCACATATTCCGCGCCGCGATAAAGTTCCGTATGCCCTTTTTGGCGGCCAAAGCCCTTGACCTCCGTCACCGTAAGCCCCATAACCCCCTGCTCCGAAAGCGACTCCCGCACCTCGTCCAGCTTGAAGGGTTTGATAATGGCTTCAATTTTTTTCATGAGACGTTTCCCTCCGCGATAATGGCATTCCGCAAGCGGCAATCATGACACATCCGCCCCGCTTATCCAAAATCCCCGTAATGCTGGGTAATCGGCACGCGCCAGTCCTTGCCGAAAGCGCGCGTCGTAATCCGAGGCCCAACAGGCGCTTGACGGCGCTTATATTCAGAACGATAAAGCAGACGCAAAACTTTTCGCACCGCGTCCTGCGGCAAACCGGAAGCAATCAGCTGCGCGGCGCTCAAATTCCGTGTCATATGGCCTTCCACAATGGCGTCCAGTATTTCATACGGCGGAAGATGATCCTGATCGGTTTGCCCCGGCGCGAGTTCGGCGGAAGGAGGACGCAAAAGAACATTTTCCGGGATCGGCGAACATGCCGGATCGCGCCGATTGCGATAGCGCGCCAGACGATATACGCGCGTTTTTTCGACGTCCTTTAATGGGGCAAACCCCCCCGCCATATCCCCGTACAGCGTGCAATACCCCACCGCCATTTCCGACTTATTTCCGGTCGTCAGCACGAGGGCTCCGGTTTTGTGGGAAAGCGCCATAAGCAGCACACCGCGCGCGCGCGCCTGAATATTTTCCGCCGTCGCGTCCGAAAGCGCGGATGGAGGCAAACGCGCAAAAGGCGGCGTCAATAACTCATCAAAGACGCGCATGGCGGGAGCAAGCGGAATTTCGTCATAATGAACTCCCAGGTTTTTAGCCAGGGCGCGGGAATCCTCAAGGCTCATAGCGGCGGTATAAGGAGAAGGCATCATGACCGCGCGCACTCGTTTCGCGCCCAGCGCGTCAACCGCAAGACACAGGCACAGCGCTGAATCAATCCCCCCGGAAAGACCAAGCAAAACGCCAGGAAAGCGGTTTTTCTCCACATAATCCCGAAGGCTCAAAACGAGCGCGCGCCAAATCTCCTCCTCGCCCAATAAAATTTCCGCTGGCTTTTGACCGGAGTCTGCGGGAAAGAAGTCCCCCTGCCGGTAAACCGTAAGCATCAGGCCTTCCTCAAACTGCGGCAGGCGCGCAACCGCCGCGCCAGAACAATTCAGCGCGAAAGAAGCGCCGTCAAACACAAGCTCATCCTGTCCGCCCACGAGGTTGGCGTAAAGCGCCGGCATCGCGGTTTCCCTTACGCGGCTCGCCAATGTTCGCTCACGCAGGCTTTGTTTGCCCGCATGACAGGGCGAGGCGTTGAGCGTAAGCAACAGTTTCGCGCCCATCGCGCGCAGCGCCAGCGGCAGCTGCGCGTCCCAAACATCCTCGCAAATGGCCAACCCGCAGGAAACGCCCTTGATCCCAAAAGCCAAGGGCGTATTCCCGGGCGAAAAATAGCGCATCTCGTCAAACACCGAATGATTGGGCAAACGCATTTTGCGATACACCGCGGGCGGCTGGCCCGGCGCGAAAACGCTCGCGCAATTCCAGCGCTGACCTTCATAATTCGCGGGATGCCCGACAATCAAAACGAGATCCGGCGCGATTTCGCGCGCTTCCCCGGCAAGTTTGAGAAGCGCCGCGTCGCTCGCGGCAAGAAAATCCGGGCGTAAAACAAGGTCTTCCGGGGGGTAGCCAGAAAGCGCGAGCTCCGGGGTAATCAGCGCGTCCGCCCCCGCTCTTTGCGCGGCATGGACCGCTTCCAAAATCCGGCGCGCGTTGGCGGCGAAATCCCCCATGACAGCGTTCATTTGCGCGGCGGCGAAAAGAATTGAGGCGGACATGGGGCGTATAAGAAAAAGAACGTTCAGGAAACGCGGGGGTCAGAAATGCGGCTTTTCGCGGCTTTTCGCAAAACGCCGGATGGAATCTTCAATTTCCTGACATGCGGCCTCTTTGCCTTTCCAAGTATGAATCTTGACCCATTTTCCGGGTTCCAGGTCTTTATAGTGCCGGAAAAAGTATTCAATTTGCTGCAAAAGGAGCGGCGGCAGATCTTCTACCCCCTTTATTTTGCCGTAAATCGGCGTAAGTTTATCCACGGGCACGGCAATCAGCTTGGCGTCCATGCCCGCCTCGTCTTCCATCGGAAGCACGCCCAGCGGACGGCAGTGTACCACCACGCCAGGCTGTAAAGGATAAGGCGCGATGACCAGTACATCCACGGGATCGCCATCCTCGGAAAGGGTATGCGGGATAAAGCCGTAATCACACGGGTAGTGCATGGGCGTCGCCATGAAACGATCCACCATGACGCAGCCGGAAGCCTTGTCTAGCTCAAATTTGATGCCAGGCGTTTTGGCGGGAATTTCAATGACGACATTAAAGCTCTCGGGGACATGTTCGCCGATAGAAAGGGCATCCAGATTCATTGCGAAACTCCGGGAAAAAAGGGCGCGATTATAGGCGTAAAACCATTTGCGGACACGCGCGCGGCTTTGTTCGCGTAAAAGCCTTCGCGCGCGGGCGTCTTGACTTTTTCGGGACAAAGGCTAGAATGCGCCCCTTTCAAGATGCGGCAGTAGCTCAGTTGGTAGAGCGCAACCTTGCCAAGGTTGAGGTCGAGAGTTCGAGACTCTTCTGCCGCTCCAGATTTTCAGACGTCGCAAGAACATAAACGTTTGCGCCGTCTTGATTCCGTCCCCAGAACTTCTCCCAAAAAAAGAACGCATCCGCGCGGCAGCCTTTCCGGGCTGCCGCCTTGTATGCGCGCGAAAAAAATCTCCCGCTTTTGTCTGCGCGGGTTACAAGCCGGGGCTGTCCGCGCAGCGCTCAAATATCAGCGCGCCAGATGATCGGCGATCAATCCGCCCGCTACCGCGCCCCCGATCGTTGCGGCGGCGCGCCCGCTGCCGCCGCCCATCTGATGTCCGGCGATCCCGCCCAGAATCGTCCCAATCACTCGCGCGGCTGTCCTTTTTCCCTCTTCCGCCTCGCTTTGCGCCTCTTCCTCTTCTACCGCTGGCAAAACTTCTACAGGAACCGCCGCCGGATACGCCGGATAGTAATACGCCCCATACGCCATCGGCAGACCGTAATACGCGAAACGCGGATAATAGTGATGCATGACCGGAGGCCGGACGATCCGCCGGGGCGGCGGCGCGAAATGCCGCCGGTCGCGCGGCGCGTAATGCGCCGCCGGCGCGCGCGGAGCGGCATGAATGACCGGAGCGGGACGCCGGGCGGAATGAAACGCGCCGCCCTGCCCATGCGGCGCGGCAAATGTAATGGGCGCGAAAAGAAACGCGCACAGAACTCCCAAAAAGAATTTGCGGCTCATGCTTCTTTCCTCCTCCAAAAACGCGCGGCGCGCGAAACGGTTCCATCTCTCCGCGCAAAAAAAAGCCGCCGCCAGAACCTTGAAAACGCATCCCGGCGACGGAGTATTCCTGAGTCAGGAAACGCGCTGTTACTATAACCGCCCCCAATAAAAAAAGCTGGACTGGGGCGTAAGGATCGGTAAGCGATTGCATCAAACGTAACAAAATCCCCGTGATACGCGCTTCCGCCGCCGTTATTCATCCTTGATTATTTCCCGCTCCATCAGTATTATTTACCCTTCCGTCATGGTAGCGCTGATTGCGCGGACAGTAGCGGCTGTCATTCGTTCCTCTGCATGACAGCGCCGTAATATGATCGGGGAATCTCCATGAAAATTCGCACGGCTCTTGTTCTGCGCGCTTCCTTGATCGTGCTTGTGACGCTTGCCCTGTTTACGGTGAGCACGTATTTTTTATTGATTGTCCCCGCGTTCCGCAACATCGCGGAAACCCAGTTGAAATTGGTTGCCAGTCAGATGGAATTCCGCGTGAACCGCCTGGTTCACACATTGGAAAACGCGCTGGACACTACCCATGCCTACGTAAGCAACGACTGGCTCAATCCTTCCGACCTTGAGGAATTCAACCGTTTCTTTATTCCGGTCATGCAAAATCATCCGGAAATATCCGCGATTGTCATGAGCAATGAGGACGGTCATCATCTTTCGCTCCTGCGCCGCCCGGACGGACAGTGGTTAAACTGGCTGACCGACCCGACCTGGGGACACAACGCTTTCTGGCTTTCCTGGGATAAAAACGGAAAAACCCTGCTGGACAGCGGTACGCAATTAAGCGGCTATGACGCGCGCGAACATGCCTGGTATACGGGCGCGCTATCGCTGGCAAGCGATGACGATCATTTTTGGACTCCGCTCTACACCGTGTATACCACCAACGAGCCAGGCATTCTTGTTTCCCGCCGGGGAATCTCCGTAAACGGCAAGCGCTTTGTTCTCGCCTACGGCCTGGATATTGGCATTTTCTCTCGCTTCATCGGTCAGACGGATTTTGGCAACCAAAGTTTCGGCGCTTTTTTTTCCAATGGCGAGAACAACCTCGTCGGCATTTCCCGGACAGACGGCAGCAACGACATTGTCTTTGATGAGTTACGGCAGGAGATTTTTCACCATCTCCTGACGCCGAAAGAAATCCGTGTCCAGGAATTTTCCGACGGGTTTGACGCCTGGAAATCCAGTCAGCGTCCGGTGCAGAAAATGTTTAATTTCCGCCATGCGCAAAGCGGCTGGGTTGGATATTTTCATCCGGTCAACATGGAAAACCAGACGCTCTGGTTTGGAATTTTCTCGCCGCAGAGAAACTTTTTCCCCGGCGGAATATACGAAATTCTGGAATTTTGCTTACTCATGGCGCTATCGCTGGCGCTGGCTTTTGTGACAGCGCGGCATACCTCCAAACGTTTTTCCAATCCCATTCTGAAACTGGTGGAAGAAAGCTCGCGCCTGGGCAATATAGAGTTTTCCGAACCCATCACCGTCAAGTCTCCCTGGAATGAGATTCAGCAATTGGCCGCGGCGCAGGAGCATATGCGCGTTGCGCTTTTAAAAGCCACCCAGGGACTGCACGAAAACGCGAACACGCTGGAAACGCGGGTGCATGAACGCACCCGGGAACTGGAAAGCAACCGCCGACTCGCGGAGCATACGCGGCAGAGCATTGTGGATATGACCAATTCTCTGCCGTGCGCCGTTTTCCGGGTTGAAGAAGAAACGCGCGGCGGGAACCGCCGCTTTGTTTTTGTCAGCCATAAGGCAAAAGCGGTGCTTGGCGTTTCCTCCGAGGAGATTTTGCGCGATCCGCAAACGCGAACGCGCTATGTTGATCCAGAGGATGTAGAGAGCCTGACGCATTATTTGTCGTCCATTCAGCCCGGCGACTATTCCAACCGAATCTCTCTGGCGCGGGTGAACTTGCCGAGCCAGCCGACGATCTGGATTGAGGCGCACTCCGAGGCTTCGCGCATGACAGACGGGCGTCTGTGCTGGAATGGCTACTGGCAGGACGTAACAGAGCGGCAGGAAGCGCAAAAAAGTCTCGCCGACCATTTGCTTTTCCAGCGGAGTTTGCTGGACACCTTGCCCAATCCCGTCTTTTTCAAGGACGCGGAATGCCGTTACATTGGCTGCAATCTTGCCTATGAGACCATGTTCGGCGTCTCCCGCGAGGATATTTCCGGAAAAACGCTCCTGGATGTTCAGCATCTTACGGAGGAAAACCGTCAGGCGTTTCGCGCGGAAGAGAAAAAACAGATTGCCGACGGCGGCAGCATCTGTAAGGAATTCGATGTTGTCGGACAGGACGGGAAATCCGCGCGGATGCTGTACCTAGTGAATGTTTTTCATCTCGCGAACGGAAAGACGGGCGGACTCATCGGCACTCTCGTGGATATTTCCGAGCAGCAAAAAGCGCGCGCGATGGCGGAAGACATCGCGCGCACCAAGGCCAATTTCCTGGCCAATATGAGTCATGAAATCCGCACGCCGCTCAACGCCGTCATCGGCCTGACTTACCTCGCGCTCAATACGGAACTTACCGCCAGACAGCGGGAGTATGTGGAAAAAATCCGGCAGTCTGGACAGTACCTGCTGTCCATCATCAATGACATTCTGGACTTTTCCAAAATTGAAGCGGGCAGTATGCGCATTGAAAAGGTAGATTTCGCGCTGGAAGACGTCATGAACAACATCAGCACCCTAATCGCGGAAAAAGCCGCGGACAAGGGACTGGAACTGGTGTTTAGCGTCTCGCCCGACATTCCCGCCTGTCTGCACGGCGATCCTCTGCGCCTGGGGCAAGTGCTTGTCAATTACGCCAACAACGCGGTCAAATTCACGGAACGCGGCGAAATCAGCATAGAAATCGTCAGCCTCCGGCAAAGCGAAACGGAGATTCTGCTGCGCTTTATGGTGCGCGACACCGGCATTGGCCTTACCGAAGAGCAAAAGTCGCGGCTTTTTGAGAATTTTAGTCAGGCGGACGCCTCGATTACGCGCAAATACGGCGGCACGGGACTGGGGCTGGCCATCTGCAAAAAATTGACGGAACTGATGGGCGGGGAAGTCGGCGTGGAATCCGAATACGGCAAAGGCTCAACGTTCTGGTTTACCGCGCAGCTGGGCATTGGACGTCATGTCCATCCGCTGGTATTGAGCCATGAGATTGCCGGACAGCGCATTTTAATCGTGGATGACAACCAGCTGACGCGCAAAGTCATCCGGGGAATGCTGGAGGCCATGCGCTTTGACGTGAAAGACGCCGATTCGGGCGTCGCGGCGATCAACAAGGCGCGCAACGCGCAGCGGCGGGGGAATCCTTTCCGCGTCGCGCTGATTGATTGGCAGATGCCGGATATGGACGGCATTGAGACCGCGCGGCAGCTGCGCGCGGCGCTAAGCGAACACTGTCCCGATTTGCTCATGATCACCGCGCACAGCAGGGAAGAGGCATTGAGTTCGGCGCGTTTCGCGGGGTTCAAAAACGTGCTGCTCAAACCCGTCACGCCTTCTTTGCTGTTCAATGAAATCACGCAGCTTTTGACTTCGTCTTCCTCTTCAGACGCGAAACAAACGGCTGCCGGACAGTACGCGCCTCCTGAAAATCTGGATTTGGAATATTTGCGCGGCGCGCGCGTTTTGCTGGTGGAAGACAACGCCCTCAACCAGCAGGTTGCCAGCGAGCTTCTGGGCTGGAGCGGCATTCTTGTCGACGTTGCGCAAAATGGCGCGGAGGCGCTGGAACGCGCGCGGGAAAACTATACCAGTCCTTACGATCTCATCCTTATGGATATGCAGATGCCGATTATGGACGGTCTGGAAGCGACCCGGCTGCTGCGCGCGGACAAAGTCGCCACGCCCATCATCGCGCTCACGGCCAACGCGATGGAGCAGGACCGGAAAAAGTGCCAGGAAGCGGGCATGGACGATTATCTCTCCAAGCCCATCGAGCCGGAGCAGCTGCAAAAAGTGCTCCTCCGCTGGATTCCCCGCCAGGATTCCCCTAAAGCGCCAAAGACAGAAAAAAAGGAAAAAACACCCCCGCCGCCGTCTGCCGACGCGGCAAAAGAGGAATTGACGGAGCTGCCCGATCTTCCCGGTACGGATATGGAATCCGCGCTGCGCCGCGTTCTGGGAAAACGCGATTTGTACCTCGCCGTCCTGCAGAAATTTCTGGAAGGCCAGCGCGGTACGCCGCGGCAGCTGCGCGCCGTATTCGCCGTGAAAGACCCGGCGCAAACGGACTGGGCGCTGGCGGTTCGTTTAGCGCATACCCTGAAAGGTCTGGCCGGACAAATCAGCGCGCCGCAGCTGCAAGCCATGGCCGCGTCTCTGGAGCGCCTTTGCCTGGATCGCGCTCCGCCGGAAGAATGCGAACGCGGGCTTGCCGCGCTGGAAGCGGAACTCTCGCCGATTCTCCAAAAGTTGACGAACTTTTTCACGACGAAGCGGAAAAGCAGGAAAGCCGCCGCAGAAAAAGCCCCGGTCCTTGGCCTCGCGGCGCAAAAAGAGCTCTTGCGCCGCCTGCTTGTCCTGCTGGATGAAAACGACGCGGACGTCGTTGATTTTCTCGCGGAGAACGCGCCAGACTTCAGGACGACCCTGGGGAAATCCTTTGCCGCGCTGAAAACCGCGATTGACGCCTTTGAATTTGACCACGCGCGCGCCATCGCGTTTAAGTGTCTTTCCAAAAAACTGGCTGTGTTGGGGGGGGGGCGCCCCCCCCCGGCGCCCGGGCGCCGCGAAGACATGCTGTGAAGGGCTGCGGGTGAGGAGCA
>JAIRPW010000036.1 GCA_031256795.1 Zoogloeaceae bacterium | reverse complement strand
TGCCGCCTTCAATGGCGATATTCTGTCCGGCAAACACCGGCGCGGCAAAGAAAAACGCCGCGAGGAAAAATATTGGGGCAATTGGAGGAGCGGAGAGCGTCGCGGTTTTCATGATTTTTAGTGAAAATGTAAAAAACTTCTGCATTATAAAGCAAGCGCTATCAACGCCTCCGCGTTTGTGGTATGGATTGCCGCAGCATGATGACTTTATGGGTGCGGCGGGAAAGACGCGGCGCGGCGGGCGATCCATGCCTGACCCAGCGCCAGACCGCCGTCCCCCGGCGGCGCGGCAGCGGGGATGTATGGCTTGACTCCCGCTTCAGAGAGTCGCGCCGCGAGTAAGCGCGCGAGCAGCGCGTTTTGCAGACAGCCGCCTGACAAAACGACGGTGGAAATTTTTTCCCGTTCCACAGCGCGGAGCGTCCATGCGGCAAGCGCGCAAACCAATTCCAGATGAAAGCGCGCCGCGCCTTCATTCGCGTCGTTTTCGTCCGCCAGCGAAAACAAGAGCGGCGAGAGGTCAAGAATTTCTCCCTCCAGGTGAAAAAGCTGCGCCAATGTCGCGTCAGATCGGATTCGATCCAGCGCGCGCAAAGCCTGGTTTTCCAGTTTCATGGCGGCTTCCGCGTCGTAGTGATTGCGGTCGCAAAGTCCCAGCAAAGCGGAGGCCGCGTCAAAAATTCGCCCCAGGCTGGAGCTTTCCGGACAATTGAATCCCTTGTCCAGCAAGGTAAGCAAAGGCTCGGCTCTGCGTGCGGGAAAACGCCGGGCGAGCCATGGAATGGCCGCTTCGGAACGACCGTGCCGCGCGAACAGCGCTACCGCGACGCGCCACGGTTCTCGCGCCGCGGCGTCTCCTCCCGGCAGCGGCAATGGCCGCAAATGTCCGATACGGCGATAGCCTGTATCGGACAAACATAACAGTTCCCCGCCCCAGAGCGCGCGATCCTCTCCCAGACCCGTACCGTCCAGCGCCAGCCCCAGCACGGGCGGTTCCAGGCGGTATTCCGCGCACGCGGCGGCAATATGCGCGTGGTGATGCGCGACGGCCAGAGTTGGGATGCGCCACTCCGCCGCGAGACGCTGGGCAAGCCAGGTGGAAGGAAAATCCGGGTGCAGATCGTGCGCGATCACATCGGGTCTGGCCGAGAAAAGCGCGCAAAGACGGCGTGCCGCGCGTTCCAGAAACGAAACGCTGGCAGCGTTGTTAAGACTGCCAATATACTGGGATAAAAAGGCTTCGTTTCCGCGCGTCACGCAGCAGGAATTTTTCAGATACGCGCCCAGCGCCAGAACATCGCGCGACATTCCGGCAGAGCGCGGCGGCGGCGCGAGCGCGATACGCTCCGGGGCGAATCCCCGCGCCCGACGAATGAATATAGGCGGATTTTTTGGCGCGGCAGGCAGAAGCAGACTGTCGTCGCTAGGCAGCACAATTTCCCGTTCGTGCATCCAGAAAAGATCCGCTACCTCGGATAAACGGCAAATTGCCGCCGCATTGTCGGAAACAATTGGTTCGCCGCCAGGATTGGCGCTGGTCATGAGGAAAAGAGTTGGCTGCGCGGTTTTTGTCCATTCCAGACCTTCAGGCGCTCCCGCCGCCTCGTGACACAGCAGCCATTGCGCGGGCGTCGCGGGCAGCATGACGCCCAGGCGCGCCAACCCCGGCGCGATACGGGAAAACATTGTTTTGTCGACCGCGGAAAGTCCCGCGCGCAGCGGTAAAAGGACGATAGGACGCGCGGGCGTTGTCAATAGTCGGGCAGACTCCTCGTCCAGAGTTACCCAGGCGGACAGGCTGGCAAGATTGGCCGCCATGAGCGCGAAAGGTTTGCTTTCTCGTTGTTTTTGCCGCCGCAGTCTGGAAATGGCTTCCGCATTTTGCGCGTCGCATACAAGATGAAAACCGCTCATGCCCTTTATGGCAACGATACCGCCTGCCTGAATGCGCCGCCAGACGCCGCGCGCGGGGTCATCCTCCAGGCGTTTGCCGTGGCGATCCAGCAGAAAATGCGCGGGGCCGCACACGGGGCAGGCGGACGTTTCCGCGTGAAAACGCCGATCCGAGGGATCGGTATATTCAGCGGCGCAATCCGCGCAGAAAGGATAATCCGCCAGCGTGGTAGCCGCGCGGTCATACGGCAATCGGCAAGTCACGCTGTAGCGAGGCCCGCAATGAGCGCAAGCCAAAAGCGGATAACGATAACGGCGGCTGGCGGGGGTAAAAAGCTCCGTCAGGCAGTCTGCGCAAATCCCCAGATCAGGACCGATAACTGCGTGAAACTCCGGTTGCGCGGCAGGTTTTTTTTCCCCTTCGTTGGCGAGAATGGAAAAACCTTCCGCGCCTGTAAGCGCCGCGCTACGGCGTTGGATGGCGTCAATTCGCGCGTTGGGCGGCGCGGATTCGGAAAGCCGCGCGAAAAAATCATTCAGTCGCCCAGTCTCCCCCTCTAGGTGAAGCTCTACGCCTGAAGCGGTATTGCGAGCCCATCCGGAAAGGGAAAGCTCATTTGCCAAATGCCAGAGCATGGGGCGAAAACCTACGCCCTGCACCAAACCGCGTATTTGCACATGGCAAGCAAATAATGGGGAAGAAGCGGGCGGGGAACGCAAAGCGAAAGAAAAGGAACAAAAAATAAAAACGCGCGGCGTTTTTTCAGGCTTTCAGCCGCGCCAGTTCCGCTTCCAGTTCGAGCGCGCGCGCGTTTTTGATCTCTGTAAGCCGCGCGGTAAGCCACGCGAGCCAGACGTCAAATCCCTCGCCCGTTGACGCGGAAAGCGTGACGACTTCCATCTGCGGATGGATGCGCCGCGCGTAGTCCGTCGCGGTTTCCACAGAAAAACGCACATGGGGCAGGAGATCAGTCTTGTTGATAATCAAAAGCCGCGCGGCATGGAACATATCTGGATATTTCAAGGGCTTGTCCTCTCCTTCCGTTACGGAAAGAATGAGTATTTTTGCCGATTCGCCCAGATCAAACGCGGCGGGGCATACCAGATTGCCCACATTCTCAATGAACAATATCCCGGCTTCTGGAGGCCGCAGGCGCTCCAGCGCGTGTCCAATCATGTGCGCGTCCAGATGGCAGCCTTTACCGGTGTTGATTTGCAGGGCTGGGACGGCTTCGGCGCGGATGCGCTCCGCGTCCAGCTCGCTTTCCTGATCCCCCTCAATGACGGCAAGCGGCACGTCCGCTTTCAGCGCGGAGAGCGTGCGCGTCAACAGCGTGGTTTTTCCCGAACCGGGACTGGAAACAAGATTGAGCGCCAGCGTAGCCGAGCGGGAAAACGCTTCCCGATTCCGCGCCGCGTAGGCGTTGTTGCGCGCCAGAATATCTTCCTCTACCAATATCTTGCGCGTTGCTTCACTCGCGCCCTCGTGCGTGTGCGCGTGTTCATGCGAATGCGCGTGCATTGTCTCGTTCCCGATGCGGAGGTCTCCGCCGCCGCAGCCACAGGTCGTACACATGATTAAAACGGGATATCGTCGTCGGGGAAATCCCCGCCGCTTGGGAAGTCCGGTTTTTTCTGGCCGCTTGCCGGAGCGGCTTCGCCTCTTGCGCTTCCGCCGCCCGCCGGGAAATTCTGCGGCGCGCGGCCATAATCGCCGCCGCCTTGTCCATCTCCCATGCCTTCACGCTTGCCCAGCATGGTCATTTCATTGGCCTCAATTTCAGTGGTATAGCGATCCTGTCCGTCTTTATCCTGCCATTTACGGGTGCGGATTTTCCCTTCGATATAGACTTGCGAGCCTTTTTTCAGATACTGACCTGCAATTTCCGCGAGCCTTCTGTACATCACCACGCGATGCCATTCCGTATTTTCTTTTCTTTCGCCGGTTTGCTTGTCTTTCCAGCTTTCAGAAGTCGCGATACGAAAATTACACACAGGGTCTCCAGAAGCCATATAACGAGTTTCCGGGTCGGCGCCAAGGTGGCCGATAAGAATTGCTTTATTGACGGAAGCCATAAAAATCTCCAGAAAAAAGGAAAGCGGATAAAGCGGACATTGTACGTGTTCAGGAACGCTCTGTCGTTTTTCGCGCGTAAGGGTCAAGTCCGGCAGCCAGCGCGAGCCAGAGAATTATCAGCAACGCGGAAAAGGTCAATACCGCGCCTGCGCCGCCATGCTGCGCCAACGCTCCGCCCGCCGCTCCGCCCATAAAAAGACCAAGCGACTGAAACGTGTTGTAAAGACCGAGCGCCGCGCCTCTGGAATGCGCGGACGCCAGCCGCGAGATAAGAGAGGGCTGCGTGGCCTCCAGGATATTGAAAGCGGTGAAAAAAAGCGCCAGACAGAAAAAAAACGCCCACGCGGCAAAAGTTCCGAAAAGAAACAATCCGGTTGCGTAAAGTCCGCCCAGCGTGACGAGGAGGAGCAAAATCGCGCCGGTAAGCACCTGTTTCATTTTTCCCTTTTTTTCTGCGGCGATAATGGCGGGAATCATGGCTACGAGCGCAACCAATACGGCGGGCAGATAGATTTGCCAATGCAGTTCCGCAGGCAGGCGCGCGACGGTGGAAATCGCGGCGGGCACGATGATCCAAAGCGCCATCTGCGTACAGTGCAGGAAAAATACGCCCGCGTTTAAGCGCAATATCTGCGCGTCCGCCAGCGCGCGCCACTGAAAAGCGGAGGACGTCAAAGAAGGGCGCGCCGCCGCGTCGGGATCTGGGGTGCAGAAGAAGAGCAGAAAAATGGCCAGAAGCGCCGCGACGCTGGTCGTCCAGAAAATTCCGGGCATACCGATCCAGTGAAAAAGCGGCGAGGCGATCGCCATGGACAGCGCGAAAACCAGGCCGATGGCCGCGCCGATCATGGCCATGACGCGGGCGCGCTTCGTTTCGTGGGTCAGGTCGGCGGCAAGCGCGGTAACGGCGGCGGAAACCGCGCCCGCGCCCTGCACGGCGCGCCCCAGAATAACCTGCCAGATGTTGTCCGCCAGCGCGGCGATCCCGCCGCCCAGGGCGAAAAGCAGCAGTCCTGCGGCAATGACCGGCTTGCGTCCCCATCGATCGGAAGCCGCTCCCCAGAGCATTTGCAGCAGAGCCTGCACGCCGGCATACGCGCCCAGCGCAAGCCCCACCAGAAGTTTGTTGTCGCCCCCCGAAAGATTTGGGGCGTAGAGCGTAAATACCGGCAAAATTAAAAACAGCCCCAGCATTCGCAAGGCAAAAATGGCGGCAAGGCTCAAGCCCGCGCGCCATTCGGTACGGCTTAACGCGACAGACACAAAAAAATCTCCATAAACGTATTCCAAACAGTAAAGTACAAGGGATAAAACAACAGCCGGAGAAGTCTATTCTAACTTTTCCCCCACAAAGTGTACGAGACGCGCGGCGAGGTCATTTTGCCGCGTCAAGGTATTGCGCCATTGCCGCGCGTGCTGTTTTGACGTTTCCCAGTCCGCGTGAAAATTTTCCCATGATCGTTGGATATCCGCGTTTTCCGCAAGACCATTCCACGCGCGCCAAAGCCCATCCAGCGCGGCGGGCGGGGAAAAGCGCGCAAGAAAAGCCAGGAGTTTGGCGTTTCGCGCGGTTTTTTCCTGCGGGTAAGCCTGCCAGACAAAGGGTTTTCCTGCCCACTGCGCGCGCAAAAAAGAATCTTCGCCGCGCACGAAGTTGAGATCGCATAAGGCAAGCGCCGCATCATAGTCGTCCTGCGGCAGAAAAGGCATGGGAAAAAGCCGGTAGTTTTCCCCGCAACGCAGCGGAGAAGCCGGGAATTCCTCAGAAAAAATGAAGCCGAGCAGCGGAAAAGGCGAGGATCGCCAGACCGTGAGCAAGGACGTAAGCGGCGCGCAGTCATAGTGAAACAGACTGACGAGACGCGCGCGCGCGAATTGGGACGGTAAAGCACGCAAAGCGCAAACGGTTTTCGGCGCGAGCTTTGTGCTGTCAAGCCAAGCCAGAAACGTTTGCAGCGCGGAAGGTTCTAAAGAAAGCGCTTGCGTTTCGCAAAGATTTTTTTCACGAAGAAGCCCGCCGGTTTCAGGGGTAAAACCGGGGATAAAAAAATATTTGACGAGCGGTAGATTCGGATGCGGGGAGGCGCGCGCATGACAGGTTTCCGCCCAGCTTTCCGGCGTCAGATATTCCAGATTGAGCCAGCGGGGCGCGGGGCGAATCCGCGTCATGGCGGAAAGGTATTCGCCGGGCAGATCGCAGGCAAACGCCTCAATGACCACTTCTGCGGGCTGTCCGAAATCCAGGGGGGCTGCCCAGTCACGCAGTTCAATTTTTCCTTGCGGGAAAGACGCAAAAGAGGTTTGTGAGATTTCCGGCGCGAGCCGCGCAAGCTTTTCCCGCGCGGTTATTTTTTGGGCGTCGGCTTTTTTTTGGGGCGCATCCTGAATCCAAAGCCGCGCGTGAATGCCGTATTCCTTGGCCAGCTGCCGCGCTAGACGCCAGCAAACGCCCAGATCGCCGTAATTATCAATTACCTGGCAGAAAATATCCCAGCGGCGCGGCACGGAGCGCTTCATGACATTCTCCGAATTTCCGCGTGGTTATGGACGAAGGCCTTGCAACCACATACCATAAAGCTGATTGGCGGTTTTTCGTAACGCGGGGAGTTTTTCCGGCAGGGCGCGCAGAATTTCTTCCGGGGTTGCAATGGCGGCGCAGGGAGTTTCGGGCGCGCTCCAGTGCGCGCACCAGGTATGAATCATCTCCGGCAGCATTTCGATGTGGCACTGCATCCCCAAATGCGGCCCGACTGCAAATATTTGTTGCGGGCAGAAAGCGCTGGAGGCAAGAAGCGCCGCGCCTTCCGGCAGGGAAAAGGTTTCGCTGTGCCACTGAAAAACGTCAAGCGCTTTTCCCGCCAGATCGCCCAGCCAATGGCGCGTCGGCGTTTCGCTGTTTGCCTGGATTTTTCCCCAGCCGATTTCTGGCGTCGGATTTTTTTGAATGCTTCCGCCCAGCGCTTTGCTTAATAACTGTCCGCCCAGGCAATGTCCGATAACGGGGAGGTCCTTTTGATACGCCTCCAGAATCAGATCGCAAACGGCGGGAATCCACGGCAGAGAATCATTGACGCTCATGGTTCCGCCCATGAAACAAAGGCCGGAAAACGCTTCCGCGCTTTGGGGGAGCGGATCGTTTCGGTCAATGGCAATCAGTTGCCATGGGATACGATGCGTTTCAAGAAATATGGCAAAATAGCCCGGACCTTCTGTGGGGGAGTGACGGAAAATGGCAACGGGATTCATGAGGGCGCAGTCGAAAATGGGACATTTTAGTAAGATTGCGGCATTTATGCTGGCCATTTTCTGTCTTGCGGTAAGCATGGAAGTTGGGACGGCAAGGGCTGCGGAAGTGGGGCTGGCGGGAATTTTCGGCAGCAAGGCGCTGCTGGTGATTGACGGCGCGCCGCCGCGCTCCATGGCGGTGGGACAGGAATATGGCGGCGTAAAGCTACTCTCTGTTACGGAAAGCGGAGCGCAGGTGGAAATGAATGGTCGGCGCGTCGCGTTGCGCGTAGGGCAGAACGCGAAAGGCGAGGCTGAGCTCCGGGAAGGGGGAGAAACCGTGACGCTGATTTCGGATGGCTCTGGGCATTTCCGCACGTCCGGCATGATCAATGGGCGATCCGTGACTTTTTTGGTAGATACCGGCGCGAGCGTTATCGGTCTGGGCATGTCGGAAGCGCGGCGTTTGGGTATCCGCCTGGAGAATGCGCAGACGGTGGGAGTAAGTACGGCCAATGGCGTTACTCAGGCGCTTAAGGTAACGCTGGATACCGTCAAGGTCGGCGGAATTACTTTGCGCAATGTTGAGGCGGCTGTGGGGCCGGATATGCCCGTTACGCTCTTGGGGATGAGTTTCCTAAATCGCACCAACATGCTGCGCGAGGGCGACAAGCTCATTCTCAAGAGACGCTTTTGAATGCCCTCTCTTTTACGCTGAGCGAGAGAAGTCAAATGATTGCAAGGCGTGTAAAACAGGGCAGCCCTGGTTTTACGGCGGGCGCGACGTTTGGGCTGCTTGCCATGGCCGCCCAGGCGGTTGTAGCCGCGGAAGCGGGTCTGGCGGGAATTTTCGGCGGCAAGGCGCTTTTGGTGATCAATGGCGCGGCGCCACGCTTAATGACAGTCAACCAGGAATACGCTGGCGTGAAACTCGTTGCGGTATCCGATACTGGCGCGCAGGTGAAAATGAACGGTAAGCGCATTGTTTTGCGCGTGGGGCAAAACGTGCTTGGGGGCGTGGTATCCGAAAAGGGAGAAAGCGTTACGTTGACTCCGGACAGGTACGGGATGTTTCGTATTGATGGCAAAATCAATGACAATCCCGTGCGGTTTACGGTAGATACCGGAGCGACCTGGATCATGATGGCTCCTTCGGAGGCGCGGCGCCTGGGCGTTTCCTTGGCGGACGCGGAGACTGTCGGCATAACGACGGCTAACGGGAAAGTGCTGGCGCCCAAGGTTCTCTTAAAAAGCGTCAGCGTGGGGCATACTACTCTGCGCGATATTGAGGCAGTCGTTGTGCTGCGGGAAATGCCAGACATATACCTGGGAATGAGCGCGCTGGAACATTTCAACATTTTGCTTGAAGGCGGCATATTTACTCTTCGGCGGCGGTGATATGACGTTTCCAGAGAATTTTTCTGCGGCGCGCGAGGAAAATCTTTTCGCGCGCGTGCGTTCCTTTCTTGCGCCTGCCCCAATCGGCGCGACAGAAGAGGATGATTTTTCTGGCAAAACCAGAGGTGGTTTGGAGGAGAAAGCGCTTACGCCGTCCGCTGTGCTGATCGCGCTCGCGCCGGGAGAACAGGGGACGCGCGTGCTTTTGACCCGGCGCAGTGATCATCTGCGCGATCATCCCGGCCAGATCAGTTTTCCCGGAGGGCGTCTGGAGGCGATTGACGCAAGTCCCGCAGAGGCCGCGCTACGCGAAGCAAAAGAGGAGATTGGCCTAAAGCCGGAATGGGTCAGCGTTCTGGGTTATTTGCCGACGTACCGTACCGCGACAGGTTTTTTGATTTATCCCGTTGTTGCGCGGCTTTCTGCGGATTTTTCCATACAAGCGCTTACGTCGGACGCTGCCGAGGTTGCGGAGATATTGGCAGCGCCGCTTGAGGCGCTGCTTCATCCTGCGAATCGCCGCCGTGACACGCTGGTCTACCAGGGGCGCCGACATGAATATCATGTGATTGAGTGCGACATTGGCGCGCAACCGCGCGTGATTTGGGGGGCAACCGCCGGGATGTTGCTGATGCTTGCCCGCCGTCTGGAAAACGCAGGGTAAGACGAAGATGCCGCAATCTTTTTTTGCGCCGCCTTCGGTATCTTTTGATTATCGCGCTTTTTTACCGACCTTGCCGGAGCTTCCGGGGGTGTATCGCATGTTGGATGCGGAAGGCGTAGTGTTGTATGTCGGCAAGGCCAAAATTCTGAAACGGCGCGTTTCCTCCTATTTCAGGGCAAGTCTGCCCAGCGCGCGTATCGCGCTCATGGTGAGCCGTATCGCCGCGATCGAAATTACGGTGACGCGATCGGAGGCGGAGGCGTTGCTTCTGGAAAATAATTTAATCAAGCGCCTGTCCCCGCGCTATAACATCGTGTTTCGGGACGATAAATCCTATCCGTATATCCGCATGAGCCGCGAGGATTTTCCCCGGATTGCCTTTTTTCGCGGCGCGCCCGATCGGAAGGCGGATTATTTCGGCCCTTTTCCTTCGGCGCTGGCGGTGCGCGAAAGTCTGCATCTTCTGCAAAAAATGTTTCGTTTACGTACCTGCGAGGATTCGGTATTTGCGCATCGCTCCCGCCCCTGTCTGCTGCATCAGATTGGCCGTTGCTCCGCGCCTTGCGTTCCGGGGCTGACGCGCCTGGAGGATTATCAGCGGGACGCCCAGCACGCGGCCTGGTTTCTTTCCGGGAGGCACAGTGAAATCCAGGAGCGCTTGCAGAAGGCGATGCAAAGCGCGTCGGAACGTATGGCTTTTGAGGATGCGGCGCATTATCGGGATCAGCTGCAATCCTTGCGCCGCGTTCAGGAGCAGCAGCATATTGACAGCGGCAGAGCAGAGGACATTGACATTATCGTGGCCGTGCGTGAGGAAGATTTGCTGTGCCTGAATTTGGCAATGGTCAGGGGCGGAAGACATTTGGGGGATCGCCCGCAATTTCCCGCCCACGGAGACAGCGCGACTCCGGAGGAGGCTATCAAGGCGTTCTTGGCGCAGCATTACGCGCGTCATCCGCCGCCCGCAAGGCTTTTGCTTTTTCCGTCCCTTGCGCCGGAAGAATACGCGGAATGTGTTTTGGGTTTGTCGGCGGCGGAATTTCCAGTGATTGTGCCTCAGGCGCGCGGGAAAGCGCATCGCGCCTGGATGGATATGGCGCTGGAGAATGCGCGCCTTGCGATTGCCGCGCGGCGGCGCGGCGGCGCGCGGCAATGGGAGAGTCTGATCGCTTTGCGAGAGGTTTTGGCTCTACAGGCTCTGCCCCGTCGCATTGAGTGTTTCGACGTCAGCCATACAGGCGGGGAACTGCCGGTCGCTTCCTGCGTGGTGTTCCAGGCGGATACGCGGGAAAACGGTAGCGGATCAGATGGCGGAATGAGACGCCGGGACTATCGGCGCTTCAATATCCGCGACATTGATCCGGGCGACGATTACGCGGCGATTCGCCAGGCGGTGCGCCGCCGCTACGCGAAAATCGCGGAAGAATGCGGCGTAATGCCGGATATTATTTTGATTGATGGCGGGAAAGGGCAGGTGCGCGCGGCGGCGGAAGCGCTGGCGGAACTGGGCTTGTCTCACCATGTGATCTTTGGGATCGGCAAAGGCGAGGGGCGTAAAGTTGGCCTGGAGTCCTTGGTATTCGCGGACGAGCGGGAAAATTTGCTCTTGGGAATTGAGCATCCTGCACTGCGGCTGCTGGTGGAGATTCGGGATGAGGCGCATCGTTTCGCGCTGCTGGGGCATCGGGCGCGGAGAGTCAAGGCGCGGCGCGCGTCTCGTCTTGAGGAAATTCCCGGAATTGGCGCGGCCAGAAGAAAGGCCCTTTTGGCGCGCTTTGGCGGTTTGACTGAAGTGCAGACGGCAAATCGTGAACAGCTGGCGCAAACTCCCGGAATTAGTCGCGCGCTGGCAGAAAATATTTACGCCGCTTTACATGAGGAAAATGAATAGTTTTCGCCGCGTACAACGCAAATTGAAGTGGAATTTAGTTTCTTTTAAGAGAATCTGTGATTCTTTCTTTTGGAGTTTTTGGATTTGGCAGGCATAGTTTACTGACCCGCTTCGATGCGGATTCAGACTCATGATAAAGAGATCGCAGAATTAAATTCCGGATGAGGAACATGGCTCTTGTCCGCCATTTTTTATTGTTTCAGCGTATGCTGCAATTTCACTTTTCGTAAATCAGAATACCATCTTCATCATAGGATTTATAGCTGATTTGTTTATTGTTCTCATAGAGAATTTCAAGCCTTAATTTTCCGTTTTGATAGTAATAACGCGAGGGACCGTTATATATTCTATCGCTGGTATCAGCGGCTTTGTAAGACTCCTCGCTTTCAAGTTGTCCATTCTTATTATAAGTTTTGCGTACTCCGTCTAGAGCGTTGTTTTTGTAAAAAGCTTCACTTTCTAATTTCCCGTTTTCATAATAGGTTCTCTGAAAGCCATCTCGATACCATTTTTTGTATGACGACTCATCCTGGAGTACGCCATTTTCGTAATATATTTTTGCGATTCCGCTAACCAATCCATTTTCTGAAATTCTGCCGCTGAACTCATAGGGATATTCGCTTGCAAGCGTTCCGTTGCTGTGGTATTTGTACTCAATTCTTGCGCCGGTCTTTTTGCTATAGCTATAACGAAGATTTTTGATTAGTTTGCCGTCTTCATTATATTCTTTATTCTCGACAGTATCACCTTTATAAAATAAAATCATTTTTTAATTTACCATTTTTATGGTATTCCCTTTCTGCGCCTGTTCTGCTGGCAATTTCCCCTTTTTTGTAAATGGTTTCGGATTTTGTTATACCATTTTTTCCATAAATTTTTTCCGTGCCATTTTGACTGCCTTTCTCCCAATTTCTTTCTGCTTTTAAAAGGCCGTTTTCGTAGTACTCTTTTTCTGTGCCATGGCGCTTATTTTTTTCATAGGGAGTCTCTCTTTTTAGATTGCCGTTTTCATAATGCTCTTTTTCTATGCTCATTATAGAATTTCCATACGGGTAGAGAGTTTCCTTTTTTAGTTTTCCGCTTTCATAGTATGCTTTTCTTACTCCATTGAGCTGTCCGTTTTCATCATAGGGCGTTTCTTCTCGCAGATTGCCATTTTCATAATACAATTTTTCCATGCCGATGATCTGCCCATTCTTATACAGAGCTTCACTTCTCAGCCTTCCATTTTCATACCAGTCTCTTTTTATTCCGTCTTGTATGTCTCCAAGAATCTGGCCGTATTTATTATTTGGATCGTATCTATAAGTGATCTCGCTTTCCGGATTGCCGTTTCTGTAATATTTTTTTTCTGTGCCGTGTTTTCTACCGTTTTTATACATGGTTTCGGACTCTATACCGTAAGCGCCATCATGATAGTATTCTCTTACTACGCCTTCTTCTTTTTCTTTTCCGGTTTCGCCATAGAAACTAATTTTTTCGGATGAAGAGTTCGGAAAATGATTGTCTTTTTTGTTATAGCTATATGTGACTTTCGCCTCTAATTTTCCGCGCTCGTCATATTTTTTTTCATGGGCTGTAACTGTATATTTACGTATTTTTGGAGTAGGGATAGAGGGGAGAATCAATGCGCCTGCAGGAGCGCCATTAGAGCCGACGCTCCCATAGTCCCATTCAAATCTAGAGACTTCTTTCTTGAAAATTTCCTCGCGGATATTTCCATTTTTCCAATAGTATGTCTCCGCGTTTTTTTTCTCTACAAGAGCGAGTTCGCCGCTCGGATAATATTTTTTTCCAGGCTCGCTTTCCAGAATGCCGCTTTCCAGGAAAAATTTTTCGCCGCTATGATCGCGTAGACTTTTTAATTTCCCGCTCGCGTAGTATGTTTTTTTTATTGTCCCTTTTTCCCCATTGAAAAACTCTTGCTTCAAGATACCATTTGCGTAGTATTCTTTCTGCGTACCGTTTTCATGCGATATTTCTTTCATCAGCGCGCCATTTTCATAATATTCTCTTTCCATGCCGATTTTTATAATATGATTGGCGTCTGCTGGCTTCCAGGTCATTTCATGGCGTATGCCGCCATTTTCCCAATACCATCGTTCTGGCCCGTCATGGTTGCCATTTTTATAAGTGATCTCAGCTTTTGGATGACCGTTGTCCCAAAACTCTTTTTCTGTGCCGTCTACTTTGCCATTTTTATATGGCGTTTCTCTGACTAGAATGCCGTCTTTACTCCAGTTTTTTTCTATTCCGTCTTCTTTCCCATGAGTGTCATAATGTTTCTCATAGGATGGTTTCCCGCTTTCGTAATATATTTTTGTCGAAATAATGTACTGATCTTTATAAATATCCTCTCTTTCGACATTTCCGTTCTCATGATAAGTTTTATCAGTTGTTTTTTTGCCTTCTGCATAAAATTCTTCTCGATGTAACTGCCCGTTTTCTGAGTATGATTTTCTAATTCCTGTATTGTCTTTGTAGCGTTCTTCTATCATAATATTTCCGTTATCCCAATTTCGCATATACGCGCCGTCTTTATTGATCTCCATTCCAAAATCATCATAGGTTATCTTCATGGTTAACTTTCCGTTTCCTGAATATCTTTTTTCAAGACCAGACGGATGATAGCGTTCTTTTTCCTCTTCGTATTTTATAGTCGCCTCACTTGTAAGATTTTCATTTTTGTCATAATCTTTAAAGTCATAATCTTTGTTGCCATATCTGAAGTTTCTTGTTATGGACAGTTTTCCTTTTTTGTCATATTCTTTGACTATGCCTTTTATTTTACCATTTTCGTATGGTGTTTCTTGCTCTATACTTCCATTTTCACGATAGGATTTCGTTACCCCATTTCTTTTGCCGTTTTTGCAGGGAATCTCAAGGCATAATTTTCCATTTTCATGATACTCCTTCACAGTAATGGACTGCATAATAGGATTTCCAGTCCTATCCAGGCACTTTCCATCTTTGCTAATTTGCGCGTTTTGATTTCTGATGTATTCTGTTCCCATCGTGTTTTCCTCTGCATGGGCATTTGCTATCAAAAACACAACTGTCATTCGTAGCGGCTGGAGTTTCGAGAATTTCATTTTTCTTTCCTTTTGCTTGGTGTGCTACTTCATTAGATTGCAATTTTTATCGTACATTTTTTTCCAATTTGAACGCCGGTTTTTTTATACATAGTCTCAAATACTGCTGGTGATCGGAAGAAAAATCTCCGCAGTTTTAACTCCGCTTTGAGTTTCTAATGGGGAGAACATGCAAAAAAAAATCTGTATTCATGCGCTGTTCCTGAAAGCATTCTGGCCAGTAAAAGATTAGTTTTGACCTCATGATATTACATTGCGTGCGTCACGGTATCAAGCCTACCGCTTTTGTTCTTCCGTTCTCGTGAAATTTTGCGCGGCGGCGAAGGCCAAAGAAAGCGGCAACCTTCCAGCATGAAGGAATTTTCTATTAGAATGCGAACCTTTCTTTGTCTGCCAGTGGCGCTTTGTCATGAACTCTGCCGAAATTCGTGAAAAATTCCTGCGTTTTTTTGCTTCCAAGGGACACACAATTGTGTCTTCCTCCCCCCTGATTCCCGCCAATGACCCGACATTGATGTTTACCAATAGCGGCATGGTGCAATTCAAAGACGTATTTTTGGGCTTTGACAAACGCTCCTACAACCGCGCCGCGTCTGTACAGGCCTGTTTGCGGGCGGGCGGAAAGCACAACGATCTGGAAAATGTAGGCTACACCGCGCGACATCACACTTTTTTTGAAATGCTGGGCAACTGGAGTTTTGGCGACTATTTCAAGCGTGAAAGCATTGCCTGGGGCTGGGAGTTGCTGACGAAGGTCTATGGCTTGCCGCCGGAACGCCTGATGGTGACGGTTTATCACGAAGACGATGAAGCCTATAACATTTGGACAAAACAGATTGGACTGGATGCCGCGCGCGTAGTGCGCATCGGGGATAACAAAGGCGGGAAATACAAATCTGACAATTTCTGGATGATGTCCGATACTGGTCCTTGCGGCCCATGCAGCGAGATTTTCTACGATCACGGCCCGGAAATCCCCGGCGGGCCGCCAGGTAGCGCGGATGAAGACGGCGACCGTTTTATCGAAATCTGGAATCATGTGTTCATGCAGTTTGAAATGTTTGCGGACGGCAGTGTCAAGCGTTTGCCCGCGCCCTGCGTTGACACCGGCATGGGTTTGGAACGTTTGGCGGCTATTTTGCAGGGAGTGCATTCCAATTATGAAATTGACCTTTTCCAGAATTTGATTCGCGCGGCGAAAAATGCGGTGGACGACGCATCTGGAGGCGGCAAAAAATGTGAAGATTTCAGCGCGGCGGCAGAAAATTTAGCGGAATGCGGCAAATCGGGATGCGATTCTGAGTCTCCTTCGCTCAAGGTGCTGGCCGACCATATCCGCGCTTGCGCGTTTTTGGTAGCGGATGGCGTGATTCCCGGAAACGAAGGGCGCGGCTATGTGCTGCGCCGCATTATTCGTCGCGCGATTCGGCACGGTTACAAGCTTGGCGCGCGCGACGCCTTTTTTTATCGCCTTGTACCCGATCTCGTGCGCGAGATGGGCGGGGCTTATCCTGGTCTGGCTGCGAATGAAGCGCGCGTCATGGATGTGCTCAAGGCGGAAGAGACGCGGTTTTTCGCCACAATTGAACACGGCATGGCAATTCTGGAAGGCGAATTGTCGACGATAAAAAAGAATGAGACTGCGCTCTTTCATGGTGAAACCGCTTTTAAATTGCATGATACCTACGGTTTCCCGCTTGATTTGACTGCCGATATTTGCCGTGAACACAATATCAGCGTAGACGCGGATGCTTTTGACGCGGCAATGGAGCGGCAGAAAAAGCAGGCGCGCGCGTCCGGGCAATTTAAAAGCAGCGGGAAAATTTTTGAATACGCGGGCGAGCGCACGGTTTTTCATGGCTACGAGACGCTGGAAGGAGAAGGCAAGGTACTGGCGCTCTACAAAGAAGGGGTGGCGGTACAGGAATTGGGCGCGGGCGAAGAGGGCGTAGTGGTGCTGGATGAGACGCCCTTTTATGCTGAATCCGGCGGGCAGGCGGGCGACACGGGCGTTTTTACGGAGGAACAGGGCGCGGAGATTTTTGTGGTGAAGGATACCCAAAAGATTCAAGCGGCTGTCTTTGGGCATTATGGCGCGGTTAGAAGCGGCGCGCTGACTGTCGGTCAGCGGTTAAAAATCAGGGTGAACGCGGTTGCCCGCGCCGCGACTGCCCGCAATCATTCCGCGACGCATTTGCTGCACAAAGCGCTGCGCGAGGTGTTGGGCGCGCATGTGCAGCAAAAGGGATCTTTGGTGGACGCCGAAAAAACCCGCTTCGACTTTGCGCATCACGCGCCGATGACGCGCGAGGAAATTCGTGCCGTAGAAATAAAGGTGAATGCGGAAATTCTCGCCAATACCGCGAGCGAGGCGGTGGTTATGCCGCTGGAAGCGGCGCGCAAAAGCGGCGCAATGATGCTTTTCGGGGAAAAATATGGCGAGCATGTGCGCGTGGTAACAATCGGCGCTTCCAGGGAGTTGTGCGGCGGCACGCACGTGGCGCGCGCGGGGGATATTGGCGTTTGTAAAATTGTTGCGGAAACAGGTATTGCAGCCGGAGTGCGTCGTATTGAAGCGGTTACGGGAATGAATGCGCTCCTGCACGCGCAGGAACGGGAAGCCTGCCTTCTGGAGATTGCCGGACATTTAAAAGCCGAGCCGAAAGAGGCTGCGGAACGTGTTGCCGGACTTCTGGAAAACGCGCGTCTTCTGGAAAAGGAAATTGCCAGACTGAAATCGAAACTGGCCAGCGGTCAGATTGAGGAAATGATTGGGCAGACAGTGGAAATGCGCGGCGGCGCGCGGTTGCTTACGGCAGTACTGGACAGCGTTGATTCCGCCGTCCTGCGTGAGACACTGGATAAACTGAAAGACAAACTGAAAAGCGCCATTATTGTGCTTGCCAGTGCGCGCGAGGGTAAAGTGCATCTCATCGCGGGCGTAACGGCAGACCTCATGGGGAAAATCAAAGCGGGCGATTTGGTCAACTTCGTCGCGCGGCAGGTTGGCGGAAAAGGAGGCGGACGCCCGGACATGGCGCAGGCCGGCGGGACACAGCCGGAAAATCTTCCCGCCGCGCTGAATTCCGTACAGAGCTGGATTCAGGATAGCCTCTGAATTTTGGCGATTCGCGATCTCCGGCGGCCCATGTGGAAGCCGCAGGAGATTTTCGTTTTCAGGAAGCGGCGATACGTAAGGCGCGAGCTTTAATGGCGGAAATTTCGGCGGCGGCGGATTGTTCTGGCTGCTCTGGCGGTTTTTCTTTGCGCTTTGTATCGTATAAAGCGTGCGCACGCGCTCTGATACCGCCGCGAACTTGACAGGTCATGAGTATCAATAAAGAATCTGACTGCTGGTTCATTTTGTCTGGGAGAAAATGATGACTTTCCTGAAAATTTACGCGTCTGAAACCATGGCGTCGCTTCTGCAGAAAAATATTTTTATATTCTTGGGCGTCATTTTAGCAACAGCCTCATTTCACGCAAATGCGCAGACTGAAAGTGTGCAAAATTTTGCCGAACATAAAAATCTCAAAGTATTCGTACTCAAAGGAGAGCAAGAGATTCAGCGGAAATATATCTCCCTTGAGGAGGCGATGGAAAAAAAGTTCATCAAATTACATGAAACAGGGGATGTGAATCGTTTGGAAGCAGATAACGTTTCAGATCAATTTATTTTTATTATGGCGGGTGACATCGTCAAAGGCGGAAAGCAGGATCGGACAATGGCGGAAGACGTTATTCTGCGCCCGAAATCAAAAAAAATATCCCTGAACGCTTTCTGCGTAGAAAGCAATCGTTGGCGGCAGCGGGGTAGCGAGTCAGACGTAAAATTCTCCTCGTCTTCCAATATGTTAAGCGACAGAAAACAAAAAATCGCCGCGCGCGAAAGCAGTAGTCAGCATGAAGTCTGGGACAGCGTTTCCGAGTTTCAGAGTAAGGCAAGCCGGAATATAAATGAGAATGTGAAAAGCCGTGAATCTGAATCAAGCCTTCAACTGACTTTGGAAAATAAAAAACTCAAAGCGAGCATTGAGGAATATATCAAGGCCATCCAGCCTCTTTTTGACGGGCATAAAGACGCGCTTGGATTCGCGTTTTTCGTTAACGGGAGAATTTCGACCGTTGAGAAATTCGGCAACGCGAGTTTGTTTCAAAGTCTACAAAAGAAACTTCTGCAAGCGGCGGCGGGAGAAGCGCTGGCGCATATGAACGATACAACAACCTACGAGGCCAAAGAAAATATGACCCTGGAGGATTTTATCGCCTATGCCGAGAGCAAAGGGACAATTGAGGAGGAAATTACAAGAAAAGTGAGCGAAAACACAAAGGAGAAAAAGAGGAAAACAGACAAAACCATCCTGTTTAGCGTTTTCGACGCCGACGTAAGCGATGAGATTTCCGTGCATACAAGCATTTATTCAACGGATGCTTTGACGCGCGCGGATTCTGCCGCGCAACATGATTTCCAGTATGGAGGAAACTCGGGGCGCATGGATCATCGCGCAATTCCAATTCCGCGCACAAACAGGGACTGATCACTCTATGGCACGGCATGGATGAAGGATACATCTATTGCTGTGCCATGTTTTTGTTGTGTGCAAATAGAAATGGAGAAGGAACATGAATTTTATGCAATTCGCTGAAAAGATCATAAAAGAAGAAAATAGACCATTAACTCCCAGTGAGATATGGGATATCGGCGTCCAAAAAGGATATGATAAACAACTTGGCTCAGCAGGGAAGACTCCGTGGCAAACAATAGGCGCGAGAATATATGTAGACATAAGGGATAATCAAAAATCTAATTTCATCAAATCAAATACAAGGCCTGTAAGATTCTATCTGAATACCCTCGAAGAAAACTGCGATATAAATAAAGAAGAAGCAGAACAGGAGATTCGCGCCGTAAAAAAAGAGACGGAATATAGTGAAAGAGATTTGCATAAATTTCTTTTGTACTATGTTTATACATATAATAATTTTATATATACAAAGACAATTTCTCATGAGCTGTCCTTAAAAAAGAAATTTTCTCAATGGCTGCACCCAGATATTGTTGGCGTATATTTTCCATTCGAGCAATGGGAGCCTGAGATATTTGATATTTCAAAAGACGTCGGAACTTTGACAATTAAACTGTTCTCATATGAATTAAAAAAGGAATTGAGTTTCTCAAATTTAAGAGAATCATACTTCCAGGCTGTCTCAAATTCTTCATGGGCTAATGAAGGTTATCTGGTTGCGGCAGAAATTTGCCCGGATAAAGAATTTATGGAGGAAATAAAAAGACTATCTAATTCTTTCGGCATAGGTTTAATACAACTGGATACCAATAATCCAGATTCATCTGCGGTTATATATCCCGCAAGGCAAAAAGAACTAATAGATATAGAAACAGTGAATAAATTGTCGCAAATTAACCGGGATTTTAAGGATTTTCTGAAAAGAATAACAATTGATCTGAATTCAAAAGAAATAAGAAAAGAAAAATACGATAAAATATATGACTATGAAGAATTGATAAAGAAAACCAAATAAAATACGGCAAAATCCCATATATACCTCGCGCGGTTTTACGGCAATAGATTTTATTGGTTGAGGGACTGATTTTCCTCGGCGCTTTGCTCAGCGCTGCGTTGCTTTTTGCTGCCGGAGCGCCAGGCTGACAGATAGTTGCGCGCCGACCCAGCCCAGCGCGCCGCCTGCCGCAATCAGCGCCAGACAATCCGCAATTCCTGGCGGGTGCAAGACAAAGCCGCTTCCGTACAGCGCGGTCAATTGCGTTACCGCTGGCCGAATGGCTGTCAGCCCAAAAAACAGCAAAAAAACCGCAGCCACGCCGCCCAGCACTCCTTGTAGCAGACCAAAATAGTAGAACGGACGGCGAATAAAGGCGTCCGTCGCGCCAATCAGCCGCGCGACTTCAATTTCTTCCGCCTGAGCGAAAACCTGCAAACGGATAGTGTTAAAAGTTACGGCGATGAGACCTACCGCGAACACCAGCGCCAAAAGATGCACCGCCTGACGTCCCAATTGCAAAAAGGCGTCAAAGCGCTTGATCCATGCGGAATCTAGCTGCGTATGCGCAATGCCCGGCCAGGACGAGGTCTCGGCGCGCAAAGCTTCCAGCGCATCCGGGCTTTTGTCCTCCGGTTCCAGAATAAAGGCGTCCGGCAACGGATTGCGCGGCAAACTGCTGATGATTTCTGCCATGCCCTCTGTATTTTTGAGGCGCTCAAAGGCTTCATCGCGCGGAACAAACCGCCATTGCCCCGGCGTCCGCGTCTTCAAACGCCGCCGCACCTCGGCAACGGCGGCGGAGGATGCGTCCAGTTCCATAAAAATGCTGATTTGCTGCGCTCCGGAATGCCCCTTGCCAAGCGCCTGAACATTATCAATGATCGCGTAACCCGCCGCAGGCAGAGTGATGGCAATGCCGATGACCAGCATAGAGAGCAGGGTATTGAGCGGCGAAGCCAGAAGCCGTTTCAGGGCGCGGGAAAACGCGCGAAGGTGCTGTTGGAACCAGGTATACATGGCGGCAAAGAAAAGTTAGGGTAAAAGCGCGCCGTGGCTGAGCGTCAGCCGTTTCAGACTGCGCCCGCTGATAATCTGCGGCGCGTGGGTCGCGATGACTACCGTGACTTTGGCCTGATTGAACGCGAGAAATAAATCCAGCACCTGCCGCGCCGATTCCTCGTCCAGATTGGCGGTAGGCTCGTCTGCAAGCAGAATGGAAGGGCGGTTAACCACCGCCCGGGCAATGGCAAGCCGCTGCTGTTCGCCGCCGGATAGCGCGATAGGATAAGCTTTCTCGCGCGAGAGCAGGCCAACTTTATCCAGCGCGGCGCGCGCGCGCCGCTGCGCCTCTTTGGGCGAAAGCCCGATAATTTCCAGAGGCAGCAGAATATTGTCCAGCGCGGAACGGTCAAACAAAAGTTTTTGATCCTGAAAAACAAAACCCAGATTACGGCGCAAAAAAGGCAGGACGCCGGAACGCAGCGCGGCAACATTCTGCCCGCAGACAATGAGACTTCCGGACGTAGGGCGTTCCATCGCGCCCAAAAGTTTCAAAAGCGTGGTTTTCCCCGCGCCAGAATGTCCGCCAATCAGCGCGATTTCTCCTTCGGCGATCTCGAAGCTGGCGCCTCGAATCGCCTCAAAACCACCCGGATAACGTTTGACAACCTGGCTGGCTGTAATCATGCAAACAGAGCCTCCACAAATTCCTTCGCTGAAAAGGGGCGCAGATCGTCAATTCCCTCGCCAACGCCGATAAAACGGATAGGCTTGGGATATTGCCGCGCAATCGCGGCAATGACTCCGCCTTTTGCGCTGCCATCCAGCTTGGTGAGCACAAGACCTGTGACAGAAACAGCCTCATCAAATGCTTTGACTTGCGCAAGCGCATTCTGCCCGGTATTGGCGTCCAGCACCAATAGCGTTTCATGCGGCGCGGCAGCGTCCGCTTTTTGAATGACGCGGCGTACTTTGGACAATTCCTGCATCAGATGCGCCTGAGTAGGCAGCCGCCCCGCCGTATCGGCAAGCACGATATCAATATCGCGGGCGCGCGCGGCGGCAATCGCGTCGAAAATCACCGCGGCGGGATCGCCGGATTCCTGCGCGATAACGGTTACGTCGTTGCGTTCGCCCCATTGCAGCAGCTGCTCTCGGGCGGCGGCGCGGAAAGTATCGCCCGCAGCCAGCAGCACCCGCTTTTCTTGGCGCTGAAAATATCGCGCGAGTTTGCCGATGGAAGTTGTTTTTCCCGCGCCGTTGACCCCGGCCAGCAGAATGATAAAAGGCCGTTTCCCATCTGTGTTCAGCGGCGCTTCCAGTGGCCGCAGAAGCTGTACGAGAATGTCCGAGAGCGCGGCCTCTATTCCTTCCGCGCTGTTTATTTTTTCCTGCCGCGCGCGTTCGGCAAGAGACGCGAGTAGAGAACGGGTCGCTTCCACCCCCGCGTCTGCGGCCAAAAGCAGAGTTTCCAATTCATCAAGCAATTCCTCGTCAATTTTCCCCCGGCTGAAGAGGATTCTCATCCGATCCGTAAGCTGGGAGCGCGTTTTGGACAGGCCCGTAAACAGCTGCTCGCGCCAGTTTTTTTTGGGAACGACGCCATCTTGCGCGTGTTCGGGCAAGGGCGCGTGTTTTTTCTTCAGAAAGTCAAGCATGGAAAGGGAGCGTGGAAAAGAGGCGTCAAAGTGAAAAAAACTTTAATATAGGGGGAGACGCTTGAGCTGCCGGAAACAAGCGCGAAGACGCGGTTTTTCGGACAAGCGCCAAACGCGTCGGATTCTATCAGAAAGGTTGTTTTCCCCATGTCGTCTTCTTTGTTTTTGTTTTGTCGTTTTTTTCGTGTCTCCGTTTCTGCGGCTTTATTGTCATGTATTTTTCCCGCCGCGCTTCTTGCGGCGGAAACGGTGGAAAATACTTTTGAGACGCGGCTTGCCAATGGTCTCAAGGTTGTAGTGCGGGAGGATCGTCGCGCGCCGATTGTCACGCAAATGATTTGGTACAAAATAGGCGGCGTGGATGAAAAGGACGGTGCGTCGGGTCTCGCGCATGTCCTGGAGCATATGATGTTCAAGGGCACGCCGAAAGTCGGCGCTGGCGAGTTCAGCCGTCGTGTCGCCGCTGTGGGCGGGCGGGACAATGCCTTTACCAGCAGCGACTTTACCGCCTATTTCCAGCAAATGCCCCGAGAACGGCTTGCGGAAATGATGGCGCTGGAGGCGGATCGAATGCGGCATCTTTCTGTCCCGCCGGAGGAATTCGCGCGGGAAATCCAGGTTGTCATGGAAGAACGGCGTATGCGTACCGAGGATGATCCGCAAGCTTCGCTCTTTGAGGCGGTAAACGCGATCGCCTTCCAGACGCACCCTTATCGGCGTCCGGTTATTGGCTGGATGGACGATTTAAAGCACATGACCGCCCAGGAAGCCAAGGCATGGCATACAGCCTGGTACACGCCCAATAACGCGACTTTGGTGATCTGCGGCGACGTGCGGCACGAGGATGTCTTTGCGCTTGCACAACGGCATTACGGCATGATTCCGGCGCGCGCTCTTCCCGATCGCCGGGAAATTGAAGAACCCGAACAGAAAGGCCCGCGCCGGGTCACGGTCAGGGGGACTTCTGAACTTCCCTTGCTGGTCATGGCCTGGAAAGCGCCAAGCATTTCTCCCGCAATGGGACTTGAGACAGGCGGCGAAGGAAGCGCGGCCTATGCGCTGGAAATACTCTCGGCCATACTGGATGGGCATGACGGCGCGCGGTTGCCTAGACGTTTGGTGCGTGAACAAAAAATCGCGGCGTTTGCCGGAACGTCCTATGACAATCTTAATCGTGGCCCCGCTCTGTTTTACCTTTATGGCAGTCCTTTGCCCGGACAGACCCCGGAGGCTCTGGAGGCGGCTTTCCGTGCGGAGCTTGCCGATATTGCGGCCAATGGCGTGGAGGAAAGCGAGCTGACGCGCGCCAGAGCGGGCTTGCTGGCCTCAACGGTTTATAAACGGGATTCCGTATTCGGACAAGCGATGGAAATTGGCTTTCTGGAAACGCTAGGGTTTTCCTGGCGGGACGATTCAATAATACTGAAACGCCTCTCCGCCGTGACTGCGGAGGAAGTTCGGGAAGCGGCGCGGCGCTGGTTTTCCGATGAATCCTTGACCCTGGGGCAGCTTTTCCCCGTTCCCTTGGGAGAGGGGAAGGAAGCGGCGCGCGCGCCGCAGACAAACGTTTCCGCCCGACATTAAGGCGTGGCGAATCAAAAAAAGTGTAAAGCAGGAAAGAAGGAAAATCAGATGTTGGAAAAAATACGCAAGATTAGCCGAATCGTCCGTATGGGCGTGATTTTTTTGGGGGCGGCGCTGGGCGCGGCAGTTTTTGCAAAAGACGCGTGGCAGGGCGTAAATTTGCGGCACTGGCAAAGTCCGACAGGCGCGCAGGTGTTTTTTGTGGAAAGCCGCGCTTTGCCGATTCTGGACGTTCAGTTGGATTTTCGCGCGGGATCTCTGGTTGAGCCAATGGATAAAGCGGGAGTAGCGGAGCTTGTTCGCGCTCTTATGCCGATGGGCGCGGGCGATCTGGATGAAACGGCAATTGCGGATCGTCTGGCGGATATTGGAGCAAAATTGTCTGGCGGAGTGGAGGAGGACCGCGCGAATTTATCGCTGCGTACCCTTTCAGCCCCTCTCGCGTGCGCGGTAGAAAATTCGGGCGATTGCTCCGCGTTGCGCGCTCTGGGCGCACTGGAAAAACGCGAGGCGGCGCTGGAGATTTTTCGGCAGATTCTTGCCGCGCCGCGGTTTGACGCAAAAATTTTTCAGCGAGAACAGACGCGTTTGATCGCGCAGCTTAAAGATGATCTGACCCGGCCGCAATTTTTGGCGTCCCGCGCGTTTGCCGCCGCGCTCTACCCGCGGCATCCCTATGGCAGAAGCGCGACTCCGGAAAGTCTTGCGTCTATAACGGTAGAGGACGCGCGGCAATTCTGGAAGCGGCATTACGCAGTAAGCGGGACAGCCGGAAAACCAAATGGTATTACCTTAACTATGGTGGGCAACCTGGATGTGGAAGAAGCGCGGCAGATCGCTGAACAGCTCTTGGCCGCGTTACCTGTCAACAGGGGGGAGGCTGTCAGTTTACCGCCCGCGCCAGAAGCTGCGCGGCAAGGCGGCGCGCAATTTTTGGATACTGCGGCAGATGTGGACAAACCGTTGGAAGCGGAGATTCGTCTGCCGCATCCGGCTACGCAAGCGCATCTGTATCTCGGTTTGCCCGCCATCGCGCGGGGCGATCCGGACTTTTTCCCTTTATTGGTGGGAAATTACATCCTGGGCGGCGGCGGCTTTGCTTCTCGGCTGATGGAAGAAGTTCGGGAACGGCGCGGTCTGGCGTATAGCGTCTATAGCGCGTTTTCACCGCGTTTGCAGTCAGGCCCGTTTTTTATTGCGCTGGAAACAAAAAAAGAACAGGCGGATGAGGCGCTCGCTTTGGTTCGGGAAGTCCTCCGTCTTTTTCTGGAGAAAGGGGTGAGCGCGAAGGAATTGGACGCCGCCAAGTCCTATCTGGTCGGCAGTTTTCCGCTTAATTTGAGCAGTAACCGGGATATTTTGCGGCAGGTCTCCACTATTGGCTTTTATGGTTTACCGCTGGAGTATTTGCGGCAATATCAGGCCAATATTCAGGCCGTGACGCAGGAGGAAATTCGCGCGGCGTTTGCGCGGCATGTGCCATGGGATCGGCTTATCAGCGTTATGGTTGGCGCGCCGGGCCAGCGGGAAGAGTCCGCTTTGCCTGACAAAGCGCGCGGCGAATGAATCAGGTGCGCTTAATCGGCGGGCAATGGCGGCGTCAAATGCTGCGCTTCTCTGACGCGGAAGGATTGCGACCGACGCCATGCCGTGTGCGGGAAACCCTATTCAATTGGTTAGGGCAGGACGTCTCCGGGCTTTCTTGCCTTGATCTTTTCGCGGGCAGCGGCGCCTTGGGTTTTGAGGCGGCTTCGCGCGGCGCGGCGCGCGTGGTGATGGTTGAGCGATCCGAAAAGGTTGCGGCAACGCTGAAAGAGAACGCGCGAAGGCTGAACGCTTGCTCCATAGTGGAATTCAAAACGATGGATGCGTTAGAATACGCCTCCCTTTGCATGAAGAGGCGGGGACAAGAGGAGTCGAAAGGCGAGGATGCGCGTTTTCCGCTCTTCGACGTGCTTTTTCTGGATCCTCCTTATCGGCAAGGGTTGCTTTCTCGCTTGGAGCCTTTGCTTTTTGCGCTGGCGAAGCCAGATGCGGTGATTTATGCCGAAGCTGAATTTCCTGTGGAGTCGTTGGGAAAGTGGCGATCTGTAAGGCAGGGGCGCGCCGGGCAGGTTTATTTTCACCTTCTGCGACAGGAGAAACAGGTTGGATAACACGCGCGCTTTAAGCGATTGCGGAAAAAGCAAGGCTGTGGAAGGCCTGGCGATCTATCCGGGGACATTTGATCCCATTACGCGCGGGCATGAGGATCTGGTGCGGCGTAGCGCGCGTATCTTCAAAAAGGTGATCGTGGCCGTTGCGGAAAGCCCGGGGAAAGCGCCCTTTTTTCCGCTGGCCGTCCGCGTGGCGCTGGCAAAAGAAGCTCTGGCCGATCTTCAGAATGTGGAAGTGCGCGGTTTCAACATTCTGCTTATGCGTTTCGTGGAGCAGGAAGGCGCTCGGGTCGTGATTCGCGGTTTGCGCGCGGTGTCGGATTTTGAGTATGAATTTCAGATGGCGGGGATGAATCGCCATCTTTACCCTGAGGTTAACACTGTTTTTTTGACGCCTGGAGAGCAGTATATGTTTGTTTCCGCGACGATGATACGTGAAATCGCCCGCCTGGGCGGGGATGTGACCAAGTTTGTCCGGCCATCGGTCGCGCGAAGTTTGGCCGAGCGTTACGGCTTGGCTCTTCCTGTTTGACTTGCTTTTATAACCGAAGATCTGAAAGGAATCGCTGTATGGCTCTGAAAATTACGGAAGACTGCATCAATTGTTCAGTGTGCGAGCCGGAGTGCCCGAATAACGCCATTACGCAAGGGGATGAAATTTATGAAATTGATCCTGATAAATGCACCGAATGCGTGGGACACTATGATGAGCCGCAATGCGTGGCGGTGTGTCCGGTAGATTGTATTCCCAAGGATGAAAACCACGTGGAAGGCAAAGAGGATCTGCTGAGAAAGTTTCAGCGATTGTCGGGCAAGTAGTCCGCTTTGCGCGGCGAAAGTTTGCTGGATTCGACATGGAAACGCGAAATAATACGCAGATAAGCCCCTGGAGGAAGCGCGGCGCGCTGGCGCTGGCAATTGCGTTGTCCCCTTTTTTTCTTGGAATATTTGGGTGCGGCGTAGAAACTTCGGCGGAACTTGAAACACGCGCGATGGAAGCGGGCATGGAGCAGAAAAAACTGCTTGATGAACGTCTGCGGGAAGCGCAACGTCAAGTGGAAGAGAAGCGGGAAAAAATGGATGAATTCACCTCGGATAAACGAACCGAGTAACCTTGTAACTCTTTCTCTTGACGATTGGCTTCTTATGTTCGCGCTTCTTTGTAAGTCCCTGCATCTTTTTTTCATCATTTCCTGGTTTGCGGGATTGTTTTATCTGCCGCGCATCTTTGTCAATTTAGCGATGGCGTCCCGTGACAGCGTAGCGGAATATGGGCGATTGCTCCTGATGGCGGGCAAACTGTATCGCTTTATGACCCCATTGGGCGTGCTGGCGCTTGGATTTGGCCTCATCCTGTGGCTTGGTTTCGGTTACAGTGGCGCTTGGTTGCATGTCAAGGCGTTTCTGGCGGCGCTGCTGGTTATTTTTCATGGCGTATGCGCAATGGAACTGCGCCGGTTCCGTCTGGGTATCAATACGCGCAGTCACCTCTGGTTTCGTGTCTTCAATGAAATTCCGGCGTTGATTATGCTCGCGGCTGTTCTGTTGGCAATATTCAAACCGTTTTAAGCGGAGTTCTTTACTTGCATGGAACATTTTTTCGCGCCCTGCCCGCGCGGGCTGGAAGGTTTGCTGGAAGCGGAATTGACGGGACTGGGCGCGAAAGATCTGTTGCGCGCTCCGGGCGGAGTGGCTTTTTCCGGAGATTGGGCTGTGTGTTATCGAGCCAATCTTCATTCCCGGCTGGCTTCTCGTATTCTTTGGCGCGTTTCACGCGCGCCTTACCGTAAAGACAAGGCGGAAGAGGAAATTTATCGGCAAGCGTTTTCCGTGCCATGGGAACGCCATTTTTCCCTGCGGGAAACATTTCGGGTACAAACTACCGCCAGCCACTCGCCGGTCAAAAGCGTAAATTTCATTACTTTGCGGGTCAAGGACGCGATTTGTGATCGTTTCAGAAACGCAAGCGGCAAGCGGCCTGATGTTGATACCGCGAACCCAGGCGCGCGCGTTCAGGTTTATCTTTCCGGGCGGGAATGTATTTTTTATCTGGATACTTCCGGTAATCCGCTTTGGCAGCGCGGGCAGCGGCAAGCGCGGGTCGAGGCTCCGCTCAAGGAGAATCTGGCGGCGGGTATTCTAAAATTGTCGGGCTGGCAGCCCGGTGTTCCGCTTTTGGACCCCATGTGCGGCGGCGGAACTTTTTTACTGGAGGCGGCTTCCATCGCCTTAAATCACGCGCCGGGTCTGGATCGTCCTGTTTTTGGTTTTGAAAGGTTACTGGGGTTTGATTCTGTCCTGTGGCAGAGGTTGCGCGCGGAAGCGCTGTCCGCCGTGCGGGAATCTTCCTTTCCCCTTTCCATTTGCGGCGGCGATGTAGACGCGCGAGCAGCAGAGGCCGCGCGCCGCAATCTTAAGGCTGCGGGACTGGAGAAGGCGGTAGTGATCAAAAAGCGTGATTTTGCGGGTTTGGACGAGAGCGACTGGCCAGAACGGGGGCGGGCGGGAATTTTGCTGGCCAATCCGCCTTACGGCGAGCGCGTGGGCGAATATGAGCGGCTTCCAGAGTTGTATGCCGCGATGAGCGCGACGTTGAAACGCCATTTCGCGGGCTGGCGCGCGGCATTTTTGAGCGCGGATCCGGATTTTTCCCGTTTGTTGCGTTTAAAACCCGCGCGTAAAACGCCGTTGTTCAACGGCGCGCTGGAATGTCGCCTGTACGAATTTGATATTGTGGCGGGCAGTAACCGGAAATGACGTCTTTGCGTATTTTGTTGGTCAAGACTTCCTCCATGGGGGATGTGCTGCATAATCTGCCTGTAGTCAGTGATTTGCGCGCGCGTTTTCCGGACGCGGAAATTGATTGGCTGGTGGAAGAGGTGTTCGCGGAAATACCGAGATTGCATTCCGAAGTGCGTGAAGTATTGACTGTTGCGCTGCGCCGTTGGAGAAAACGTTTGTTTCGGGGAGAGACCTGGCGAGAAGCGCGGGCTTTTTGGCGGAATTTGCGCGCGCGGGAATATGATGTGATTTTGGATACGCAAGGACTTTTAAAAAGCGCTGTCTTGGCTTGCGCCGCGCGGGGGGCGCGCGCCGGGTTTTCGGCCTTATCCGCGCGCGAGCCGATTGCGTCGCGGTTTTATCAAATTGCCCGCGACGTCCCGAGAGACGCTCATGCCATCACGCGCAATCGGCAGCTTGCGGCAGCGGTTTTTGGCTATGAAATTTCCTTTGCGCCAGATTATGGAGTGCGATTGCCCCGGCAGGAAAACAGTCAGTCCGTAGTTTTTTTGACGTCCAGCAGCAAGGATAGCAAGCTGTGGCCGGATACATCCTGGATCAATTTGGGGCGATCCCTCGCGCTTTGCGGATTGACGGCGCTTTTGCCCAGCGGCAGCTCGTTGGAACGCCGCCGCGCGACACGTATTGCCGAAAAAATTCCGGGCGCGCAAGCGATTCCCGCCATGAATCTCGCGGACCTTGCCGCGCTTATGGCGCATGCCCGTTTCGTTGTGGGAGTAGATACAGGGTTAACGCATTTGGCGGCGGCAGTGGGTACGCCGACTCTGGCGCTTTATACCGCCACTTCGCCTGCGCTGACCGGAGTATTTGGCGCATGCTGGCATCGGAATCTGGGAGGCAAGGGCAGGATTCCAAACGTGCGGGACGCTCTTCGCGCCCTGGCGGAATTTTTACCGGCGGAAGCAGAGGCATTTTCCGGTATCTGAATGATGTCTTTGCCCCGTTTTTTTTACAGTCTGTTTTTTTATGTATCACTGCCGATCATTGTGCTGCGGTTGCTCTGGCGGGCGCGGCGGCAGCCTGGCTATCTCGCGGACTGGCGCGCGCGTTTTGGATATTACCCCGCTCGCGCAGACGAAAGAGACAATCCTGATTCCGCGCGGCTAATTTGGATACACGCGGTATCGGTCGGCGAAACTCGCGCGGCGATTCCGCTTATGGACGCGCTTCTGGCAGCCTATCCTGCATGTCGGCTGTTGCTGACTTCCACGACGCCAACAGGGCGCGCGACAGCGCAGAAATACTGCGAAAGCCACCCGCGCGTTTTGCAAACCTGGCTGCCTTATGACCTTCCTTGTGCCGTCGCCAGGTTTTTCGCGCGTTATCGTCCCGTTCTGGGCGTGATTTTGGAAACAGAAATTTGGCCGAATCTGCTTTTTGCCGCTGACCGCCGTCGTTTACCGATGGCGCTGGTCAACGCCCGACTCTCAGAGCGTTCCGCTAGGGCGTATCAGCGTGTGTCGCCGCTGATACGCCCTGCGGTTGCCCGTTTTTCGCTGGTAGCCGCGCAAAGTGAGGCAGACGCCAATCGCCTGACGTGTTTGGGCGCGCATTCCGTGCGCGTGTGCGGAAATCTGAAATTTGATTTACCGCCGGATGCGGAAAGTCTTGCTCTGGGCGATAGCTGGCGCGCGGCGCTGAAAGGGCGTCCGGTTTGGCTTGCCGCGAGTACGCGGGAAGGGGAAGAACGTTTGTTGCTGGCCTGCCATGACGCCTTCCTAAGGCGCTGGAAGGAAACGAGAAGAGGGGAACCATTGCCCATTTTGGTATTGGTTCCGCGTCATCCGCAGCGTTTTGACGCGGTAGCCGAAGAAATTTGCCGACAGGGTTTTCAGTTTTGCCGCCGTTCAGAAAGGCTTCCCGATGAAAATTGCGCGGTTTGGCTGGGAGACAGCATGGGCGAGATGCCCGCTTACTATCGTCTGGCGGACGCCGCTTTCATTGGCGGAACTCTGCTGCCTTTCGGCGGACAGAATTTGATTGAGGCGGCGTCGGTGGGCTGTCCGTTGATTCTGGGGCGGCATACCTTCAATTTCGCGCAGGCGAGCGAAGACGCTCTGACCATGCAGGCTGCTCGCCAGGTTGCGGATACCGCTGAACTGGAAGCGGTGTTGTATTCTCTCTTTGCGGATCGCGTTCAGTTTTCTCGCCTTGCTGAGGCGTCCCTGGCTTTTACCCGGCGCTATCAGGGCGCTACTTTACGAACAATGGACGCCCTGTCCCTCATTTTTCCGCCTGCTGACAAATAATGTTTCTTCAGCGCAACGCTTTCTTTCGCACCAATTGAATATGCGTTTTCAGGGTATAAAGCCAGTCTGAGAAACGGGTTGGAATGGGGAGGCGTCCGGCGGCGGTCTCGATGACGTCCAGGCGTCGCAGCAAGTCTTGCCGTACAGCGGCGTCCAGCGTTTCACGGCCCTGCTCCAATTCATTTTCAATCAGCTTTAACTCCCCATAGGCGCGCACAATGCGTGATCGAACACGCCAGTGATAAAGCGCGGGCGCGAAGCGCATCAGCGGCAACAAGAGCGTGATGACGGGAATGATCAAAATTAAAAAACGGTCCAGCAATACCGCAAGCCAGAAGGGCATATAGCGCTGTAAAAAAGGCGGCCCCCCGGAAGCGTAAAAACGCTCTGCCGCGGAAGAAAGCGGAAAATCGCTATCCTTATAGGCGGGAAAATCCCCGCGCGCCTGAAAAAAACCATTGTCTCCATGCGTTTCGCGCAGCGCGGAAAGCATTAGAGTCTGCAAGGCGGGGTGCAGATCGTCCCGAACGACCAGATTGGCGGTAGCCGCAAGCAACTCCGTATCTTCCGGAGGATAGTCCCGCGCGAGATCAGCCGCGCCCATTGGCATAGTGATACGGAAAAGATAAGGGAAAAGACGGTGGTATGCCTCTGCCTGGGCAACATTCATCAACCGCACGCCGGGCGAACGCAGCAATACCTGAACGACTGGGGATTCCGGCGCGGCGACGACCATAAGCGCGTCCAGGCGGCCTTGCTGCAAAGCGTTTGCGGCCTCCAGCGCGTCTATTTGAACAAAAGTAACATCTTCTTCCCCCAGTTCATTGGCGGACAGCAGACGATAAGCCAGCGCGCGCGCGCTTTTGCTTTCCTGGATAACGGTAACGCGTTTGCCTCTTAATTCCGTTAGTTTGCCAAACGGGAGACGACCGCGCGTAAAAATCCACAGCGGCTCATAAAAGGCGCTGCCCAGAGAAGCCAAACCTTCTTTCTTTTTTACTTTGGCGGCGGAACCGCCTTGCACAAAGGCAATCTGCGCCTCGTTTTCCCGGAGTCGGCGCAGATTTTCCCGCGATCCCTGCGAGGAATGAATCTCCAGGGCGACGCCGTTAGCCGCGAAGAACTCCCGGTAACGCTGGGCGAATTCATAATATTGTCCGTCTTCGCGGCCTGTCGTAATGATCAGATGCTTGGGCGGAGCAGGCTGGACAAAATAAAATGCCGTGCCGCAGCCAATCGCCACGAGCAGAAGAAACGGCCAAAAGGCGGAAAACGATTCGCGCAGAATCAGGCAGCGTTCCCGCGCCCTCTGTTTTAAACGCGCCGCTTTCAGCTTGGCGTTTTTATACGCCCGACGGCCATTTTCGGCGGGCGCGCTCATATGGCGTAGGAAAAAAAGGCGGCGGCGCGGGTCATTCGTCTTGTTCCGCGGCTAGGCGATACGCGCGATTGGCCGCTTCTTTATCGTTCAGAGAATCCGAAAGCCGCGCCAGAGCAAGATAAGCCGCGCGGCAGGGCGCGATTGATAAGGAAGCGTCCAGATAGCTTCTCGCCTTGCCCCAGAGCTTTTGCCGTTCGCACATTTTGCCCAGGGCAAGCAGCAGCGCGCTATCTTGCGGGTGCGCGCGCAACCAACTTTCCGCGCGCGCAATCCGCGCGACTGGCGTCGCTTCCCGCGCCGCCAGTTGTCCGTAGAGCGTTATCAATTCAGGCCACCATTCCGGGGAATTTTCAATCATTTCTTCCAGAAGGTTTGCCGCTTCCGTAATTTCTTCCGCGCGCGCCAGCGCGCGCGCCGCCGTCAATATGAGGCGCGGCGTTTTTTCCTGCTCCGGAAGTCGCCGCAGATATTGCAGTTGCCGCAGCGCGTCGCCCTCGCTCTGCCGTAAAGACTCTTGATGCGCCTTGCGGCGAATTTCCTGCGCGACGTCGCGCGGCATCCCGCCGCGTTTTTCCAGCTGTCTTGCCAGCTTGATGACCGCTTCCATATCGCCTGTGCCTTGCCTTGCGCGAAGCTCCAGGCGTAGCGCGGCAATGTGCAGCCCCTCCTGTTTTTGCAGATCGCTCAGGCATTTCAAGGCGCCCGGATAATCGCCCGCGTCTATTGCCGCTTCCGCGCTGACCATGCTGACGGCAGTTTCAATACGATCATCCGCCATCCGCGCGCGCGAAAGCCACAGGAGCGTTTTTTCATACTCGCGCATACGCTGCGCGGCGCGCGCCGCAATGAGCGCCGCCGTACCGGACAAGCGCTTTGCTTCCCAGGCGTGTTCCGCCGCGCGCAACGCATGACCGTAACGTCCCGCAAACAAAAGACGCAGCGCCTCTTCCACTGCGGCAACCGCCGCGTTTTCTTCACGTCGGGTACGAAAAGCGTGGGCGCGCTTTGAGAGGGATAAGCTAAATTTCAGGCTTCGTGCCGCGCCATAGAGCAGAAGAAACGCCAGCAGCGTGAACAGTAAAAACAGGTTAAAGGCCAGTTCCATGCGCCATGGCGGAAGAATAAAGAGCACAAAGCCTTCGTTGTGCGCGAGCAGGGCGGCGGCTACCGCCAGAGCAAAAAGCGTGAGTAGCCAGAAAAGTCCACGCATGATGATCAGCGCACTCCTATGTCTGCACGGGTTTTTTGCAGGGCGGAAAGACTTTCCTGTACGCTGGGCGCCGTCGCCGCGACTTCAATATCCGCCAGCTGCCGCAGGGACTGATCCGCTGCGCGTACGCTTCCGCTTTCCATGCTGAAATACTGCTGCAACAAAGCGCGCGCGCCTGTAATTTCTTGTTTGAAGGTCCAGGCGTCCCGCATGAAAAGCGCCAAGCGCGCGTTTAAAAGCCGCAACTTCAAATTTTCGCGTAGCGCTAGACGACGCTCATGCGACAACAATAGTGGCTCTGGCTGATCAAGACGCTCAATTCGCACCAGGCTTTTGATTTCTTCCCATGCTTTCTGCGTGATTGCGCCCAAGTAAGCTGTCCAGCCTTGCCCGGCGTCGTTGCTTTCATCCGCGCGTTCGCTCTGTTGCGCTTTTTCGTCTGCCGCGCTTATGCGATGCTTACGCAAATCGGGGTCAGAGAGCGCATCCAGAGTAAACGGCAATCGGTCAACGCCAGACAATATCTGCTCCAGGCGCAAACTGATACCCGCAACATCCACGAAGGGAGCGGCGCGAAGTTTTTCCAGATCCCCCGCCAGAGCGCGGCGCAGGGTCAAAAAGCGCGCATCCTGCCGTTCCAGGCGCTGATCCGCTGTTTCCAGCGCGAGCAGGGCTGCCTCAATGTTTCCCGCCAGTTGCAGTTGCTGTGCCGCAAACCGTAAATTCTGTTCTACCTCGGCAAGCAAGGTTTCGTTGCGGTTCGCGGTCGTTTCCTGATACAAATCATGCAGGGCTTCCGCCTGTCCCTGAAATTCAGCCACACGCCCTTCCAGCGTGGCGTACTGCTGACGCAACTCCGAGAGTTCCTGTGTTGTTTTTTTGGAGTGCGCGCGCGCTTCCTGCCAGTAGACGTCATGGCGCGCCAGATTCCGCGCCATGTCCTGCCGTGTATTTGTGAGCGTCACACGGGTTTCCAGAAACAACCAGACAAAAAGTACGGCCAGTAGAGCCGTTGCCCAGAACCAGGGATTCAGTAAAAAGGAACGCTTAAATGCCGTAGTCGCGGCGACAGGTACTGGAAGAGAGGGAGGAGGGGTTTCAACGCTCATGGTAAGAATGGATTATAAAAGGAAAATTTGAAGAGACTAGCTTGTCGTCATGGAGCGCGGGAAAAATAATCCGCCAACGCTGACAGAAGCCCCTCGTCGCCGGGAGGCGTGTGGAAAACTGCGGAAAATTCCGCTTCTTCTGCGGCCTTCGCTACGCGCGAATGCGGCGTGAAAAGCGGGAGAGATCGCAATTTTGCGCGCTCTTCGTCTTTTTCCGGCAGGGCAATGAGATGCCGTAAGGCTTCCGCGCTGGTCAGCGTGATCGCGTCCATTTTTTTTTCCGTCGCCGCGCGCAAAAACTCCGCCTTGCCTTCCGTGGGCGCGGCGCGGCGATAGGTTGGTACGCGCAAAAGCCGCGCGCCGCGTTCTAGCAAGGTTTGCGCGATCAAATCGCGCCCGCCTTCGCCCTGGAAGATCAGCACATTTTTATTTCTTATCGCCGGAGCGGAGCATTCCGGAAGAGCGAGTAATCCCTCGGAATCAAAGCGTTGATCCGGAACAAGACAATCCGTGACGCCCATTTCTGCCAGTGCGCGCGCTGTGCCTATGCCGACGGCGATTGCTTTGACTTGTTCTGGCCAGCCGTCCAAAAAAAGATCAGGCGCGACGTCTCGTAAGGCGGGTAGCGCAAAACGCGCCGCGTTGGCGCTGATAAAAATAGCCAGGGCGCAGCGCGGCAAGCGCCGTACCGCCTCCTGAAACGGAACGGAGTCGGCAAGAGGTTCGGCAAGCGGCAAAATGACCAGCAAAGGAAACGCCAAAGACGTTCCGCCCAGCGCCGCAATTCCTTCGATGAGTCGGGCGGATTGCGCGCGCGGGCGAGTGACAAGCACAGTTCTTCCAAATAGCGGCAAGGGGAAAGCGCGCTCCCTCATACTTGGCGAGTCCAGAAAATTCTTTCGCGGTCGCGCGGCGGCAACCGCGTCATAACGCATCTTTCGATAGGCCCAGCGCAGCCAGAATTTTGGCCGCGCCCCGGTCCATGAACGAACGTGCCAGCGCGCGGCCAAGAGATTCGTCCGCAGAGGGATCGCCCCGCATCTCGCCGTCGAGACATGTTTGTCCATCCGGGGTGGAGATAAACCCGCGTAGCCAGAGTTCGCCCTCTTTCACAAGCGCGTACCCGCCCAGCGGAATCTGGCATGAGCCGCCCAGCGCGCGGGAAAAAGCGCGTTCCGCGCGGACACAACACGCGGTCACGCTGTCGGCAAGCGGAATGAGTAGCCGCGCAATGTCGGTTTTCCCATCCAGCGTTTCAATACCCAAAGCGCCTTGTCCCGGCGCGGGCAGAAAAATTTCTGGCGGCAAAAGAACGCGGATTCTCGTTTCCAGCCCCAGGCGGATTAGTCCCGCAGCCGCGAGCACAATCGCGTCGTATTCGCCCGCGTCCAGCTTGCGCAGGCGCGTATCCAGATTGCCGCGCAGACTTTTAACGGCAAGACGCGGGTAATGTCGCCGCAGCAGAGCTTCTCTCCGAAGGCTGGATGTGCCGACTATCGCGCCTTCCGGGAGTTGTTCTAAAGAGTCATAACGATTGGAGACCAGCGCGTCAAGCGGCGTTTCCCGCGCGGGAATGGCGGCGAGCGCAAAGCCTTTCGGAAGTTCCATCGGCACATCCTTCAGGGAATGTACCGCGAGATCGGCTTTTCCCGCGATCAGCGCGTTCTCCAGCTCCTTGATGAACAGCCCTTTGCCGCCGATTTGCGCCAGCGGGCGATCCAGAATTTGATCTCCCTGGGTGGTCATGCCGAGAATGGATACCGACGCGCCCGGATAGAGCGCGCGCAAAGCGGACTGGATATGCTCCGCCTGCCACAGCGCCAAACGGGACTCACGGGAAGCGATAACGATTCGTGCGGGAGAGTTCATGAGTGTCTGGGAAAATCGTGAAACCGTATGATGCTAACAGGTTTTTCACACGCCTTGCTTCAAAAACAATTCGCGCATCAGCGGCCACTGGCGACGGCTGATGGGCAGTTTGTCCGGAACATGGCGCAAGAGCGCGTAGCCATAGGCGTCATCTTCTTCGCGCGCGCGCTCAAAACTTGCGAGCGCGTTTCGCGCGACCAGCGCCGCGCGGTGCAGGCGGATAAACGTGTCGCCAAATTCTTCTTCCAGGCGCGCGAGCGTTTCATCCAGTACATATTCTTTTTCTTTGGTGCGCGCGGTGACATATTTTAATTCTGCCCTGAAATAGAGAATATCCGAAAGCGGCAGCAACAGGGTGCGCCCATGCGCGTAACAGGTCAGATGTGAACGCCGCGCGACGCCATCTTTCTGCGCTGGATGAGGCGCGTCTTCCGTTACGGCATTCTCTGGTTTTTTTATGGCGCGCACCTTCAGGAGCGCGGCCATAAGCCTTTGAGCGCGCACGGGTTTCAGCAGGTAATCAACGGCGCAAAGGTCAAAAGCGCGTACTGCGTGATGCTCATAGGCTGTGATAAAAATAATAGCTGGCGGAGCGGGCAGGGTAGCGAAAAATCCTGCCAGTTCCATGCCATTCATGCGCGGCATGTGGACGTCAATCAGCGCCGCTTCCGGTAGACGCGGATTCGGTTTTGCGGCTTCGGCACGCCACCAGTCCAGCGCGGCGGAGGCGCTGCCCGCTTCCCCCAGAATTTCCGTGGGGCAGGAGGGCGCGATGTCGGAAAGCAATTGGCGTAAACGGGATCTCGCCAGCGATTCGTCATCTACGAGATAGAGCGTCAATGGGGCAGAGGATTCTGACATGATGCAACAAAAGGCACTTCGGAATTATTCAAAGACGGAAAGCAGAGAACGTCGGCAGGGCAGTGTCATTGTGACCTGCCAGGTTTCTGGCCGCGCGCGTATTTCCAGCGTGGCTTCCATATCATAAAAGAGTTCCAGGCGCTGGCGAATATTTTTCAACGCCATGTGGCTGCCCTGACGGGCGTTTTCTGCGGCGCTTTTGCTGTTGGTGACATGGATGCGCAGGAGATCATTTTCACGCCCCAGGCGCACGTGAATTTCCCCGCCTTCCGGCAGCGGCTCCACGCCGTGATAGACCGCGTTTTCCAGCAGGGGCTGGAGCATGAGCGGCGGAATCAATGTATCCCGCGACATCTGGTCAATTTCCCAGGTAACCCGTAACCGCTCTCCCAATCGCAGTTTTTCCAGTTCCAGGTATTGGCGTCCCAGGGCAATTTCTTCGGAAAGCGGCGTTAATTCTTTGGAGTCCTTGAGGATTGCGCGGAAAAGTTCCGCCAAATTTTCCAGCGCGCGTTCCGCGCCAGCGGAGTCGGCGCGAATCAGCGCCAGCACAGTGTTTAAGGAATTAAAAAGAAAATGCGGACGGATGCGAGCGTTCAGGGCGCTTAAACGCGCCTCTTCCAGCCTCGGGGAAAGAGCCTGAGAGCGCAATTCAAAATAGAGCAGCAAAAAAACGGTTGCGGCTGCGGAAAGCAGGGCGGGACGCAAAATTTCTGTCTCTGGAGCGATGGAAAGCAAGAAAAGGCCGTTACGCAGCAAGAGCGCGGATAGTATGGCAAAAGCAAGCGTCAATCCTTGTGCCAGACGCGGGGGAATACGCCAGAGCAAATCGCGCGCAAGCGCAAGAACGGCTAGGTTGAGGAACAGCAAAGGTTCCACCCAGACCGCGCTTTCGGCGAAACGCTGTAGCGCCGTGTTCAGCGGAAAGGCCGCCACAACCGCGCACAGCGCGAGAAAATTTACGCCCACGAGCGCGCGCAAGAGAATGCCTAGATTCCGCCAGTCTGGCAAAAGGTGCGCTCTTTTTTGCCGTATACTTCTCTCCCTTTTATTTTGCGCGCGCATTGAATTTATGACCTCCGCGTTCTCTGATCCGGCTTCGCAATATACATGGGGCGGGCGTTTTTCTGAATCGGTTTCTGACCTCGTCAAACGCTACACCGCTTCTGTTTCTTTTGATCGCCGCCTGTGGCGGCAGGACATCCGGGGTTCGCTCGCGCACGCGCGTATGCTCGCGCGGCAAGGCATTCTCGACTCCGAGGACCTGGTGGCGATTGAGCGCGGCATGGCGGCGATTCATAAAGAAATCGAGACAGGGCGCTTTGACTGGTCGGTTGACCTGGAAGACGTGCATTTTAATATCGAAAAACGCCTGACCGCGCTTGTGGGGGACGCGGGCAAGCGGTTACACACAGGGCGTTCACGCAATGATCAGGTAGCGACGGACATTCGTTTATATCTGCGCGATGGCGTGGATGAAGCCGTTCTTTTGCTGCGCGCGCTGTGCGAGGCGCTTATTGGTCTGGCCGAGCGGGAAGCGGCGACGCCGATGCCCGGTTTTACGCATTTGCAGGTCGCGCAGCCGATCACGTTCGGCCATCATATGCTGGCCTATTTTGAGATGTTTTTGCGGGACGCCGAGCGTCTTTTAGATTGTCGCCGTCGCATTAACCGTCTGCCGCTGGGCGCGGCGGCGCTGGCGGGAACGACGTATCCCATTGACCGCGCTATGGTCGCCGCTGAACTGGGTTTTGAGGCAGTTTGCGAGAATTCTCTGGACGCCGTGTCCGATCGCGATTTTGCCATTGAGTTTTGCGCCGCGTCCGCGCTGGTCATGACTCATATTTCACGGCTTTCCGAGGAGCTTGTGCTATGGATGACCCCCCGGATGGGATTTGTTCGGATCGCGGATCGGTTCTGCACGGGGTCTTCCATCATGCCGCAGAAAAAAAATCCAGACGTGCCGGAATTGGCGCGCGGTAAAACCGGGCGAGTCACAGGGCATCTTGTCGCGCTTTTGACACTCATGAAAGGACAGCCGCTTGCCTATAACAAAGACAATCAGGAAGACAAGGAGCCGCTTTTCGACACGCTGGATACGCTTACGGACACCCTGCGTGTCTTCGCGGACATGATGACAAGCGGGATAACGGCGCGTCCAGAAGCCATGCGCGCTGCGCTGGCCGACGGCTTCGCTACCGCTACAGACCTCGCGGATTATTTGACGCGAAAAGGTCTGCCTTTTCGCGACGCGCATGAGGCGGTAGGGCGCGCTGTAAAGGTCGCGGAGGAATTGGGCGTAGATTTGTCGGAACTGCCGCTTTCGGCACTCAAAGAGCTTTCTCCGCTCATTGAAGACGATGTTTTCGCCACGCTGACAGTCGAGGGGGCTCTGGCTGCGCGAGATCATGTTGGCGGGACTTCTCCCGGTCAAGTCAGAGCGGCGGCGATTCGCGCCAGGGAGCGGCTTACGGGAGTTTTGAACGGAAATTCTCCTGCTTACACGCAAAGTCTGTGATGCAGCGGGAATTTATTTCCGTCGGCGGCAGGAACGCGGACAGAGCCTTCCGCGCGGATCCCGGTGCGGAAAATTGACTGAAATACTTGCCGCACGGGAAAAATGTTCGGCTAAAAAGGGCGTGGATACGGGCGTATGCTTGACAGCGCCTTTGCTTTTTTGGAAAATACGCAACTTCTGCACAGCGCGCCCGTAGCTCAGCTGGATAGAGTACTTGGCTACGAACCAAGGGGTCGGGCGTTCGAATCGCTCCGGGCGCGCCAGAATTTCAGGGAAGACGCCAGACGTCATGGCGTCTTCTTTTTTTGCGCCTACTTTTCGTCGCCGCTTATTTTGGGTCAGATAAAGCGGCCATACGAAACGCGAAAGATTCTGGGGTAATGCCCAATAACTTTGCGGCTTCTTCCGGGTCTTGTCCGCTTTCTTTGAGCGCTTCGGTCAGCATCGCGTGTTCGGTGCGATTCAGATAGTTTTCAAGCGGTTCCGGAAGGCGATGTTTCAGGGCGCGTTCCGTTTCAGGTTCGTCGCCAATCTGGAGAATTTCTCCGGCAGGCGTGACGATGGAATGCTCTACCTGATCCAAAGAAAGGTCCTCCGCGCGAATGTATCGTCCATCGCATAGCGCGGTAGCGCGTTCCAATACATTTTCCAGTTCTCGGACATTGCCCAGAAAGGGATGTGTTTTGAGCGCCTGCCAGGCGGATTTGTCCAGTTTGGGGATGTCGGGCGCGGGCAGACCGGTAATGCGCGCCAAAATGGTTTCCACCAATTCGGGCAGATCCTCGCGCCGTTCGCGCAATGGCGGCATGGTCAGTTCAATGACATTGAGCCGATAATACAGATCCTGCCGGAAGGTTCCCTGCTCAACACAGTGGCGCAGGTTTTTGTGTGTCGCGGAAATGATGCGGACATTGACCGCCTCTTCAATCGGGCTGCCTACCTTGCGGACTTTTTTCTCCTGAATGGCGCGCAGGAGTTTGACTTGCATCAGAAGCGGCAAATCGGCAACCTCGTCCAGAAAGAGCGTGCCGTTCCGCGCGGTTTGAAAAAATCCGTCCCGGTCGCTGTCCGCGCCAGTAAACGCGCCCTTGCGATACCCGAAAAATTCGCTTTCCATCAAATTTTCCGGAATTGCGCCGCAGTTGACTGGCACAAAAGGCGCGTCGGCGCGGGCGCTGATTGCGTGAATGCGCCGCGCCGCAACCTCTTTGCCGCTGCCGGATTCTCCGGAAATGTAAATAGGCGCCTGATTTTTCGCCAGCTTTTCTATAAGCGCCGCTACCTTCGCCATCGCGGGCGATTTGCCAAGCAGCATTCCTCCGTGCGTGGCGTTTCCATGATGCGTACCGGTTTTTCTGTCTGTATTGGCGGCGGTTTTTTCTTTGTTCATGCGAAGGGCGGAGTTGACCAGCGCGCGCAGCTCTTCCAGACCGATGGGTTTGGCCAGATAGTCAAACGCCCCGGATTTTAGGGCGGAAACCGCGTTTTCCATGTTGCCATACGCGGTGATGACCGCGACAGGCAAAGGGTCTGCTCTCCGATTATTCTGTTCTCCAATGGCGCGAACAATTTCCAGGCCATCGCCGTCTGGAAGCCGCATGTCGGTCAGACAAAGCTGATAGTTTCTCTTTTTCAGAAGCGCGAGCGTCTCTTCTACCGAGGCGGCGCAATCGGTATCCAATCCCATGCGCGTCAAGGTTAATTCCAGAAGCTCCCGGATATCGGCCTCGTCGTCCACAATAAGGGCGCGCGGCTTGACTGCTTTGCCGCTTCCCTTGCTTTTGACCGGGACATTCATGCTGGAATTACTCCTCGCAAAATAAAATGACCGCCTCCCTCGTTGCCCAAAAACAAACGCGATTGGTTGGCCAGACACAGTTCTTGGGCGATATGCAGACCCAGTCCCGTGCCTTGCGCGAAAGTAGTAAAGAACGGCTCGAAAACCTGGGCTTTCAATTCCTGAGAAATACCAGGCCCATCGTCAATCACATGCAGTTCCACATGATTGTCTGGCAATCTCGCCTCCAGCCGTATCGCGCCTTGCCGCCGCGTGGAATAGCGTAGCGCGTTCATGACGAGATTCCACATGACTTGTTGCAGCTGCGACGGCGCAAATAATAGATATGCGTCTTTGGGAGCGCGAACCATAAGCACGCCGTCCTCCAGCTTTTCCTGTTCCGACAAAAGCGCGGCGAAGCGCTCAAGCCACGCTTTCAGGCAAATGCTTTCCCGCGTTTCCGCGTGCGTACTTTGCCGCCCCAAAACAAGAATATCCTGAATGATGCGGTCAAGCCGATGAATGTTGTCATGGATAATTTTGGATAAGCGATCATGCAGCGGGCTTTGATTGTCCTCCGCGAGCAGTTCGGAAGCATGACTGATCGCGGCCAGCGGATTTCTGATCTCGTGCGCGATATTCGCGGTGAGGCGTCCCAAAGACGCCAGTTTCAACTGCTGAGCCTCATTACGCAGACGTCCCAAATCTTCCAGAAAAATCAGCGTTTGCTCCGTTGTACTCTGCGTGGGCAGAAAACGGGCGAAAATCTCCTTGGCATGGGGAGAGACGTCAGAGGCGGCGCGGATGATTTCCAGCGTATTCGCGCCTTTTTCCTTTCGCCAGCGGCGATACCCTGCCTCCAGTTCTGGAAGTACGCTGGAAAGCGATATTTCTTTTGTATCCGTCAGATCAAGAATTTCCTGCGCCCGGATATTCATGCCAATGATTTGTCCTTCGGAATCAACGATCAAAACGCCATCCTGCATTTGTTCCATCACCTGCTGGCTGATGCGCATCTGATTGTCGCGTTCCATGCGATGTTGCCGCGCCAGCGCTTCGTTTCTGGCCATATAGCGTCCCAGGAGCGTAGCGGAGGTAGCCAGGGCAAAAAAGCCAACGCTCAAAAAACCGGCAGAGGTAATTTCGCTGTCAATATGCCCGCGTTCAATGACGGAAAGAATTTCTGTCACCAGCACGGAAATGGTAGCCATCGCGGCATAAAGCTGCGCCATGCGCCCCTGCGCGATGAGACTCGCTCCCGCAATGGAAATTAACAGGGCCAGGTTGTGACTGTTATGGACGTCATTGAGAAAATACGATAGGAAGCCAATAAAAAAAGCGTCAAAAAAAACCTGCGCGGTAAGCTGCTCATAAAATCTTTTGCGCCATATGCAAGACAGCAGCAAGCCGATTCCTGTCAATGCGGCGAGTAAAAATCCTATGGCGATCACCCAGACGCGATCTTCCGGGAAAAACGGAAAAATCTGGGAATAGAAGGGCAGGGAAGCCAGGGCAAGATTCAGAATCAGCCGATAGCCATTGAAAAGCTGTAGCATTCGCCAAAGAGAGAAAATTCCGGCGCGCGTAGTCTTCTCTTCTTCTTCCAGCATGGACGCAGAAAGCCGTAGCGGCACGCGGCGCGCGGTTGCGCCGCCGTTGTCGCGCTTCAACGTTTTGCTCACGGTTTTTCCTCTTGATTGCGCGCCATGCGCAAATGCCGTTCGGAGCAATAAAAAGTTCCGTCAGAACACAAAACGGCTTCGCTTTCCGGCACATGAACGCCGCAATGCGCACAGGCGCGTATCGTCTCGCCAGCTGCGGAAGCCGCATGGGAAGAGGCGGGCGGCGGCGGCGTTTTCCGCGCGGACGGGCGCAGGAGACGCCAAATCATCCAGACGATCAAAGCGAAGAAAAAAAGCCGGAATACATTCATAACTCATGCGCGGGAAATGGAAGTTTCTTTCGGCGGTTATTGTACGGATTTATGTGAAAAATTGAGGAAGGAATATTTCCCGTGTCATACCGTACTCAATAAAGACACGGCTAGGCAGCTTCCAGTCGCGCCTGCGGCAAAGCCAGCCATTTCATGCCGTTGCTGCCAAAATTGACCTGCACGCGCGCTTCTTCCGCGCATTGAATTTCCGCGTCCACAATTACGCCAAATCCATAGGTAGCATGGCGGACATTCATGCCGATTCTGAGGCCGCCCGGCAATTCTGGTGTTTTTTCAGGCGGAAAAGACGGCGCGGCGTTACGCTCCGCCGCCGCATCGCTCATGGACGCGCGGGAAAAAGAGGAGGAAAAAGCGTTTTTCAGAAATTCGGACGGAATTTCCTGGAAAAACCGGGAAGGCAGGCAGTAGCGTCGCTGCCCATGCAAAAGGCGGCTCTCCGCGCGCGTAAGGTAAAGACGCCGCCGAGCGCGGGTCATGGCGACGTACATAAGCCGTCGCTCTTCTTCCTGGGCATTGTCATCTACCGCGTTATCGTGCGGGAAAAGTCCTTCTTCCAGGCCCGTGATGAAAACGTGATCAAACTCCAGTCCCTTGGCGGCGTGCACAGTCATCAGCTGTACGGCAGATTCATTGATTCCCGCTTGATACTCGCCCGCTTCCAGCGAGGCGTGACTCAAAAAAGCAAGGAGCGGATCCGCCGTGGATTCCGCCATGTCCGTTTCACCGGCAGTAAAAAGAGCGGCGGCGTTGATGAGTTCATCGAGATTTTCCAGGCGTTCCTGATTTTCCTTTTTTCTGTCCGCCTGATAATGCGCGGTAAGTCCGCTGCTTTCCAGCATTTGCTCTACGAGTTCGGAAAGTGTGAGACGCGCTTTTTCTTGCCGCAGCAGATTCACTACGCGAATAAAGCCGCTGACGGCCATTCCGGCTTTTCCGGAAAGCGACGCCGCCGCGTCATAAAGGCATGTGTGCCGCTGCCGCGCGATGGCTTGCAGACTTTCCAGCGCGCGCGCGCCAATGCCCCGCGCCGGGAAGTTAACGACGCGCAAAAAGGCGGTATCGTCCGCCGGATTGGCAATGAGACGCAGATAGGCGAGCGCGTGCTTGATTTCCTGCCGCTCAAAAAAACGAAGCCCGCCATAGACGCGATAGGGGATGGCGCGGATGAACAACTCGTGTTCCAGCGCTCGTGACTGCGCGTTGGCGCGGTAAAGAAGCGCGACGCTATCGTAAGGGTTTCCGTCCTGCTTCAGAGCGTCAATTTCTTCTGCGATGGCTGCGGCTTCTTCCAGATCAGAACAGGCGGGAAATACGCGAATCGGCTCACCGGCGTCCGCCTCTGTCCATAAATTTTTACCCAGACGTTCACGGTTATGTCGAATGAGCGCGTTGGCGGCTCCCAGAATGTTGCCGTGCGAGCGATAATTTTGTTCCAGACGGATGATGCGTTCTCCGGCATAGCGGCGCTCAAAGTCCCGCATGTTGCCGATTTTGGCGCCGCGAAAAGCATAAATGCTCTGGTCGTCGTCGCCTACCGCGAACAGGGTGGTTTCCTTGCCCGCGAGAAGTTGCAGCCATTCGTATTGCAACCGGTTCGTATCCTGGAATTCATCAATCAGGATATGCCGAAAGCGCTCTTGATAGTGTCGGCGCAAAGGTTCATTGCTGGACAATAATTCGTGGGCGCGCAAGAGCAGCTCGGAAAAATCTACTGCGCCTTCGCGCTGGCATTGCGCCTCATAAGCCTCATAAATTTCTTTGCGCTGCCGGGAAAAATTGTCCCATGCTTCCACTGCGTAGGCGCGTATACCTTCTTCTTTGTGTGCGTCAATAAAGTAGAGAAGGTCGCGCGGAGGGTGCTTTTCGTCATCTACGCTCATTTCCTTGACCAGGCGTTTTATGGCGGAAAGTTGGTCGGCGCGATCTAGTATCTGAAACGTTTTCGGCAGATTCGCCTCTTGATGATGCAAGCGCAGCATTCGGTGGCAGAGGCCGTGAAAAGTGCCGATCCATAGCGCATGCAGACTGACTGTGGTCATGGACGCGAGTCTGGAGCGCATTTCATGCGCGGCTTTGTTAGTAAAGGTGACGGCCAAAATCGCGTGCGGAGCGCTTTGTCCCGTGGCCAAAAGCCAGGCCGCGCGCGTGGTCAGAACCCGCGTTTTGCCGCTGCCCGCGCCTGCCAAAATCAGGCCATGCGCGGGCGGATTGCTTACAGGCAGCGTGACCGCTTTTTTTTGTTGCGAATTCAAAACCGCGAGAAGGGAATCAGACATCAGAAAATAGGCGGGATTTCATAAGACAAAGCAACCGCGCGCGATTCGCACAGGAGAGGACGCCGTTTTGGCACAGAAGAAAAACGCACCCTGATCAAATCCAGACAGGAAAGGACAGCTTTTGGAAATGCCGCGGAAATCTCAGTTAGGAAAGCCCATGAGGGTGCGCACTGCGCGATGGACAGGAACAGGTTTCCATCCGGCAGCGGTTTTCTCCAGCATATTCCAGCCTTTTCCTTGTTCGTCGTTTGTCAAACATTCGCTCATGGAAACGCCGAATAGATCCCCCATCCCAGAAGGATTGACTTTGGCCTGCTCCTGGCGTTCTCTGGCGGTTTGGAGACAAAAGTCGAGGTCGGCTTTCTGGGCGGCGGAAAGCGATCCCGATACGAATTGTTTAGGAATGAAAGCGAATTGCTTATAGATATAGGGGGGTTCTTGCGCCAGAGCGGCGATAGCGGGAAGAAGCAGCGCCAGGGAAAGCAAAACTTTTTTCATGCGAGGCCTCGTGAAAAATGAAAACCGTGAACAGTAAGGACATGACGTAGCGCGAAAGTCTAACACAACGGACAGGAAGCGCGAAAATAGGAAAAATCAATACTTTTACATCCGGCAGACTAAAAAAAACGATAAGATAAAGTGTGTCTATGGGAGAACATATGCTGTATTGTGTGTTTTTGTTTTCTTGGTCTTGGCGGATTCAGGCACTTTTTGGTTATGTTTTCTTGTAGGAAATCTTGTTCATGAATCGCGGTCTCATCCTGGTTGTGGACGACAACAAAGTGAACCTGCTGTATATCGCGGGGCAGATTGGCGGAAATTACCGCGTAATTTTGGCCAAGTCCGGCGAGCAGGCGCTGAAAATTTGCGAAAAAGAGCGTCCCGACCTCATCCTTTTAGACATCGAAATGCCGGAAATGGACGGTTTCGAGACGATTGCGCATCTGAAGGCCAAAGATTCTTTGAGCGACATTCCGGTCATTTTCTTGACCGCGAACCATGATTCTGAGTCTGAAATTCACGGGCTGGAATGCGGCGCGGTAGATTTCATCACCAAGCCTTTTAACCAAAAGATATTGCTGCATCGCATTGATCACCATCTGCGGTTTTTCGGCTACCAGCGCTCTTTGGAGCATACGGTGCAGGAGTTGGAAGATAGCATCGTGCATGGCTTTTCGGAGATCGTGGAATACCGGGATGCGGATACGGGCGGGCATATCATTCGCACCAGCCGTTATGTGGAGCTTCTGGGGCGCGGGCTGATTGCCCGACAGAGCAGCGGGGACGCGCGCGACGCTTTGCTGACGGAAGAAGAACTTTCTTTTTTCACGCGCGCAGCGCCGTTGCATGACATTGGTAAAATCAGCATCAGCGACACCATTCTTCTGAAACCAGGCCGATTGACGCCGGAAGAGTTTGAAATCATGAAAACGCACACGACGATGGGCGGGCGGTTTTTGCGCCAGATGTATAAGCGCACGCCTACGCAGCGCTATCTCCGATATGCGATTCTGATTGCCGAGGGACATCATGAGAAATTCGACGGCAGCGGCTATCCGAGCGGTCTGTCCGGGAAGGACATTCCGCTGTGCGCGCGTCTGATGGCGGTGGCGGACGTGTACGACGCGGTAGTGGAAACGCGCTGCTACCGGAAGGGAATGACGCCAAACGAAGCGCGTGAAATCATTCTCCGGGGCAAGGGAAGCCACTTTGATCCGCTCCTGGTAGATATTTTCGAGGAAAACGAGCAAGGTTTCCGGAAAATCGCTACGCAATACCAGCATGATGATACGGAGAGCGGCGCAGGCGGAGACGGCGCGCTTTCTGAAAAGTGACGCGAGCGAAATACAAAAAGGGAATGGGAACGGCGGCCATGACATCACGTAATGTTTCCCTGCTTTGGCGAAAACTCGCTTTTGCCATGTTGCCGTTTTCCCTGTTGGTTTTTTTATTTTTCTCGATTTCCATTATTTGGAGTGTGTTGCGCGGCATTGAGGAGGACGCCGCGCGTAGTGTGCGCGGCATCGTGGCGATCAATGAGGAAATTCTGAATGGCGCGGTTACGGACGTTCGCAATTCAGTGCAGACCGCCGCGGATGATTTCGGGCGTCTGAGTGTTGAGGCGCGCCATAGTTTAGGCGAAGGGATTGTCAGGGATATGTTTAGAAATCGGCATATCCGTTCGGCATGGGTTGTCTATGAGCCAGATCGTTTTGAGGAGACGGAGGCGCGCCTGCCGTCCCGTTATATTCGCGCCTATACGCGACGGGGAACTGAGGTTGTTCGCGCAGGAGAGGTGGATGACGCCTTGATGAATCCAGAGACTAGCGAGTGGTATAACGTACCGAAAAGAAGTCGGCGTTTGTATAGCGCTTTGAATCGCGCGCGTGAGAAAGCGGGCGATGCGCGCGGCGTTTTTGTGATGAGCGCCCCGATTGTTCGGGATGGCGTGGTCGTGGGAGCGGTGGGCTGCGAGTCGGCGGGACGAGAGATATTTTTGGATACAGAAAACAATACCGGGCGGTTTATGTCCGTTTTGTTTTCTCAGGACGGAAGGATTTTGGAGACCGACGCGGAGAGCTTGACGAAATATTCCATTCAGGAGTTGGGGCTTTCCCATGTGTCCGAAGTCGAAAAAGCAATGCGGGAAAAGCGGGATTTCTTTTTTCAGGATACGTTTTCCGTATTTTTTGAGAATGAGGCTGTTGCCTATATTAGGCCCGCAAGTTTGCAGGAATGGAGCGGAGATCCGTTGTTTCTGTACTCTGCCTTGCCTTCTGCGCTGGCCAGATATGGGTTGTCGCGCACGCTGCGTCCGGTCGTGATAATTTTGCTGGGCATGTTGTGTGTGCTGGTGCTCGCTTTTGTTTTTCTTGTCCTTTTTGTATCGCGTCCGCTGGAAAATCTTTTTTCGGTGATTGAAAATATCGGCAAAGAAAAAATAAGCGGGCGCATTCCCTATTTGAAGCGAAGAGACGAAATTGGGCGTTTGGCACGCCAGCTTTTCGGTCTTCAGCAATATTTTGCGGAACAGAAGCGTTATTTTGTCCAAATGCGCGAGCAGCTGGAAATTCATCTGGATATTTCCCGGCTTATTTATGGAAGTTTGTGTTTCGAGGATGCGCTCAAGCAGGTTTTGCGTGTTTTGCGTGTCCGAATGGGGGCAAGCGTTGCGCGGCTTATCCTGTTGGCGGGCGGGCAGGCGCGGCTAGTCGCGGTCAGTGGGATGGCGAGTGATTTTTATGTCAGCTCTTTTTCCAGCGCCCCTGAATTTTCTGGGCATGAAGCTCTGTCGCCCTGGCTGGAAGGGCGAAAGTATCTGTCGCTGAGCGCCGTGTTTCTGGAACGCTGCGGCCTGACGCCGGTCGCGCCGAAAACATCTTCACTTTGTATTTTGCCGATGCGCGTGGAAGACCGTTTGCGTTTCTATGTCATGCTGGAATTTGATCGCGAGAAGCATCCTGCGTTTTCGGATGACGAAATTCTGAATTTTATTTCCAGGCGGCTGGAGCGGCTGATTGCGCGCAATGAGGCGAATTCCGCTACGCGCGCGGAGATTGTGGCGCAAGGAACGGCGCGCATGGCTTTTGGCGGTATGGCCGGAAAAGATTCCGCGCGCAGGCCAGCTGCTGTGGAAAAGAACGAGAACGCGGGGGAAAGCGAAGCGGGCATATCTTCTGATGAATTGTCAATTCAGGAGAGCGTCAATTTCCTGAATGCGGTACGCGCAATTCCCGGCCTGGAAGTTGACCGGGCCTTAAAGATGCTGAGCGGCAATGTGGATATTTATATCAATATGATGCCGCTCGCGGCGCGGGAATTGAGTTTCTCACTGCGAAAAATGGCGGATCAAGTCGCGGCGCGGGATATGACTGCCTTTGCCATTGAAGTGCACGGCTGCAAGGGCGTATTAAATAATATCGGCGCTTTTATGTTGGGCGAACAGGCCTTTGTTCTGGAAAATGCCGCGAAATCGAAGGATGTTGACACGTGCGTGCGGGATTACCCCGCCCTGAGGGCAAGCATTCAGGAGTTTTTGGATGCTTTGCTGTTCGCTATGCCGGATAGAAATGCCGGAAAGAGTGAAGAAGCGGAGTCTGCGCGGGGTACGGGAAATCTGGAGGGATTGCGGGCGACGCTGACAGATGCGCGCAAGGCGGTGGAAGTCTATGATCTTGCGCTGGCAACAGAGAAAATTGACAGGGCGCAAAGCAATGACTATGTCTTGCCAACGGGATTGGATGCGCAGACGGTAACTGAAAAACTAAAGGAGATCGCCGCTTTTCTGGATAATATTGACTACGAGGGCGCGGGCGCGGCGATTGACAGCCTTGTCTCCGCGCTCGCCGTTGGCGCGGAAAACGATTCTGGAAATGGAGCATGAACAGAACCTCAATGAAAAGCGCGCTTTGGCAGAATTTCCTGCTGCTGGTCATGCTGCCGTTCATGACGCTTTTTTGTGTTTTACTCGCGTACATTCTGTTTTTCGCTTATGAGGAGCGGGCGGATGTGGCGGGGCGTTTGTTGCGTGACACGGCGCGTTTTAACGAGGCGCACCTGAAGCGTTCACTGGAGAGCGTGTATTTAACGGCCAAGGCGGCGGCGGCGGCGCTAGAGCGCGTAGATACGAGTCAACCGAACGCGCGGCGTGTGGGCGAGCAAACTCTGCAACGGATGCTAACGCAGAATAATCTGGTTTTTAATGCCTGGCTTGCCTATGAGCCGAATGCTTTTGACGGGCGAGACGCCGAAGATCGAGACGGGTATCCCGGCGCGCCTTCCGGTCGCTTTATTCGCTCTTATTCGCGCAACCGGGAAGGTATGGTGGTCATGATACCGGATATGGATGAAACCACCTTGGACAATCCGCTGGAGTCTTATTGGTATACGAACGCGGTGCAAAGAGCGCGAGATTATATTGATATCAACGACGGCCTGATCTATGACTACAAGGATGGCTCAGGGCCGGTTAGTTCTTATTCCGTCGTGATTCCTTTGTTCAAAGATGGCAAGGTAGTGGGGTGCGTGGGCGCGGATGGCCGCATCATGGATATTTTGTTTTTCCCGGACAATAAGGCGACTTCTGTATTATTTTCTGATGATATGAAATTGACGGCGGCTCCGGGAATCGCGATTGAAGACGCCAGAAAAGATATGGGGGAAATGGGTTTTTCTCACTGGAATCGGATTCAAGAGGCCTTTAGAACGAAGCAGCCGTTATTTCTGGAACGGGAAAATATCAATCTTTCTGACATGGGCGCTTCCATGATTAGCTTTGAGCCGGTAACGCTGGAGGCTTTTGGAGAAACGGTCTGGGTAGCGGCCATTTTGCCGCTGAACACGCTCTATCGCTCCATGATTGAAATGTTTCTGGTTACGCTTTTCGCCATACTGCTGTTTGGTTTTTTCTTTTTCTGGCTTTCTTCCTATGTAACACGCATCGCCTTTCTTCCTCTGCGTTTTATCAGCGAAGTGACAAAATCCTTTGATTTTCAACGCGCTTCTATCCTAAAGCCACAGGAGAACATGGGGGAGATCGGTTGGTTCGTCACTTCTTTTTATCAGATGCTGGAAAAACTGAAATGTCGGCACAGGACAGAAGAATGGCCCAAAAAAATGCTGGACTTTCATCTCTTTGTGGAAGACCTTCTGACGCCGGATAGTGATCTTGCGGCATTCTTTCAGGAGTTCGCGCCGCGCGCGCGCGCGGTTTTTGGCGCAGACTGGGTTTCTCTGCGGTTGCGCGACAGGGAAACAGGCGCGTTGAACGAGGTCTTTTGCTGTGACGCGACAGGCGTCAAAAAAGGAACAAATTGCGCGCAAGATTGGGAATATCTGCTCACGGAGGCGGATAACGCGCTTTTGCCGGTATGGTTGCGCGCGGGAGAAGAAGGGCAAACCGAAGAGGGAGAATCAGCGGAGATTGTCTCTTTAAAGCAAGCGAATCTCCCGTCGCCTTTTGCGCGAGAGAATGAATCGGGCGAGAAGTCCGTTCCAGAAGCATGTGAAAAAATGATGGTCGGCGCATCTTCTGTATGCGCCATGGCGTTACGGACAAAAGATGGGTTGCGCGGCGGAATTTTCTTCGCTTTTTCCGGGGCGGTAGACAAGGAAATTGAGCGGCACGCCGCGTTTCTCGCGGAAGTATTGACCCATCGTTTGACGGGGCGGGACTTGAGGATGGAGTAAGCGGCGCATGAAATATCTATTCATCATCAATCCCGCCCTGAAAGGCATTGGAGATCGGTTGTCGGAAATTCAGGCGGAGATCGCCCATTGTTTCGCGCGTTATCCGCATCTTTCCTACGATATCCACGTCACCCGCTGGCAACGGGACGCCGTGGGATTTGTTCAGCGTTATTGCCAAAACGCGCCAGAACTCGTGCGGGTTGTGGCGGTGGGCGGTGTGGGAACGCTTTATGAGGCGCTTAACGGCGTCATGGAATTGCCCAACACGCAGTTGGCGTATTGTCCGTTTGGGAAAGACAATGCTTTTATCCGCGTTTTTGGCGAGCGCCAGTCGCATTTTTTTAATTCCGTGAGCGGTATTTTGTTTGCCAAGGCGCGCCGCCTGGACGTAATTCATTGCGGCGATTGTGGTTACGCGCTTTCTTTTTCGCTTTTTGGCATGGAGGCGCTGTTATTTTTGCGCTATATTGATTTGCGTGATCGGTATCAGATGCTGCCGTCTTCTCTCGCGTATTTGTGTTCGCTCGTCGGTCATAGATTTCATGTGGGGCAGACGCAGGAATATCAGATTGTTCTGGACGGAGAAACGCGGCTGGAAGGGGCTTATAAAAGCGGCCTGATTGCCAATCAGCCTTGTCATGGATTTTACGCGCAGCCTGTCGCGGAAGCGCGTCCGGACGACGGAATGCTAGACCTTTATTTGTGGAAGAAAATTCCTTCTCTGATTTTCCCGCGTGTTGTCATGGATTATGTAAAAGGGGAATATCATAAATGGCCGGAGTATATTGAGCATTATCGTTTTCGGCATATGGCAATTCAATCGGAAGATCTTTTTGCGGTATCTCCAGACGGTGAATTTTCTTTTCAGTTGGAACAAAATTATCTTGTATTGCCGAACGCGGTGGACTTTGTTTTCCCAGAGGGAGTGGAATATCCGGAAAGGCGCGCGCAGGAAACGCCCGATTTTCTTCCAGCGACAGAAGAAGGGGAGATAAAGTGAAGCGTTACGTCTTTGATTTGAGCGAAGAAGGGATTTTCAGCCGCTCCATTCAGACTTTTACGTTGAGTCTGATCGCGTTGTTCACGCTTTATATTGCCATGCGGCAGATGTCTTGGTATGTAATATTGGGATTTTTAATTGCGATATTGCTGCTGATCTGCTATCGCTATTGCAGTTTGCATGTTCAGGCATGGCTCAGTCCTTTTTTGATCGTTCTGGTCAATGCGCTTATGATTGTGGGCGCGGATTTAACGCGCGCGCAGTTGTTTGATTACGCGATTATTCCGGTTGCCGCGGCAGTCATTGGTCTTGTTTATCTTGATTTATGGGCGTTTTTGTTATTCGTCGTTTTGTCCAATATTTTGTTTTTATTTATGTTTTTTGTGCTGGAAGGGCGTCTGTCTGAATTCGGCACGGGAGCGCCAGTATTTTTTCTTCTAGGGTTTAACGTATTTTCTCTTCTGCTTTTTGGAGGAATGACGGTAATTGTACGGCGAGTACGCTCCCTGATGAATAACAGTCAGGTATTTGAAACCATGATGGCGACTACGCCTAGCTATATGCTGATTAGCGACGCGGCTGCGGCTGCGCGCTATATTAGCGTTTCCCTGACGGAATGGCTGGGGATTCCGAAGCGTTTGTACAAGCAGCGCCGCCCTTTGTTGGATATTTTCCCAAGCAGTGAGTTGAAAACCGTCTTCCAGGAGGTTTTAGAGCGTAAAGGATTTGTGGAAAAAGAATTTTCCGCGACTATACATGGGAAAAAGCGCTGGTTTGCTCTACGTTCCGCGCCGATGTCCGAAAACAGCATCGCGCGCTGTTTTGAATGGATTGACATTACTCCTGTGGTTGAAGCGAAAGAAGCTGCGGAAAAGGCGACTCTTGCCAAAAGCCAGTTTCTTGCTTCTGTCAGTCACGAAATACGCACGCCGATGAACGCTATTATTGGCATGGTGGAATTGCTGCTTGTTAACCCGTTGGATGCGGCGCAAACCGCGCGCGCCATGACCGTACGCAGTTCGGCGATGTCGCTTTTGGGAATTATCAATGACATTTTAGATTTCTCCAAAATTGAAGCGCGGAAGATGGAAATCAATATTCATTCCTTTGATTTTTCTTCCTTTATTTATGATACGGTTAGTATGGCAGGGATGCGCATGGAAACGTCGCGCGTAGCGATGAATATTATTATCTCTCCAGATATTCCGATGATGTTGGTCGGCGATGATATTCGCATCCGCCAGGTTCTGACCAATATTCTGAATAACGCGATCAAGTACACGCGCGATGGAGAAATTTGTTTGCGGGTCTGGATAGAAAAAATAGAAGACCGGCCTGATATTCGTGCTTTTATGGAAGGCGCCGATGTAGTGAAACTTTGCTTTTCCGTGCGTGATACCGGAATTGGTATTCGTGAAAAGGATATGAGTAAGCTATTCGGTGATTTTCAGCGGCTGGATATTCAAAAAAATCGCAGTATTATGGGTACGGGACTTGGTCTGGCGATTACCAAGCGGCTCATTGATTTGATGCATGGGGAAATTAGCGTGGAGAGCGTGTACGGCAAAGGCTCTACTTTTTCCTGGCATATTTTCTGCGGCCATCAGAAAACGGATGGCGATACACGGGTCGCCCGGATAGATCATCCTGGAAATTTCGGGCATGTGCTTTGTTATGAACCGCTTCTATGCAATGCCGAAGCGTTAAGCGAGATGCTCGGCGCTTTATCCATGAACTATATTGCGGCGCGCAGTGAAAACGAGGCGATGCACGTTCTGGAAAAAGGGCAATGCAGTCATGCTTTGGTAGATATTTCATTCGCGCGCCTCGCCGAACAGTTTCCGAATGTACGATTTATCTTTTTGCAGCAAAGCAGCAGCAGTAAATTATCCGTGCGCAATGGCGAGATACTGGAGCGTCCGGTGCTAATCACGACGCTTGCGGACGTTCTCAATGGACGTGTCCGGCACGAGCATTACCGGAGTTTGAGCGGCGATCAGGGCGTGAAAGTGGGTTCTTTCAGCACGTGCGGCGCGCATGTTTTGGTAATTGACGACAATCAAGTTAACTTGTCGGTTGCCGCGGGATTGCTCGGCAAGTATGGTATTAGCGTGGATTTGGCGCATGGCGGGCAAGAAGGGGTTGATATGGCCAGCGCAAATGAATATGACATTATTTTTATGGATCACATGATGCCGGAAATTGACGGTCTGGAAGCCACGCGCATGATTCGTCTTTTGGGTGGGCGGCACGAGCGTTCCGTTATCGTGGCTCTGACTGCCAACGCGATTCATGAGGCGCGCGCCGGATTTATTCAGGCGGGGATGAATGATTTTTTGTCCAAGCCTATTATCGTTTCGCATCTACAGGAAATTCTGCTCAAGTATCTCCCGCCAGAGAAAATTTTGCGGTGATACGTAAGTACGAAAGCGAGCAACAAATCTTGAGAAATACTTATGACGCAGACTTTTGACGCGGCTTCCCCCCCCGTGCCGTTATTTGAGCGAAAAATTTGCTCTTCCGGAGATTTTTTGGAACATGCGCTTGGTTTGCCTAGACCTCGCGTTTTGACCAACGGCTGCTTTGATATTTTGCACCGCGGACACATTACCTATCTTGCGCAGGCGCGCGCGCTGGGCGCGTCGCTGATTGTGCTTGTCAACTCGGACGCCTCCGTGAAACGGCAGGGGAAAGGCGCGGACCGGCCTGTGAATACATTGACAGACCGTCTGGCTGTACTGGCCGCTTTGGCTTCCGTAGATATGGTCTGTGGTTTTGAGGAGGACACGCCGCTAGCCGTTATTCGGGCAATTCAGCCGGAAGTTTTGGTTAAGGGCGGGGATTGGCCAGTTGAGCGCATTGTGGGTGCGTCCGATGTGCTTGCGCGCGGGGGGGGGGTGTTCTCCATTCCTTTTGTACATGATCGTTCTACCAGCGCCCTGATTGAGAGAATCCGCAGTCTCTGAGCGTGGCGCTTTGGCTGGGCGGTAGCGCTAAGAGGTGAATTTTGAAGAACGTATAAAAATAGCTTGACGATAATTTTTCCTTCTTTTAACATCCTGTCAATGTTGCGTTGCAACATTGACAGGATTTTTACTTCTCACTGATGGAGTTTTTCGCAATGACTTTTTCTTCTTCTGAACAATTTGCTGCCGCCAACAAGGCGGTGGTTGATTCCATGCTTTCCCTGGCCGCTACCGCTTTGGATTCCGCTGAGCGTGTTGCAGCTCTGAATCTGAACACCGCGCGTTCCGTGCTGGAAGATTCCGTGACCAGCACCAAGGCGCTGCTGAATGTGAAGGATCCGCAGGAAGCGCTTTCCCTGCAAGCGTCCCTCGCGCAGCCCAATGTGGAAAAGGCTGTGGCCTATACGCGCAGTATTTATGAGATTTCCGATCAAGCCAAGGAAAACATTGCCCGTCAGGCGGCGGCCAATTTTGCGGATTGGCAAAAACAATCTTCTGCTCTTCTGGAGCAGATCAGCAAATCTTCTCCGGTCGGCTCTGATGTGGCTGTTGCCGCGCTGAAGTCTGCTGTCGCCGCGACCAACTCCGCGTTTGACAGCCTTTCCAAGGCGGCCAAGCAAGTTTCCGAAATTGCGGAAGCCAATGTTGCCGCCGCGACCAATGCTACGGTCAAGGCGGTTGGCGCGACTGCTGCTGCGGCTACGCCTAGCAAAAAGAAATAATTGATTCTTCCCCGCCGCGTGTGTCAACAATTGGCGCGGCGGGGTGTTTTGTAATAGCCAAAAGGAAGAAATATGAGCAACAGCAGCGCTTTCGAGCAATTCACATCCACGCAAAAGATTAATGCGGATGTTCTTTTGACATTGATTCGTTCCGCGTGTAATGGTTTGGAGCGTTTAACTGCGCTCAATATGACAGCCGCGCGCGATTTTTTGAATGTTGCGGTAGCAAATACGCAAAAGATTCTGGACGTCAAAGACGTGTCTGAGCTTTCTCGTCTGAATTTGTCGCAACCCAGTCTGGAAAAGTGGCTGGACTATTCACGGAATGTGCATGATTTGGCAACTTCCCTGCAAAAGGAATTAACTTCGGTTGCGGAAGGCCAATATGAGCAGCTGAGCCGCACTGCCAACGCGACTCTGGATAAGACCAAAAACGCCCCGGGCGGCGACGTCCTGACGGCGACGGTTAAGTCTTTCATGGATGGCTACGGACGCGCTTTCGAGCAAATCAGCCAAATGTCCAAGCAAGCGAGCGCCCTGACAGAAGCCAATATGCAAGCGGTGGCGAATGCGACCAAAGCGGCGATCGGCAAAAAATAATATCGCGCGGTTTTAAGGAAAATAAAAACCTGTCCGAATTTTCGGGCAGGTTTTTTGTTTTTATTTTGCGGGAAGAATTGTTGTGAATCTATGCCTGATTTTTCCCGCGCGCCGTTTTCGCGGTAGCGTCGTTTGGTTTTGAAGTTTTTCTAACAATCGCGGAGCGTGTTTTTTCCCGTTTTTCAAATTCAAATCCTACCTTGCCATCTTTATTTACGACCAAGAAGGCGGAGAATTTGCGCCGGGTTCGCGCGGAAATAAAGTTTTTCAGGAGATTGGTGCGGCCTTCGCGCAACAGCTTTCTGATCTCCTCCGCCTCAATGGGTTGTTGCAAAATAATTTTTCCCGTGCGGAATTCACAAGTTTTTACAGGATTTTGCGTACTGGACACAGATTTTTCACAGACATAGGCGTTGCCGTATTCATAGACAGGCGCGCCGCATTTTGGACAGTGTCCAAAGGATTCCTGAGCGGAAAAATCGGCCAACGCGCTTTCCTCTGTTTCAGCGGCCTCTTTGTTTCCAAAGTCAAATTCCAATTCAAATTGTGCGTTCAAACGTACAGCGGCAGTAAACGGGCGTCCTGTTTTACTGCGAAAGCCCATGAGAGGATCAAGACGACGCTTTTCCAGCAGTTCTTCCACTTCTTTTGGTTCAAATTGCCTTCCCGCGATAATTTTCCAGAGCGAAAAATCACAGGCTGCGCACTGATATTTTTTGTAGGTTTCCCGCACTGTGCCACCGCATTTTGGGCATGGCGTCCGCAAAATACCAAAATCGCCCGGAATACTGTCGGAATCGTAGCTTTTGGCACGCTCGACAATCAAACGAGTCATGGCCGCGATTTCACGCATGAATTCGGCGCGGGAAAGCTCTCCTTTCTCGATGCGAGCGAGTTTCCATTCCCAATTGCCCGTCAGTTCCGGGGAGGTAAGTTCGTTTACCCCCAGGCCTTGCAGTAAGGTTAAAAGTGAAAATGCCTTGGCGGTCGGCATTAACTCCTTGTCTTCGCGCAGAATATACTGTTCGGAAATCAGATTCTCAATGATTTGCGCGCGCGTAGCGGGCGTTCCCAAGCCGCGATCGGCCATGGCGGCTTTAAGCTCTTCATCTTCAACCATCTTGCCTGCGCCTTCCATAGCGGAAAGCAGGGTTGCTTCCGTATAGCGCGGCGGCGGGCGAGTAGCGGAAGCCTTGAGAGTGATTTCTTCGGCGCGTGCGGTTTCTTCTTTTGCGGATAACGGCGGCAGAGTATTTTTGCTGTCCGAGGATTCCTGCCCATAAATAACGAGCCAGCCGGGTTTGAGCAATACTTTGCCTTCCGTCTTGAAAGCATGATTTTCCACCAGCGTTTTTCGGGTCGTGACGAGATATTCCGCCGCAGGGAAAAAAACCGAGAGAAAACGCCGGACGATGAAATCGTAAAGTTTGCGCTCAATATCAGAAAGCGTTTTGGGCGTTTGCTGGGTGGGAATGATCGCGAAGTGATCGCTGACTTTGGCGTTATTAAAAATGCGCTTGTTGGGCGTAATCCATCCGCGTTGCAGAATTTCGTCCGCGAAAGGCGCGAAATTTACTTGCTGTGTACTTATGGAAGAGAGCGTTTCGCGCACCGTGGCAAGATAGTCTTCCGGGAGATAGCGCGAATCCGTACGCGGATAGGTAAGCGCTTTGTGTTTTTCATAGAGCGACTGGGCTACTGACAGGGTGGTTTTTGCGGAAAAGCCAAAGCGGGTATTGGCTTCTCTTTGTAAAGAGGTTAAATCAAAAAGCAATGGCGAGAGGCGGTTTTCCGGTTTTGCGATTTCGCTAACTGTTCCGGTTTTACCCTCGCAAAGACGTACGATAGCGGCGGCTTCTGCTTCGTCCCAGAGGCGGTCGGCGCGCGCGTGTTCATCTTCCTGCTTTCCCTTGAACTTTTCATCAAACCATTTACCGGTGTATTTCCCGGTCTGGATGGCAAAACGCGCCTCAATTTCCCAATAGGGGCGTGGCGTGAACTTTCGGATTTTCGTTTCACGCTCAATCACAATGGCAAGCGTCGGCGTTTGCACCCGGCCTACCGTGGTGAGATGGAAACCGCCGGTTTTGGAATTGAAGGCAGTCATGGCGCGCGTTCCGTTGATACCGACCAACCAGTCAGACTCGGAACGGCAAATGGCGGCGTCAGCCAGACCGCGCATTTCAGCGCCGGTTTTCAGACGTGAAAACCCCTCTTGGATGGATTGCTGCGTCATGGATTGCAGCCAGAGGCGAGAAACGGGCTTTTCGGTGCGGGTATGCTGCGTAATGTAATTGAAAATAAGCTCGCCTTCGCGCCCCGCGTCGCAGGCGTTGATGAGCCCGTCAATGTCTTTTCTTTTGATAAGCCGCGCGAGACTTTTCAGGCGCGTTTCGGTCTTGGCGATGGGTTTCAGATCAAAGGTAGGCGGGATGACCGGCAGGTGCGCAAAAGACCATTTTCCGCGTTTGACTTCGTACTCATCAGGACAAGCGAGTTCCAGAAGATGCCCGATGGCCGAAGAAATGACGTAATTTTCACCTTCATAGTATTCGTCATGCTTGGTAAATCCGCCTAGCGCGCGGGCAATGTCGGCGGCGACCGATGGTTTTTCGGCGATGATCAGTTTTTTACCCATAATGTGTTCAAGCGCGTTTCACGATAGAAAGGCGCGGATAATAGCAGGTTATGAAAAGCCTGTTGGCGCAAAAACGCCGCCAGGGGAATGACAAACAGGAAAATTTCTAGCGCAGAGGAATAGGAATGTGTGTAATGCCAACGACGCGCGTTCCGGTATCAATGCCGCGTTTGGCGAACCAGCCGCGATTCATTTCCAGCGCATAGCGGGCAGGGCGGTCGGCGCAATGGTTTACCGTGCTTTCCGGCTGCATGTCATGCATGTTGATCACATACCCGTCGCTGTCCAGGAACGCGACAGATAAAGGGATGCGCGTATTTTTCATCCACATGCAGTGCTGCCCAATCTGCGGAAAAATAAATAACATCCCCGCGTTTTCCGGCATGTCCATGCGACGCATGAGACCCTGAACGCGCTCTTCCAGCGAGGCGGCTACTTCTACATCAATCTGATAAAAACCAATGGAGATGGTCTGCGACAGCGCAAAGGGCGGGGCCGCGCGGGCCGGCAAAGAGAAAAACAGGAAAAGTACCAGCGCCGCGCGAAAGCCATAGGCCGTAAATTTTTCAAAACAAGGGAACGGAGACATGTTCGCGGCGCTATCGGCCTTGCGGCGCAAACGTAAAGGCGTCGGAATAAAACGCTTCCTCGCGCAATTTGCATTGCGCGGTAAAAGTTTGTTGCGCGGCTTCAATCATCTGTGGGTTTCCGCAAGCGTAAACTTCATGCGCGGAAAGATCGGGGTAATCGGCCGCTGCCGCCAGATGCACATAGCCCGTTCTGCCTGACCAATCTGCGTCCGGTTCAGAAAGCACGGGGGTGTAGCGGAGATGCGCATACTTTTCTGCCCATGCTTCTGCGAGCGCGGAAAGATAGATATCCTCTTTCCGGCGGCAACCCCAGTAAATATGCAGCGGACGCGGATCGCCTTGCTCCAGCGCGCTTTCTACCATGGCCTTGATGGGCGCGAATCCCGTGCCGCTGGCAATCAGAAGGGCGGGGGAATTGGCTTTGCCCATGTCGCGCAGGAAAAAGCCGCCATGCGGCCCTTCAAAACGCAGGATTTCTTTTAGCGTTATCGTTTCAAAGAGGCGCGTGGTAAAAAAACCGCCAGCGACACGGCGGATGTGCAATTCCAAAAAACCTGTTTTTTCCGGCGCGTTGGCGATGGAATAGCTGCGCCGACGATTTTCCGGCAGCAAAAGATCAATATATTGTCCGGCGCGAAAAGTAAAAGTTTCATTCGCGGGAATCATGAGACGCAGAATCAGCACATCTTCCGCGGCGCGAGTTATTTCCTCAATTCTGGCAGGCAAGGTTTTTACAATCTGCGCGTCGCTGCGGAACACCTGCTTGCTTTCCAGAACGAGATCACTTAAGGCTTTCGCGCGGCAGAATAAAATTTTGCCATCTGCGCGTTCTGCTTCGGACAATACATGGGGAGGCACTACGCCGGGATCGACTTTCCCTTCGCGTATCGTCCCCTTACAGGCGGCGCAGACGCCCTGCTTGCAGCCGTGAGGCAAGAGAATATTCTGACGAAGCGCGGCTTCCAGCAAAGTTTCATCCGCGCGCGCCCTATAGGTCGCGCCGTTGGGCTGAATGGTAATTTGGTAGGTCATGGTGAAAAAGAAAAACCAAGAAAAGGTAGGGCGTGAGAATTTTTATCCCGGAAAAGCTATAGACAGGCGCCGTCCGCAGTGCGCGTGGGGTCGCGCGGTTTGACAGCCTGGATGAATTGTTCGCGGGAAACGCCTAGCCACATAACGATGGGGGACGCCACCAGCACCGAAGAATAAATCCCAAAACAAATCCCAATCGTGAGCGCCAGAGAAAAATAATAAAGCGTCTCACCGCCGAAAATCAGCATGGAAAGCACCATAACCTGCGTAGAGGCGTGCGTAATAATCGTGCGGGAAATGGTGCTGGTGATGGCGTGATCCAATATCTGCGGCGTGGTTAAGTTGCGCGATTTGCGGAAAGTTTCCCGTACCCGGTCAAACACGACGACAGACTCGTTGACTGAATAACCCAGCACAGCCAGAACCGCCGCCAGTACGGAAAGCGAGAATTCCCAGCGGAAAAAAGCAAAACAACCCAAAATTATGACAACATCGTGCAAGTTGGCAATGATGGTGGAAACAGAAAAGCGCCACTCAAAGCGGAAGGCGAGGTAAATCATGATGCCGATTACGACTATGAGAAGCGCGAGCGCGCCATTTTCCGCCAATTCTCTGCCCACCTGCGGTCCTACAAATTCCACGCGGCTCAAGGTCGGCAGATTTTCCGCATTCGCGGCGGAAAGTACGCGCATAACTTCTTCCCCCTGCCGCGCCATATTTTTATCGTTGTCCGCGTCGCTTTCCTGAGCGGCTTTTTTTAGCGGCAGACGAATCAGCACGTCGCGCGAGGAACCAAAGTTCTGCACCGCAAAGTCGGTATAGCCTGCATCAGACAGAGATGTGCGGATTTCCTCCAATTCCGCCGATTTGCCGTAGTGAACTTCCACCAGTGTGCCGCCCGTGAATTCAACAGAAAAATTCAGCCCGCGCGTGGTGAGGAAAAAGACCGCCAAAATAAAAGTGATGAGCGAAATGGCGTTGAACGCCTTGGCATAACGCATGAAGGGAATGTCTTTTTGGATGCGGAAAAATTCCATGTCGCGCCTTTCTCTTATCGCCGCAGACGGGCTATCGCTGTTTTCAGGGGAAAATTATTTGGACAATCCGGAACGCGCCACGCTCGTTTTGCCGCCTGCGGTATCCGCTTCCGGTTTCCAGATTTGCCCAATGGCAATGGAAAGCAGTTTTTGCTGACGCCCGTAACACAAACTCACGAATGCGCGGGAAACTGTGACGGCGGAAAAAATTGAGGTCAAAATTCCCAGGCAATGCACTACAGCAAAACCGCGCACCGGGCCAGAACCAAAAATGAGCAACGCCAACCCCGCGATCAGCGTGGTGAGGTTGGAGTCCAAGATTGTGTCGAAGGCGCGATCATACCCGGCGACAATCGCGGCATGCGGGGTCAGCCCCGCGCGCAGCTCTTCGCGGATGCGTTCATTGATAAGTACGTTGGCGTCAATGGCCATACCCAATGTAAGCGCAATGGCGGCAATGCCGGGCAGAGTGAGCGTTGCCTGCAACAAAGACAGCAAGGCAACCAGGAAAAGCAGGTTAACCGAAAGCGCCAGCGAAGAAATAATGCCGAAAACCTGATAATAAACGCTCATAAAAAGCACAATGACCAAAAATCCCCAGAGCGTGGAGTGAAAGCCTTTTTGGATATTATCTTTGCCCAGAGACGGCCCAACGGTGCGCTCCTCCACAATCTCCATCGGCGCGGCAAGCGACCCGGAACGCAGCAAAAGCGCGATATCGCTGGCTTCGGCGCTGGTCATGCGCCCGGAAATCTGTACCCGTCCTCCAGAAATCTCCTCTCGAATTCTGGGCGCGGTTACAACTTCTCCCTTACCCTTCTCAATCAGGAGAATCGCCATGCGTTTGTTTACATTTTCGCGGGTAAGGTCACGAAAAATCCGCGCGCCCGTAGAGTCAAAGGTCAGGTGTACGGCAGGCTGATGATTGTCGTCATAGCCTGGCTGCGCGTTGGTAAGATGCTCTCCCGTAAGCGCAACCTGTTTTTTGAGCAACAAAGGAATTTCCTTGCCGTCGAACAGTTCGGTAAACAATTCGGTATTAAGCGGCAATATCCCCGAAGAGGCGGAGGCGAGCGCTCCGGGATCGTCTTCTACCAAATGGATTTCCAGTGTGGCTGTGCGCCCGATGATGTCCTTGGCCTTGGCAATGTCCTGTACTCCAGGAAGCTGCACCACAATGCGATCCGCGCCTTGCTGCGCAATGACTGGCTCGGCAACGCCCAGTTCATTAACACGGTTGTGCAGAGTATGAATATTTTGTTGCAAAGCGTATTCGGACAACTTAACCCGCGCGTCTGGCGTCAGACTGGCGGAAAGTTTGCCTTCCGTCTCCGTAAGCGCGAGATCAGGAATTTCCTTGGCGATCAGGGCGCGCGCTTTGTCCTGAATTTCACGCTCACGAAACTGTAGAGAAATAGCCCTGTCTTCGCGCGAAATACCCGCGTGGCGCAGATTGTTGTCGCGCAGACGAGTGCGTATTTCCGCAGAAAGCGAGTCCAGACGTTTTAGCTCCGCGCCCGGCATATCAACTTGCAGAAGAAAATGTACGCCGCCGCGCAAGTCCAGGCCAAGATACATGGGGAGCGCGCCCAGCGAGGAAAGCCAGCGCGGCGAGTTGGAGAGCAGATTAAGCGTGACAACATAGTTCTGGTTTGACCGATCCGGATTCAGCGCGCGCTCCAGAGCATCGCGCGCGCGCGCTTGCGTGTCGCCATCCTGAAAACGCAAACGAATGCCATTGCTTTCCATAAGCAGACCTTCATGGACAATCTGCTCGGCTTCCAGCGCGGCGTTGATGCGCGATTCCAGCGCGGCGTCGACTTTAACGGTGGCGTGCGCGGAAGAGATCTGAACGGCGGGCGACTCGCCAAACAGGTTCGGCAGGGTATACAGCAAGCCCAGGGCAAGCGCTACGGTGACCGTGGCATACTTCCAGAGAGGGTAACGATTCATGAGAGACCTGCGTGAAATCAGGGGGAAAGCGAAGCGGATAGGGGAAGGGGCAAAGTTACCGCGCTTCTTTCAGGGTTCCTTTGGGGAGCGCCAGCGTTATCGCGTTTTTTTGCACAATCGTTTCTACGCCGGAGGAAATTTCCACAGTGACATAGACTTCCCCCACTTTCAGAATACGTCCGGCAATTCCGCCCTGCGTGACAACCTCGTCGCCTTTTTGCAGCCCATCAACAAGCAGTTTGTGTTCTTTGGCGCGTTTCATCTGCGGGCGAAGCATCAAAAACCAAATCGCGATAAAAAGCGCGATCAGAGGCAGGTAATCAAAAAAGGAGGGTTGCGCGACTGCGGCGGCGGCCTCTTGCGCGTAGGCAAGACTAATCATGAAAATCATCCTTTTGGGTCAAGGAAAACAAGAGTACCCCTAGGTGCGGGCGGCTAAAAATTATAAATTCTATCACCTTGAGCGCGCATTTGGAAAATGCCGTGTATAATCCGCACCCTTGCCAAGCGACGCTTGCTTGGGATGTCGCCGGATTTTCTGGCTTTCTGGGTGGATGCGGCTCTATCAAACTGGGGCTGCGTTTTTGTCAAAAAAGTTTGAGAGAAAGCAAAATGGCTGTAACAACTGAACAAAAGGCAAAAGTAGTCGCTGAATTTCAACGCAAGGCCGGAGATACCGGTTCTTCTGAAGTGCAGGTCGCTCTTCTGACCGCGCGCATCAACGATCTGACCGGGCATTTCAAGGAACACGGAAAAGATCATCATTCTCGGCGCGGTTTGTTGCGCATGGTAAGCCAGCGGCGCAAACTTCTGGATTACCTGAAGAGGCAAAATCTTAATGCCTACCGCAGTTTGATTGAGCGTTTGGGGCTGCGTAAGTAAGGCGGATGTGGCGAATAGCGGAGCGGTTGCGTCTCATGTTCCCGCGCAGCATTTGTTGAATGGCGCAAAAAAAAGCGGTCCGCCAGTCTGTAGCGGATCGCTTTTTGTTTGTTTAGCGTTTCATTGCGGCTTAATGAAAGCCAAGAGGAAAGGAAGAGTATGTCGAATATCGTCAAAAAAACGTTTGCCTATGGCGCGCGTCAGGTTGTGCTGGAAACGGGGGAAATTGCCCGTCAGGCGTCCGGAGCGGTGCTGGTAAATATGGATGAAACAGTAGTATTGGTAACGGTAGTTGCGGCGACGGACGCCAAGCCAGGGCAGGATTTTTTCCCGCTGACTGTAGATTATCAGGAAAAGTTTTATGCGGCAGGGCGCATTCCTGGAGGTTTTTTTAAGCGCGAGGGACGTCCTTCGGAAAAAGAAACGCTGACGTCTCGCCTGATTGATCGCCCTGTGCGCCCGCTTTTCCCGGAAGGGTTCTATAACGAGGTGCAGATTATCGCGACAGTGCTCTCGCTTAACCCGGAAGTAGACGCGGATATTCCGGCATTGATTGGCGCCTCTGCCGCGCTGGCCATTTCCGGTATTCCGTTTGAGGGTCCCATTGGGGCGGCGCGCGTGGGCTATATTGACGGTCAATATGTGCTTTGCCCGACCGCCTCCCAGCTGAAGGAAAGCCGTCTTGATCTTGTCGTGGCGGGAACAGACAGCGCGGTGCTGATGGTGGAATCCGAGGCGGAAGAGCTGTCGGAAGAAATTATGTTGGGCGCGGTTGTTTTTGGTCATGAAGAAATGCAAAAGGCGATCAACGCCATTCATGAGCTGGTGGAAGAGGGCGGCAAGCCGGAATGGGATTGGCAGCCTCCGGCGCGAAACGACGCGCTACGCGCGAAATTGGAAGCGCTGGTCAAAGCAAGACTGGAAGAGGCGTATCAAGTAACCTCAAAACAGGCGCGCGGCCAGAGAGTGAAAGAAATTCGCGCGGAAGCAGTAGCCGCCCTATGTACTGGAGAAAACGCCGTGGAGGAAAGCGTAGTCTCTGATCTTTTCTTCAACCTGGAAGCGTCAATTGTGCGCGGGCGTGTTTTGTCCGGCGCGCCGCGTATTGACGGGCGGGATACGCGCACAGTGCGCCCCATTCGCATTCGGCATGGCGTATTGCCGCGCACGCATGGCTCTGCCTTGTTTACGCGCGGAGAAACGCAGGCGCTGGTAGTGGCAACCTTGGGTACCAACCGTGACGAGCAGATTATTGACGCGCTTTCTGGGGAATATCGTGATCGCTTTATGCTGCACTACAATATGCCGCCCTTTGCAACGGGAGAGTGCGGGCGCGTAGGTTCTCCAAAGCGCCGCGAAATTGGGCATGGCCGGTTGGCCAAGCGCGCGTTACTGGCGGTGCTGCCCAAACCAGAGGATTTTTCCTATGCCATGCGGGTGGTTTCTGAAATTACGGAATCCAATGGTTCTTCCTCAATGGCGTCGGTATGCGGAGGGTCTTTGGCGCTGATGGACGCGGGGGTGCCATTGAAATCGCACGTGGCGGGTATTGCCATGGGGCTGATCAAAGAGGATAACCGCTTTGCCGTTTTGACGGACATTCTGGGTGATGAGGATCACTTGGGGGATATGGACTTTAAGGTGGCCGGAACCCGAAGCGGCGTAACCGCGCTGCAAATGGACATCAAGATCCAGGGCATCACAAAAGAAATCATGAAGATTGCGCTGGCGCAGGCAAACGAGGCGCGGATGCATATTTTAGGCATCATGGAAAGCTCCATGTCCGGGCATCGTGAAGAAATGTCGGCATATGCGCCGCGCCTTTATACCTTCAAAATCAATCCTGAGAAAATTCGTGATGTAATTGGCAAGGGCGGGGCGGTAATCCGCGCCTTGACAGAAGAGACGGGTACGACGATTGATATTTCAGACGATGGCGCCATTACCATTGCCGCAACCAGCAGCGAGGCGGCCGCGGCGGCGCGCGCGCGCATTGATCAGCTGACGGCGGAGGTGGAAATCGGCAAAGTGTATGAAGGCAAGGTCTTGAAAATTCTTGACTTTGGCGCATTCGTGAATCTTTTGCCGGGCAAGGATGGTCTGCTGCATATCTCGCAGATTGTTCATGAGCGTGTGAACCGGGTGGAGGATCATTTGCAGGAAGGCCAGGTGGTGCGCGTCAAGGTATTGGAGGTTGATGATCGCGGGCGGGTAAAACTGTCCATGAAAGCGCTGCTCGCCGGAGAAACGCCGCAAACCTGATGTGTATGCGGATTTTCTGCTGAATAAGCGCGGTTCTTTTTGTAGAGCCGCGTTTTTTTATGGGAAAGTCTGTGCGGCTATTCCTGACAAGGATTTGCTGCGCGTAATAATTTTTATGCTGCGCTTAACTCCTGTGCGGCAGAGCCTCCGGTTTTTTCTTTAGCGCCATTCTTTCTTCAGAATAATTTTAACTTGCGGCCTCATAAGCTTATAAATAGGGGACTTTATAGGATATACAACGAAGGAATTCAGAGAAGAGCAAAGAGCGTGATTTTTGGCGATAAAAACATGAATGGCCGGAGAAAACTATTTCAACAATAGAAAATAATTTTACTTATTAAAATATCGTTGCAAAACGATAAAATGAAAGGATAGTTCTCATTCATGGAGCCGCTGTAGCGCCTCCGATTATAGCCATCCTACATTTCCGGGGCGACTCGTTTGGTTTATGATTTCGGCATTTCTTGTTCTCGCTTATATTGCGCGATTGGATGAATGCGTTAAAATATAATCTTTAAAAAGGGTGCGCGATGGACTTTGTTTTGTTGTTCAAGGCTTTGCTGCTGGGCCTGGTTGAAGGAGTGACAGAGTTTCTGCCCGTATCTTCCACGGGGCATCTCATTCTTGCGGGCAGCCTTTTGGGGTATGACAATAGTGTATTCGAGGTTGTAATTCAGTTGGGCGCGATTTTGGCGGTCTGCTGGCATTTTCGCGCAAGGCTTTTTCTGGCCGTTTCTGGTCTTTCCCGCGATTCCGCGCAACGGCGTTTTGCTTTTCTGCTTTTGGTCGCTTTCTTCCCGGCGGCGGTATTTGGCGTTTTTTTGCATGACGTGATCAAAGCCTATCTTTTTCATCCCTTACCGGTCGCGTTTGCGCTGATTGCCGGCGGAATGCTAATTCTCTATATTGAGCATCGCCAAAAAAGCCATGCGGCGCGAATTTGCGCGGTGGATTCCCTTCGCTGGCAGGATGCGCTGAAGATTGGTTTTGCGCAGTGCGCGGCAATGTGTCCCGGTGTTTCGCGCTCTGGCGCAACCATTATGGGCGGAATGTGCTTCGGGCTTTCCCGGCAGACGGCGACTGAATTTTCTTTTTACCTGGCGATTCCTACCATGTTTGGGGCTACGGTCTACGACGTAGGGAAAAGCTGGCGGCTTTTGCGGTTTGACGATTTTCCGGTTTTCGCGGCGGGCTTTATCGCTTCCTTTTTCTTTGGCCTTCTGGCGGTGCGCGGTCTAATTCGCTTTATTTCCTCTCATACCTTTGTGGGTTTTGCCTGGTATCGGATTGGCTTTGGCGTCCTCGTGCTTTTCACCGCCTGGTCAGGACTTGTGCGCTGGGAGGCGTGATTCGTCATGAATATTGGCGCGCCTCGTTTATAATCTGCCGATGGCTGTGATGAACTACGTGCTTTTTGAGGAAAGCGGAGACTTTAAGGCGGGCGGCGTCCTTGCGGACAATGAAACCTCCCTGCAGGTAGAAATGCCTTCGGGCAAGCGCGGCAAGATCAAGGCGTCGCAGATTCTGCTGCGTTTTTCCGCGCCCGCGCCCGCGCGGCTTCTGCCGGAAGCCAAACCGCTTGCTGACGGAATTGACGCGGCTTTTTTGTGGGAGATGGCCGATGGGGACGAGTTTTCTTTTCTTGATTTGGCGCGGGAATACTATGGCGGAGAGCCTTCCGCGCCTGAAACGGTATCGCTCTTGCTTGCCCTTCATGGCGCGCCGATTTACTTTCACCGCAAAGGCAGGGGGCGTTTTCGCAAAGCGCCCGCCGACATTCTCCGCGCCGCTTTGGCCGCAGTTGAAAAAAAGCGTGAGCAGACGCGGCGTTTGGAAGAATGGGTTCATGAGCTGAAAGCGGGGCGCTTACCGGACGCCCTGCGTTCCTGCGCGGCTTCCATGCTGGGCAGTCCGGATCGCAATCGCCCTGAAGTGAAAGCATTTGAAGCCGCGGCGGCGGAACGCGGCTGTGAGATTGAGGCTTTGCTTCTGGAAGTCGGCGCTTTCGCTTCGCCGTATGCCGTGCATGTTTGCCGGTTTTTGCATGAGCAATTTCCGAAAGGTACGGGATTCCCGCCCGTAGCGGTCCCGTCCGCTCCGGACGATCTGCCGCTCGCGGACATTTCGGCGTTTTCCATTGATGACGCGCACACGACGGAAGTTGATGACGCGCTTTCGGTCAAGCCGCTTTCGGAAGGCGGCTGGCGTATCGGCATACATATTGCCGCGCCCGGTTTGGTGATTCTGCAAGGGGATGCTCTGGACGCCATTGCGCGCGCGCGCCTTTCTACGGTGTATATGCCGGGCGCGAAAATCACCATGCTGCCGGAGGAATTTGTGCGCGCCTATACGTTGCAGGAAGGGCGGGATTGTCCGGCAGCGTCAATTTATTTCACGCTGGCGGAGGACTTTTCTGTGCTCGCGCAGGAGACTCGCGTGGAGCGGGTGCGCATTGCCGCAAACTTGCGGCATCATGAGGTTGAGCCTTGGTTTAATGAGGCGACCGTCCATGAAAATACGGTGGCCAATGATTTTCCGGATCGTCCTTTCCGGGAAGAGTTACTGACGCTATGGCGTTTTTCCAAGGCGTGTGAAGCGCGGCGCGGCAAGCCTTCGGCAGCGCAGGGAGTGAACGATTACACCTTTGCCATTGAGGGCGATCTTGCGGATCCTGAGCGTTGCAGGGTGACGATTGCCGCGCGAACTCGGGGCGGTCCTTTGGACACATTGGTGGCGGAGATGATGATTTTGGCCAATTCCTCCTGGGGGGGGCTGCTGGCGGCGCGCGGTGTGCCTTGTCTTTACCGGTCGCAGACGGGGGGCAAGGCGCGGATGACGACGGCACCGCAGCCGCATGAGGGCCTGGGAGTTCCGCAATATGCGTGGATGACTTCGCCGTTGCGCCGTTATTCTGATCTGCTCAATCAATGGCAGCTTTTTGCCGTGCTGGAGGGGAAAGCGCCGCCGTATTTGCCGCGTTCCTCCGCGCTTTTTGCCGTAATGCGCGATTTTGAGAGCGTTTATGCCGCGTATGCGGAGTTTCAGCGGCGCATTGAGCGTTATTGGTGTTTGCGTTGGCTGCGGCAGGAGGGTGTGGAAGAATGCGTGCTTTCGGTGCGCCGTGATGATCTGGCGCGTTTTGAGGGTTTGCCGCTGTTCACGAGGCTGTCTGGCGCGGGGCAATTTCCGCCGGGGCAGCGCCTGAAGGCGCGGCTTGACGGCGTAGATTTTTTGCGATTGGAAGCGCATTGCCATGTGCTGAGGACGCTTGACCACGGCGACATGATTCTGGACGGCGAGGAAGAGGAGGCGGAGTTTTTTTCCGAAGCTGAAGCGCCGTCAGAGGCTGTTCCTCTTTCCGATACGGGCGGCGCGGAAACATTATGCTGAAACGCGGCTTCTCCGCTGTGGGAAAGTCTCTGCTGAGCGGTGCGGCGGCGCTATGCCCGGCGTTTCTGGTTCGCTGGGCGACGTTGTGCCGGGAAGCTCTGACGCCTGTTTTTTGCTATCTGAATTTGCATCTTTTTGGGGCGGCGCTGGCGCTTTCTTTTTTTCTGCATGGCGCGACCATTGCTACGGGAAGTTTCGGAGAGCCGCCGCCGAAAAAACGTATCAGGGATCGCGGGTTGGACGTCACTTTGGTCAATAGCGCTTCTTCCAGACGTCCGCAAAATCCGCAAGTGCTGGCGCAGGCGAATTTGGACGGCGGCGGCAATACGGAAAAAAACCGCCGCGTAAAAACGCCGCTGCCGCCTTCTCCGGCGACGCAAGAAGGCAATCAATTTATGGATTTGCAAAAGCGCGTTGAGTCTTTGGAGAGGGAGCGGCGCGAGCTTCTTGCCGCGTCGCGCGAAGGGTTCTCTTTTGGCCGCGCCCAGAAAAAAGAGACGCTGAACGCGCCGCGCGAAAAGCCGAAAAACGGTTTGGATCTTGCGGATTCCGCACGGGAAATGCTGCAATTGGAAGCGGAAATTGATCGTGAAATCGAGGCGTATGAGACGCGACCGCGCAAAAAATTTATCGGTACAAAGGCGCTGGAGTACCGTTTTGCCCAATATATTGAGGATTGGCGGCAGAAGGTAGAGCGATGGGGGACTTTAAATTATCCGGAGGCGGCGCGCGGGAAAATCTACGGCTCGCTGGTACTGTCTGTGACGATAGACCGGAATGGCGAGGTGGTGGACGTGACGGTGGATAAGCCCTCGCCGCACAAGATACTCAACGAGGCCGCGCGGCGCATTGTTTATATGGCCGCGCCTTATCCGCCATTTCCGCCCGCTATTTCGCGCGATACCGACCAGGTAGTGATTCCCCGTACCTGGACCTTTACGGATCGCCTTAAAACAAAATGACTTTTTCGGTCTTTTATGCCTGATTTATACGCCGTTTTCGGCAATCCTATCGCGCATTCCAGAAGTCCCTGGATTCACGCCGCTTTTGCCGAGGCGCTGGGCGAGGCGATGCGCTATGAGGCTCGCCAAGCGCCGCTGGAAGGTTTTTCCGCCGCCGCGCGCGCGTTTTTCGCGGCGGGAGGCAAGGGCTGCAATGTTACGCTGCCGTTCAAGGAAGAGGCGTTTCGTCTTGCGGATACCCTAACTGCGCGCGCGCGCGCGGCAGGCGCGGCGAATACCTTGAAGGCGGAAGAGGGAGGGCTGCTGGGCGATAATACTGATGGCGCGGGGCTGATACGCGATCTCGAAAGCAATCTGGCGTTTGTCATTTCCGGGCGGCGTGTGTTGCTGCTGGGCGCGGGCGGCGCGGCGCGGGGCGTAATTTTGCCGTTGCTGATGCGATCCCCGGCCAGTCTCGTCGTTGCCAATCGCGGCGCGGATAAAGCGGCGCGGCTCGTGGAAGAAATAACGGCGTTTTATCCTGGCGGCGCGTCGTTTTCTGGGGGGGGGCTGGACGGAATATCCGGCGCGTTTGATCTGGTGATCAACGCGACTTCCGCTAGTCTTGCGGGCGAACCGCTTCCCTTGCCGCAGGGGGTATTCGCGCCGGGAAGTTTGGCGTATGACATGATGTACGGAGAGGCGGAAACATCTTTTTTGCGGCAGGCGCGGGCATTGGGCGCGGCGCGGGGGGCGGATGGCCTGGGGATGCTCATTGAGCAGGCGGCGGAATCTTTTTTCTTGTGGCGGGGGCGTCGTCCGGAAACCGCGCCTTTGCTGCGCGCACGAATTTTCCGCGCGGACTGATTCAGTAAAAGGGCTGTTTTATGCAGACGGAAACGGGCGCGGACAAGAAACTGGAGGAATCTTCTTCTAAACGCGGCTTTTTCTGGCGGGCGCTATGGTTTTTGAAGTGGGGCGTTAACCTCGTTATTCTTGTTTTTTTCCTGGCGCAGATGTGGTTTTGCGGCTGGATTTTATACTGGAAGTGGATGCCGCCTGATGAGACGCATTTCATGCGTATTCGTCTTGCGGAACTGCGGGAGAAGAATCCGGACGCGCGCTTGGATTATCGCTGGATAGCGTATGCCAAGATTTCGATTTCTTTGAAGCGCGCGCTGATTGCATCCGAGGACGCGCGTTTTGTGGATCATGAGGGGTTTGATTGGGAAGGAATTGAGAACGCCATGAAGAAAAACGCGAAAAAGGGGCGTTTTGTCGCGGGCGGATCCACGATTTCGCAGCAGCTGGCGAAAAACCTTTTTTTGAATCCGCATCGCTCAATGCTGCGCAAGGGGCAGGAGGCGCTGATTACCATGATGATTGAAACGCTCTGGGACAAGGAGCGTATTTTTGAAGTGTATCTGAACGTGATTGAGTGGGGGGAGGGCGTTTTTGGCGCGGAAGCCGCTGCGTGGCATTACTACCGGAAGAGTGCCGCGAAACTGTCTGCGGGGCAGGCGGCGCGGCTGGCGGCGATGGTTCCCAATCCGCGCTATTACAGCAAGCATCCCGACGCGCCGGGGCTGACGCGCCGTATTCGGCAGATTGAGGCGGGAATGGGCGCTTCGCAATTTCCCTGAAGAGTATCGCGGAGCAGGTATTTATGTGCATGTTTTTGGAGTGTGCTGGACAATGAGTGAAGTTTCCTTGCGTCATGAGCGCGTCGAAGGGCGCGAAGTGTTTTTTTTCCCGGCGTCTTCCGAATCGGAGGTTTCCGCGCCGCCCTTGCTCTTTATTCATGGCGCGTTTGCTGGCGCGTGGTTTTGGGAGAGGGGGCTGACGCCCTGGTTTGCGCAGGCGGGTTATTCGGTCTATGCGCTTTCCCTGCGCGGGCATGGCGGCAGCGACGCGGGAGGCGGAGCGATAGAGGCGCTTTCCATTGCGGATTATGTAGAGGATGTGGAGATTGTCGCGGACTGGGTAAGCGCGCGGGAAAAGGTTTCCGCTCCGGCGCTGATTGGGCATTCTATGGGAGGATTTGTCGCGCAGAAATACCTTGAGCGCCGCTCCGCGCCCGCTGTCGCGCTTTTGTGCTCTGTGCCGCCGCAGGGGCTGTTGCTTTCGTTTTTCAATTTACTGAGTTACCGCCCCTATTTGCTTCAGGAACTCAACAACGTTTTGCGTGATGATTTGGTCAGTATTCCCGCAGTTCGTGAGGCTTTATTCGCGCAGCCGGTAGAAGAGGAATTGCTGGAATATTTTCGCGCGCGGATGCAGCTGGAATCGCAGCGGGCGATTTGGGATATGAGTTTTTTCAATTTGCCGTTGCTGACAGCGGAGCGGCGTCCGCCCATGTGGGTTGCCGGAGCGGAAAAGGATGTGCTGATCCCCGCGTTTCTGGTTGAGGCTACGGCGCGCAGTTATAGTCTGCCGCCGCGTATCTTCGCGGGCATGGGACACGCGCTGACTCATGAGCGCGGCTGGCCGCTGGTCGCGCGGGAATTGGATGCGTGGCTGACAGAGATTTTCCCGCGCAAAAAGACGGTCGGGGCGTAACCGATCTCCCGTTCCACAGGACGTCCGCGTCATAGTCGCGCAATCCGTTTTTGATTTCAGGGTTGCCGATCCAGCGGATATGCGGCTCGAAAGCCGGATTGACGAGACTTCGTTCCGGCCGGAAGCGGTCATGGCGCAAACCCGCCAGATCGGACCAGGTGTGGATGAAGTGGGCATTGCTATAGGGGCGTCCAAGCATCGGCGCGAAATCGGACGGGTGCGTTCTTTTCCATTCGGGCGACGTCCAGAGCGTGAAGGGAACGGCCAGCATGTCCGGAGTGGGCTTGTCCTCGTTGCGCCCCAGCGTTTTGTGGGCGGGATCGTTGAAAACCTCCTCGCCGTGATCGGAAAAGTGGAGCAAGAAGCCATTCTGCCGACTTTCCGCGAGAAGCCCGATCAGGCGGGAGAGGATGAAATCATTGTAGAGCACGGCGTTGTCATAGGCGTTGAACGTTTCGGCGTCGCGTTCCGAAAGGTTTTCCGGGACGCCGTCGCGCCCGGTGAATTTCCGGAACGTCTCCGGGTAACGCAGGGAATACCGGGCGTGCGCGCCAAGCAGATGCACCACGATGAATTTTTTCGGCGCGGGATTCTTCAGCGCCTCGGCAAAGGGGTCGAGAACGACCGCGTCGGGCCGGGAGGCGTTCTGGGCGCGGTTCTGGTTCAGATAACGCGCTTCGTCCGCCTGCCGCGAGAACATGGTCATCAGCGTATTGCGGTGCGTCATGGTCTGCTGGTTGGTGATCCAGCTGATCCGGTAGCCCGCCTGCTTCATGAGATTCATCAGATTCGGATCGGTCAGAAAACGCTCCGGTTCTTCCTGATTGGCGAAGCTCAGGGCTTGCCGCAGCATTTCGACGGTATAGGGGCGCGAGGCGATGACGTCGCCGAACGCGGACAATTCCCCGTTCTCTTTCAGCGCGTCCATGAAGGGCGTGGTTTTGCGCGGATACCCGTACAGACTCATGCGCCGGCTCGTGACGGATTCGCCGATGACCAGAACCAGCGTGCGCGGAACGTCGCCGTTGGCGTCGACGAGATTTCCCAGCGGCGGCAGGGAAGAATTCTTCGCCAAGAGTTTTGTGACATTGCCGAGCTGCATCCGGTATTGCAGCCAGCCCACCAGCAATTGCCAGGGCGCGGCGGGTTCCATGCGCCGGTATAGCTTGCTCATGGCGCTTTCCAGATTGGCTTTGCCGCGAAAATAATCAAGGAAAGGCTCGCCGAAATTCAGCGCGAACACGAAGAGCGAAACGCCGATCGCGCAAGGCAATGACATAGGAACCGGGCGCAGATTGTTCCAGAGCAGAAAGGCGATCGCGGTGTAGGCAATGATTCCCAGAATCAGCGAAGGACGGACGTATTGGCGCAGATACTCCTTCGATTCTTCGGGATTGCTTTCAAAAAGGGTAAAGACGACGCTCTGGGAAAATTCCGTTTTGTAGATGGCCCAATAGCCCAGGCTGATGACCGACGCGGCCCAGAGAACGATTCCGATACCAGCGCCGATTTCCCTCGTGAAGCCGGAAAACAATAAAACCGGAGCGAGCCAGACGAGACTCATGTAAAACGCGCTGCGAAACCCCGTGAAGCCCGAAGAGGGAATCAGCAGCGCCTGCGTGACGCCGGAAAAATACCAGAAAAACAGGTACAGCCCGCCCAGTCCGGCCCAATCGAACGATTCCATGTCCCCTCCTCCTGACTCCGACGATTCGTAAGGGAAGGGAATGTATGTTTTTCACCGTCAATTTTTGGTGAAAAGAAGCTCCATGTTTGGTGAACGAGCGCCGCGCGGGCCGGATACCGGAAGGCTTCGCCAGCCGGGGCCGGGATTTTGTAACGCGCGCCCGGTTTCAAACCGACGTCTTTACCACCCTGCCGCGTCCGAGAGGCGGAAATCACGCTCGGCAACGGGTATTTGACGTTGCTCATTCCACGTGACCGCTTTCCATTCAGAGTCGTGTTCCTTATACAAAATTAAAACCTTCCCATAAATTTCATGGACGGCAAGCACTTTTAACGGGTCACTTCTAAAGTCGTATTTAGGATCAACCAAAAGCGCGTGATCTTCCGTGCGTCTGCCGTCAATGCCAATGACAAAATCAGGATAAAATCCGTGTCCGTCCGACGTCAATACATTCACAGAATACCCTTTGCGCGGTTCGTTTCTGTGCCACCAAAGCACATTTCCCACAGGGTTTTTATCCAGCCACTGCGCAAAACTTTTTTCCCATTCGTTTAATCCTAAAGGATAAATGCCGTAGATATTCATTGGCGATGATTGCAGCAAATCATCCGTATCGTAAGAGGGCGGCA
>JAIRPW010000026.1 GCA_031256795.1 Zoogloeaceae bacterium | reverse complement strand
ACATCGGGGGGGGCGTTGCCCCCCCCCCCCCCCCCCCCCCCGAAAATACGCGCTCTTCCTTTCCCTATGCTAGGAGCTTAAAGATGCGCCCCTCCCTTCCCAAATTTTGCGCCGCCGCGTTGTTCGCGCTGGCGTTTGCCGCGCCCGCGGCGGCGGTAAATCTTTCTGACGTGATCAGCGACGCGCAGAATACCAAGAGCGGCAAAACCCAGACCAAGAAAAAGGCGGAAGCGGAAAAGAAAACGAGCAAGAAATCCAAGAAAGAGGAAACCGGCTTTTTCGGCAGTATCGGCAAGGCGATTGGCGACGCGCTTCCGGGCGAGGCCAAGGAATACGCCAAGGCGAGAGCCGGACACGAAATTGACAAAAAACTTGGCGGCGCGGGCAGCGGCCTGGGCTACAGCGCGCTGGATAGCCTGGATAACGCTGCGGCCAGCGGGAAAGAAAACAAGAAATCGAGCGCGGGGAGCAAAAGCAGGAATTCGACTAGCAGTTATCTTAATTCCCCGGAAGGCAACGCCCGGATGACTCTCGAATGCGCGAAGCAGGGCGTGGATATGAAAAACTGCAACAAAATAAAGCGCCAGGCGAGAAGCATCGGGTATGGCGTAGATGCTGCCAAGGCTTTGAGCGGCGAGAGCAAATAATCGCGGCGGCGGTTGCCGTTTTTCCCTCGGCGTGACTTTTATCCGCGCGCCCGGTTTCATGTTTTTGACACGGGCGCGCGGTATTTTCCCCATTGAGCATAGCTATGCGCCCTTCCCTTTTTAGACTTAGCGCCGCTTTTTTGGCGCTGGCCGTTCTTTCCGGCTGCGCGGGCAATCCTCTGCGCAGTTACGACAGCGAAATGGGCGATACGCTCGACTATTTGAAGGAAGGCAAGGTCGACGACGCCGTGGAGCAGCTGGAAGCGAACAGCGAAGGGTTTCTGGGCGGCAAGGACCTTCTGTATTACTTTGAAAAAGGCGAGCTTCTGCGCCTCAAGGCGGAGTACGCGCAAAGCCGCGACGCCTGGCTCAAGGCCGACGAGAAGGTGCGCGAATGGGAAGACGCGGCGCGCCTGGATTCCGCCAAGGTTGCGGGCGAGATCGGCTCCTATCTGCTCAGCGACCGCGCGCGCCGCTACGACGGCCAGGACTACGAGAAAATTTTCTTGTCCACCCGGCTGGCGCTGGATCACATCCTGCTCGGCAGTCCGGATTTGGCGCGCGTGGAGATGGCAAAGACCGTAGAGCGCGAAACGCTCATCGGGCAGCTGCGCGAAAAGGAATACGACGCGCTCGCCGAGGCGGGGGAAGAGCGGGAGATTGCGCTTTCCGTGAACGATCTGGCCGAGCGGGGCTATCCGCTGGAGATGCTGGACACGCCCGCCGTGCGCGCGCTCAAGAATGGCTATCAGAACGCGCTGGCGCACTATCTGGCGGGCTATTTCTTCGAGATGACCGACGAGCCGTCGCTGGCCGCGCCGGGATACCGCAACGCGCGGGAGCTGCGCCCGGAAAGCCAGTACGCGCGCGCCAAGGCGCAAAGTCTGGGCAGAAGGCCGGGCGCGAAAGAGGCGGACGTGCTTTTTATCGTGGAAAGCGGTCTGGCTCCGGCCTGGCAGTCCTTGAGCCTGCCTATTCCTTTGCGCGTCAAGGGCTCCTGGATCGTTCTGCCGTTTTCCTTCCCGCTCGTGGTTTCGAGCGGGGCGTACATGCCGCACGCGCTTTCCGTGGCGGGACGCAACCTGCCGGTAGAGACGCTGGTCGACGTAGACGCGCTGGCCAAGCGGCAGCTGAAAGACCTGATGCCGGGTATCGTTGTCCGCACCGCCATTCGCGGCGCGATCAAGGCCGCGGCGCAATACGCCGTGCAGAATTCGGGGAACAAGAAAGCGGCGGGGCGCATCGCCGCCCGCATCGCGCTGGCCATCGCCTCCATCGCCACCGAGCAGGCGGATGAGCGCGCGTGGCGCACTTTGCCGTCGCAGATCGCCATCGCCCGCGCGATTTTGCCGGCGGGCGAGCATCTCCTGAAATTCCGCACGGCGCGCGGCGAGGTGCAGAAAAAAATTACCGTCGGCGGCGCGGTGAACATCGTGCCGGTCCGCATCGTGGAGGATTTCGTCTATGTCGGCGGGCAGACGGCGGAGACTACGCTTCTTCCTGAATCCCGCTGGATAACGCCCAAGGCGGACATGAGCGCGGAAGAGGCGCAAAAGCGCATCAACGCCTTAAACGGCGAAGAGGAGGAAGAGGAAGAAGACGACGAAGAAGAGGGATCCGGCGAGGCGGAAAGCGAAGAAGAAACGGAATGAGCGCCGGGCCGTTCATTCCCCCATTTTTTGAACGAAGGAGATTCGCATGAAAAAACCAACCCGCCGCGCGCTGCCGTGGCTTACCCTGGCCGCCTGCCTTACGCTCGGCGCGCTTCCCGCCTGCACTCCCAACGTCAACAGCAAGACGGAAACGCTCGGCACGCCGGCAAATATCAAAATTTCGGATATGCGCGGCATTAAGGGTACGGAAACCACGCCCATGCGCGTGCAGGTGACGTTTACCAATACCTCTTCTTTGAACGCGCGGCTGTATTACCGCGTCCGCTGGCTGGATAACGACGGCTTCACGGTCTGGGAGGATGAATCCTGGAAACCGGAAGTGCTGCACGGGCAGCAGAACAAAATTATCAATCTCATCGCGCCCACCACGAAGGCGACCGACTTCAAGGTAGAAATGCGCAATCCCGCTTCCCTGCCCGGACGCGACGGATGGGACATTTTCAATTAAACGCTTACATACGCAAGGAGACTTTTATGCAGAAAAACGGCCTTTTGTTTCTTTTTTCCGCGCTCGCGCTTTCCGCCTGTTCGCAGATGGGAACCAGCCCCGTCACCGAAGGCAGCCATAGCTCTTCCGTGCGTTACGGAGACCCCAGGGACGTGGAGACGATCACGACCAATCTGGGCTCTACGGACATTCAGATGACGACGGAAAAAATGGTGAAATCCCTGCTCCAGCATCCGCAGATGCAGGAAATTATCCGCAGGCGGCTGCTTGTCGTCGCCTCGCCGGTGGAGAACAAAACCAGCGAGTATTTCGATACCCAGCTGATTACCGACGCCATCAAGGTGCAGCTGCAGAAAAACGGCGTGCGCTACGCGGTCGCGGAAGGGCGCGCCATGAAAAATCAGGAGTCCGAGCTGATTCGCCAGAACCAGAGCGGTCTCTACAAGAAGAGCGCGTCGGCCAAAATCGGCAATATGTCGGGAGCGAGGTTTCGTCTGGACGGCAGCGTTTCTTCCATCATCAAGAAAAACAGCAGCACCAAGGACGCTTACTACGTCATCACCCTGGAGCTGGTCGACATTGAAGAGGGCGTGAGCGAGTGGTCTGACAGTCAGGAAATCCGCAAGACGAAGCCGCGCTGACCGTCTCTTTTCTTATTTGCCGCGCTCGTTTTTCCGGCGGATCGGATAAAGCGGGCGCGGTTCGTCCTTTCTTCGGAGCATGTTCATGAAAATCTCTCCCTTGCTGCTAAAAACCCTTGCCGCCTCGTCGCTGGCGCTGCTTACGGCGGCCAAGTCCGCGGAAAACGCCTCTCCGGATTCTTTACCGCGGGTGAAAGTCGCCGTTACCGATCTTGTCTATGAAGAGCAGGTGGCCGGGTATTTCCGCAATGTGCAGGCCTCTGCCCACGCTTCCTCAAGTTCTTCCATGCGCTCAAGCGGCAAAGCCTCCGCTTCCGCGCGCGAATCCGCGCGGTCGGGCGTTACCACCTATCCGGGCGCGGGCGCGGCGGGCGTGGATAGCGCGGCGTCCTATCAGGGCGCGCACAACTACGGCGGCCAGAGCTCGTCTTTTCAGGATTCCAGTTTTTCCTATTCTGAAGGGCTGTACAGCTACATTCTGCGCGGGGAATTGCGCAAATTTACCGCCGACGTCAAGGGAGAAATGCTCAAGTCCGGCATGTTCCGCGTCATGCAGGCGCGGCCTTATACCGCCAAGGATACGGAAAAAATTTACGACGTCATTGAGCGGATCAAGAAAGGCATGTATCCGGGCGCGGACTACGTGCTGTTCGGTTCGGTCAGCAGCGTCCAGTTTCGTCTGGAGGCGAATCCCGGCAGTTCCGGGAACGTCTCCCATGTGTTTAGCCTGGAGCTGGTCGGCGATTTCAGCCTGATTCATACCAAAACCTATGAGATCAAGGCCGCTTTTTCCGCGACGGGCGAAGGGCGGGACGTGAGAATCTCAACCTCGGCGGGCGGCAGGTTTGTCCCGAGTCGCGGCAAGGTGATCCGGGAGACTTCAAAGAGCCTGGGAGAGGATGTGATTCGTCAGCTGGAAGAGCAGTTTGGCGGCGTCGCGATCCCCGGCGGTACGGAGGAAAGGGCGCGCCCCGCCGCGCCGGAGCCGCGCGAGATCATCCATTACGAATAAGCAAACGCCTGGAATCGCGGTTTTCCGCGCGCTTTTGGGCGCGCGGAAAATCGCTTCTTTTTTAGGAAAGACGGGTCACCGGAGAAAAAAATGAACAGAAGCGCCTTGACGATGTTTGCGGCAGCCCTTGCGACGAGCTTGTTTTTCGCGCGCCCTGCCCAGAGCGTGGAGAGCATCGAGGAATTGACCGCGCGCTGTATCGCATATGAAGTTCCCGCTTGTTCGATTGATGCTCATATTTCACACGATGGGAGTTGTGTGGAGCATGATGACTGGCCTTCGGCACACCAATGCAGCAGATTGATAGAGGCATGGCGCTACAGGGAAGGGAATCCCTACGCGGATGTTCATAAGGAGTGGGAGCGGCGTCAGGATGATTGCGTGGAAAAGACGCGGATCGGAAGCGCCGCGCGGGATGCGTGCCAACAAGCTGTTGCGCGCTGGTATAACACATCGGAAGCCGCCCTTTATGGGGAGAGGAGGGGGATTGCCTATAAGCGCTGTCAGAAACGCTGCGACGATCTGCAAAAGGAATATACGCAAGAAGATTGTCCGAATAAGGCTAGTACCGTATTGGAGGAATGCAGGAAGAAAGCGATAGAAGAATATGAAGAAAATTGTTATGAAAAGTATTCATGGCTTTCTCTCTCGCAGGAGGAACAAAGGAGAACTGACTTTAATAAATTTCAGACAGCCGGCGAGTGCCTTAAAAAACAGGGTGCGCAACAGAACGCCGCAATACGGGCGTGTATTCTGGCGTCGGAGGATTTGCCTCCGGTTTGCAGACCTGTCCCGAAAATAATGTGTACAAGCTGGAACTACATTGGGCCGATCAGTTTGGAGGAGTTGCCTCCGGTTTGCAGGTCTGTTCTGAACTGAAGCGCGCGAGCGTCTTCGCATCCAATCCGTCCCGGAAGCCTTTTGTTTCTCCGGGCAAAGAACGGAGAAAACTGCGGAAGCGGCAGACCGAAACCGCGTCTGCCGCGCGGTTTTCCGGGCTTGCATTCATGGAACGCGGCGTTGATTTGCCGTGAAAATTTTCAAAATTATCCCGTTCGCTTTATAATTTACAAGTTTTTGACGTTCCGAGAGGGGTAGGTCAAGGCATGTTTCAAGACATGATAAAGATTAAACGCGGGCTGGATTTGCCCATCGCGGGCGCGCCCGCGCAGCAGATTGAGACGGCGCGGGCGGCGCGGCAAGTCGCGCTTGTCGGCGCGGACTATCACGGAATACGCCCGACCCTGTGCGTACAGGTGGGCGACCAGGTCAAGACGGGGCAAACGCTTTTTCTGGACAAAAAAACGCCGGGCGTTTGCTTTACCGCTCCGGGCGCGGGCGTTGTCCGCGCGATTCATCGCGGCGCGCGGCGCGCGTTACAGTCGGTCGTCATTGAATTGCAGGGAGAGGAGGCGGTTGCGTTCAGGGCGCGCGGCGATCAGGAAATTTCCGCCTTGTCCTCTGACGCGATCCGGGAGGACTTGCTTCTCTCTGGCCTATGGACTGCCTTTCGCACCCGTCCGTTTTCCAAAGTTCCCGCGGCGGACGCGGTTCCGGCGTCTGTCTTTGTCACCGCGATAGATACCCATCCGCTTGCGGCAGACCCCAAAGTTGTGATCGCGCGCTACCGGGAGGATTTTTCCCGCGGGCTTTCGCTGCTCGCGCGTTTCTCCGGCAAGGTTTTTCTTTGCGCGGGCGAGGGCGCGGCGGAGCTTCCGGGGAGCGATACGCCGGGCGTAACGACGACGGTTTTCGCGGGGCCGCATCCGGCGGGGCTTCCGGGAACGCACATTCATTTTCTCGATCCCGTCGACGCGCGGAAAACCGTGTGGCATATCGGGTATCAGGACGTGATCGCGATCGGTAAATTCTTTGCGACCGGCAGGTTATGGGTGGAACGGGTAGTGTCGCTGGCGGGGCCGGTGGTGAAACGCCCCCGTCTTTTGCTTGCGCGCCTGGGCGCGGATTTGCGGGAGTTGTCGGCGGACGAGCTGGAAGCGGGGGAAAACCGGGTGATTTCCGGCTCCGTGTTCGGGGGGCGTTCCGCGGCGGGGGCTTTCGCGTTTCTGGGACGCTACCATACGCAGGTCTCTTGCCTGAAAGAGGGACGCGAGCGGGAAATGCTGCACTTTTTGCGTTTGGGGCTGGATAAGCACTCGGTCACGAATGTGTTTGCTTCCGCGTTTTTGCGGCGGCGGCTTTTTCATTTTACGACGACGACGAACGGCAGTCCGCGCGCCATCGTGCCGGTAGGCAACTATGAGGCGGTCATGCCGCTGGATGTTTTGCCGACGCACCTTTTGCGCTATCTGGCGGCGGGCGATACGGAAATGGCGCAGAAGCTGGGCGCTCTGGAACTGGATGAGGAGGATTTGGCCTTGTGTTCTTATGTCTGCGCGGGGAAATATGAGTATGGCCCGATCTTGCGCGATGTTCTGACCCGAATCGAGAAGGAGGGCTGATTCATGGGATTGCGCCAGATACTGGACCGCCTGGAGCCGCATTTCTCCAAAGGCGGACGGTTTGAAAAATTTTTCGCGCTCTATGAGGCGACGGACAGCTTTCTTTACCGTCCTGGCAGCGTGACCCGCACGACCGCGCATGTGCGCGACGCCATGGATTTGAAGCGGATGATCATTTTGGTGTGGCTGGCGACGTTCCCGGCCATTTTCGCCGGGATGTGGAATGTGGGATTTCAGGCGAATACCGCGTATGCCGCGCACCCGGACCTGTTCCACGCCGCGCAGCAGGGATGGGAAAGCTGGCGGCTGTTTTTGATAGGGCTGGTTGCGGGATTTAATCCGGACTGCGCCTGGGATAACATGGTTCATGGCGCGGCATATTTTCTGCCCATTTATCTTGTTACCTTCGCGGTGGGCGGGCTGTGGGAAGTATTGTTCGCCATGGTGCGCGGGCATGAGGTAAACGAGGGCTTTTTTGCTACTTCCGTCTTGTTTGCCCTGATCGTGCCGCCAACGATTCCGCTTTGGCAGGTCGCGCTGGGAATCAGTTTCGGCGTCGTGATCGGGAAAGAAGTTTTCGGCGGCACGGGCAAAAACTTTCTGAATCCGGCTCTGGTGGGGCGCGCGTTCCTCTTTTTTGCCTATCCGGCGCAGATTTCCGGCGACGCGGTCTGGATTGCCGTGGATGGCGTTACCGGCGCGACGCCGCTGGCCGCGGCTGCGGCGGGGGATTCTCTGGGGCTTTCCTGGACGCAGGCGTTTCTGGGCGTCATGCCGGGCGCGGTGGGAGAAACCTGCACGCTGGCGATTCTGATCGGCGGCCTTGCGCTGCTGGCGACCAAGGTGGCTTCGTGGCGCATTGTGCTGAGCGTTGTTTTGGGCATGGCGGCGACGAGCTTTCTTTTCAACGCCGTTGGCTCGGAGACAAACGCCATGTTTGCCTTGCCGTGGTACTGGCATTTTGTACTGGGCGGTTTTGCTTTCGGGCTGTTTTTTATGGCGACAGACCCGGTATCCGCCGCGATGACGGATGTTGGGAAGTGGATTTTCGGCGCGTTGATTGGCGTGATGGTGGTGTTGATTCGGGTAGTCAACCCCGCGTTTCCGGAGGGCATGATGCTGGCGATTCTGTTTGCCAACCTGTGCGCGCCGCTGATCGATCATTTTGTCGTGATGGCCAACATTAAGCGGAGGGCGGCGCGTCATGTCCGGCAATAAAGAGTCTACCGCGCGTACCCTGGTGGTCGCGCTGGTTGTGAGCCTTGTGGCGTCCGTGTTTGTCGCGGGTTCCGCCGTGACGCTCAAGCCTATTCAGCGGGAAAACCGGCTTTTGGATCGCCAGCGCAGTATTTTGGCGATCGCGGGCGTGGGCGGCGCGTCGCTTTCTGACCGAGAGGCGCGGGATCTGTTCAAACAGCGCGTGCGCGCGGAGGTCATCCATCTGGAAACAGGGGAAACCGCGCCCGATCTTGATCCCGACGTCTTTGACGCTCTGGCTGCGGCCAAAGATCCGACCCTTTCGGATTCTTTGACCGCTGAACAGGATTTGGCGCTGATCAAGCGGCGCGAGCGCTACGCGACGGTGTATCGCCTGGAGGACGCGGACGGGAGCGGTCGGCTGGAAGCGCTGATTTTGCCGGTGCGCGGGTATGGTTTGTGGTCGACGCTGTATGGTTTTTTGGCGGTCAAGCCGGACTTCGCCACGGTGGTTGGCTTGGGTTTTTATCAGCATGGGGAAACGCCCGGTCTGGGCGGGGAAGTAGACAATCCGAAGTGGCGCGCGCTCTGGGCGGGGAAAACCTTGTTTGATGACCGGGGGCGGCCAAACATTCAGATTGTCAAGGGCGGGGTTGATCCCGCCGGCGCCGCGGCGGGGCATCAGGTGGACGCTCTGGCGGGCGCGACGCTGACCAGCAAGGGCGTGAACCGGATGCTTGTTTTTTGGCTGGGCGAGCAGGGTTTCGGCCCCTATCTTGCCAGACTGCGCCGCGAAGGAGTGTAACCATGTCCAAACAGGCGACCGCGAAAGAAGTTCTTTTTACTCCGGTCTTTGATAACAACCCGATCGCGCTGCAAATTCTGGGAATTTGTTCGGCGCTGGCGGTGACGAGCAACCTGAATACCGCGCTTGTCATGGCGATTGCGCTGACGGCGGTGACGGCGTTTTCCAATCTGTTCATCGCCATGATCCGCAATCAGATTCCCAGTTCAATCCGCATGATTGTGCAGATGGTCATTATCGCTTCGCTGGTGATTGTGGTGGATCAGATTTTGCGCGCCTATGCTTTTTCTCTGGCCAAGCAGCTGTCCGTATTCGTGGGGCTGATTATCACCAACTGCATCGTGATGGGGCGGGCGGAGGCTTACGCAATGCAGAATCCTCCCTGGCCGTCTTTTCTGGACGGCCTGGGCAACGGGTTGGGATACTCTTGTATGCTGATTGCGTTAGGCGTGGTGCGCGAGCTTTTCGGCGCGGGCAAACTCATGGGGCATGAGGTGCTGCCGCTCCTGAAAGATGGCGGCTGGTATCAGCCGAATGGCTTGCTGCTTTTGCCGCCGTCGGCGTTTTTTCTGATTGGCCTTTTTATCTGGGGCTTGCGCATGTGGAAGAAAGAGCAGCAGGAAGCGGCGGACTTTCGTCTCGCGCCGCAGGTCAGGGAAGAGGAGTGAGGCGATGGAACATTTGCTGAGCCTGTTTGTGCGCGCCGTGTTTATCGAGAACATGGCGCTGGCGTTCTTTCTGGGAATGTGTTCGTTCATTGCCATTTCCAAAAAGGTGGAAACCGCCATTGGCCTGGGGATTGCGGTAATTGTCGTGCAGGCGATTACCTTGCCGGTCAATAACCTGGTGTATACCTATTTTCTGAAAGACGGCGCGCTGGCCTGGGCGGGATTCCCGGAACTGGACTTGTCCTATATCGGCTTTTTGACCTATATCGGCGTCATTGCCGCCATCGTGCAGATTCTGGAAATGCTGCTGGATAAGTATCTGCCTGCCTTATATAACGCGCTGGGGATTTTTCTGCCGCTGATTACGGTCAATTGCGTGATTATGGCGGGGTCTCTGTTTATGGTGGAGCGGGATTACAATTTTTCCGAGAGCGTCGTGTATGGCGTGGGTTCCGGGCTGTCCTGGGCGCTGGCGATCGCGCTTTTGGCGGGAATTCGGGAAAAGCTGAAATACAGCGACGTTCCCGCCGGACTGCGGGGTCTGGGCGTCACGTTCATCATTATCGGTTTGATGTCGTTGGGTTTCATGTCTTTTTCGGGCGTGCAGCTCTGATTGCTGGATTTGGCCGAGAGGAACGCGGGCGAAGGATGACGGGCCGGACAGGCGCGGATGACGGAGGGAAATGATGCAGCAGGAAATTATTCTGGCGATTGGTATGTTTACGGCGGTAGTGCTTGCGCTTGCGGGCATTATTCTTGTCGCGCGCGCCTGGCTTGTGAAAAGCGGAGACGTGACGATCCATATCAACGGGGAGCGGGAAGTGACCGCGCGGGCGGGCGGAAAACTTTTGACGACGCTGGCGGCGGATAACATTTTTCTGTCTTCCGCGTGCGGCGGCGGCGGGACTTGCGGGCAATGCAAGTGTCAGGTCTTTTCCGGCGGCGGCGACATGCTGCCGACGGAAGCGCCGCATTTCACCCGGCGCGAGGCGCGGGAGGGATGGCGCCTTTCCTGCCAGGTCCCGGTGAAGCAGGATATGAAAATCGGCGTTCCAGAGGAAGTTTTCGGCGTAAAAAAATGGGAATGCGCGGTGGAATCCAATCGCAACGTTGCGACCTTCATTAAGGAGCTGACGCTGCGTTTGCCGGAAGGAGAGCGCGTGCGTTTCCGCGCGGGCGGGTATGTGCAGCTGGAATGTCCGCCGCACACGGTGCGCTATCAGGATTTCGACATTCAGCCGGAATACCGGGGGGATTGGGACAAGTTCGCCATGTGGCGCTATGTCTCGGAGGTGGGGGAGCCTACGGTGCGCGCCTACTCCATGGCGAGTTATCCTGAGGAAGAGGGGATTATCAAATTCAATATCCGCGTGGCTTCGCCGCCGCCGGGGCGCGATGATATTCCGCCGGGCAAAATGTCGTCCTATCTGTTTAGTTTGAAGCCGGGGGACAAGATTATGGCCTACGGGCCTTTCGGCGAGTTTTTCGCGCGCGAGACGGAAAATGAGATGGTATTCATTGGCGGCGGCGCGGGAATGGCGCCGATGCGCTCGCATATTTTTGACCAATTAAAACGCCTGAAAACAAAGCGTAAAATGAGTTTTTGGTACGGCGCCCGTTCGTTGCGCGAGGCTTTTTATGTCGAGGAATTTAACGCGCTTGCGGCGGACAATCCGAATTTCTCCTGGACTTTGGCGCTTTCCGATCCTTTGCCAGAGGATCGTTGGACGGGGCCGACGGGGTTTATTCATAATGTGCTTTTGGAAAATTATTTGAAGAATCATCCCGCTCCGGAGGATTGCGAGTTTTATATGTGCGGCCCGCCGATGATGAATGCGGCGGTGATTCAGATGCTGCTGGATCTGGGCGTGGAGCGGGAGAATATTCTCCTGGACGATTTCGGCGGATAAAGCGAACGTTCGGCGGCGCGACGGGACGCGCCGCGCGTTCTGAATTTCTGGCGGGATGAGGGGAAAAGCGGGCATGGCGATTTTTCTGATTACTTTCGGCGTGATTGTGTTTTTGGTATTCCTGATGGCGCTGGGCGTTCTGGCGGGAAGGAAGCCGATTGCGGGCAGCTGCGGCGGCTATGCGGCCCTGGGCGCGGAGTGCGCGGCGGGTTGCGCGCGGCCCTGCTGGAAACGCAGGGTAAAAAACGCGCTTTCCCGGCGCGTTCCCTGATCGCCTCAGAGTGGAATCAAAGTAGTTTTTGTTTGCCGCGCAATGCGGATGTTTTATGCGTTTTGGTTTTTGCGCGTATATTCTTCTGGTATACTTTTTCTTCATGAGAAGAAGATTTGGCGGTTTTCCCGGCTGTTTTGCCTATGCTGTTGACGGCATAGCGCTTGCTTACCCCCCC
>JAIRPW010000044.1 GCA_031256795.1 Zoogloeaceae bacterium | reverse complement strand
GCTGGTGATTCTTTTTGCCTCTCCCGCCACCCTTGCGGGGCGGCTATTATCAACCCGCGTGATGGTGGGGGTTGGGCTGATTAGCTATAGCGCGTATTTGTGGCACTGGCCTTTATTTGCTTTTGCCCGCATTGTTATTCCCTCGCCGTCAATAAACCTTTTTTTGGCGCTGGCGGCGGCGTCATTGGGAATGGCTTGGTTTTCATGGCGTTTTGTAGAGCGGCCTTTCCGCAATCGGCAATTATTCAAGCGGGGGCAGATATTCCGCTTTGCCGCCGCGGCAGGCTGCGCTTTGGCCGGAATGGGCGGCATCGGCTTTCAGGGGCTTGCTTCCCGTTTTAACGCGGTGGATGCGGATTTGCTGATTTCTCATAAAGAACACAGTAGATATGTTTCTGCGCGTTACAGAAAATTGGAGAAAGATGATACGTTTTTCCGCAGCGAGGGTAAATTAAAAATGCTTTTGCTGGGCGATAGTTTTTCTAAAGATTTTTTTAATATGATGGTAGAAGCGGATTTATTTCCAGAGGCGGAAATACGGGCGCGGAATATACCTGCGAGATGTCAGATTTATCTTGGGAAAGAAAACGCTTTGGAGCTTATCGAAGAAAAAAACCGGGACTTGTGCGCGAAGCGTGTGTATAACCCGGATTTTTATCCGAGCATTCATTCTTTGTTGCAAAGCGCGGACATTATTGTGCTTGCGTCCTCATGGGTAGAATGGTCTGCCCGGCGTTTGCCGGAGACCATCAAAAACCTTCATATTCCCGATACGGCGCGGGTTATCGTGATTGGCAGAAAAAATTTTGGCGCTGTCCGGCCACTGAATTATCTAGGCTTGTCTCCGCAGGAAAAGGCGGGAATGAAAAATCGCGTGGATGACAGTCATTATCAGACGAACGAGGTGATGCGGGAAAACTTAAAGAAAATGCCGAATGTTGAATTCGTGGATTTACACAGCCTGATTTGCGGCGAGGCAAGCCATGATTGCCCGGTGTTCTCGCCGGACGGAAAATTGCTGTCCTACGATGGCGGACATTTGGCCAAAACCGGGGCGCAATATATCGGCGCGTTGCTGAAAGGCCACCCCGTTTTTACCCGGGAATGACGCGGAAATTCCGCGGGGCGGAGCGCGTTCGGGGCAGGTCTCACGCATAAGGCGCGTTACGCGGTAAAATGCGCCCGATTTTATCGGCGGCGGAAACTGTTTCGCGCGTAAAGAAAATCCCGCGCGGGAATTTCCCGCGTTTTTTCTGACAGCGCGCTTTTTGGAGTGCTTTATGCGTGCATCCCGTTTTTTCCTGACAACCTTAAAAGAAGCTCCGGCAGACGCGGACGTAGCGAGCCAAAAACTCATGCTGCGCGCGGGGCTGATTAAACGCGCCGCGGCGGGGGTGTATACCTGGATGCCGACCGGACTGCGCGTTTTGCGCAAGGCAGAGGCCATCGTGCGCGAAGAAATGAATCGCGCGGGCGCGATTGAGCTGTTGATGCCCGCTGTACAGCCCGCCGAACTATGGCAGGAATCCGGGCGCTGGGAAAAATACGGCCCGGAACTTTTGCGCTTCAAGGATCGTCATCAGCGCGATTTCGTCATCGGCCCCACGCATGAGGAAGTGATTACCGACGTGACGCGGCGCGAAGTGAAAAGCTATCGCCAGCTGCCGCTTTGCTTTTATCAGATACAAACGAAATTCCGCGACGAAATCCGTCCGCGCTTTGGCGTGATGCGCGGACGCGAATTTCTCATGAAGGACGCTTATTCCTTCCATACAAGTTACGAGGATTTGCAGCGGCAGTATCGTTTGATGCATGAAACCTACAGCCGTATTTTTACCCGCCTGGGGTTGAAGTTCCGCGCGGTGGCGGCGGATACCGGTTCCATCGGCGGCACGGGATCGCATGAATTTCATGTGATTGCCGAAACCGGCGAGGATGATATTGCCTATTGTCCGGACTCGGATTACGCGGCCAACGTGGAGCTTGCCGAGGCGTTGCCGCCCGCCGCGCCGCGTCCCGCGCCGGAAGAGGCGATGCAAAAAGTTTCAACGCCGGGGAAAACCGCCTGCGCGGAAGTGGCCGATTTTCTGGGCGTCCCGCGCGCATCCGTCCTCAAGGCTATCGCGCTTGTAAGCGAGCGGTCGGAGGGAGAAAAACTTTTTACGCTGCTTTTGCTGCGCGGAGATCACGAACTCAATGAAGTCAAGGCGGGCAAAGTCGCGGGGATTTCTCCTTTCCGTTTTGCCTCGGATACGGAAGTGCAAGAATTCATGGGCTGCGCGCCGGGCTATCTTGGCCCGGTAGGCGCGGATGCGCGGCGCGTGCGCGTCATCGCGGACCGCGCGGCGGCGGCGATGGGAAATTTTGTCTGCGGCGCGAACGAGGCGGGATTCCATTTGCGCGGCGTCTCTTTTGGCCGGGATTGCCCAGAGCCGGAAGCAGCCGATTTGCGCCGGGTCGTCGCGGGCGATCTCTCCCCGGACGGGAAGGGACGTCTCGAAATTTGCCGCGGGATTGAGGTGGGGCATATCTTTCAGTTGCGCACCGCTTACTCAAGCGCGCTGGGATGCCGCTATCTGGATGAGAGCGGGAAAAGCCAGGTTATGGAAATGGGCTGCTACGGCATTGGCGTGTCGCGCATTGTCGGCGCGGCCATTGAGCAGGAACATGACGAAAAGGGCATTATCTTTCCCGTGAGTATCGCGCCTTTTGAAGTTGCCATCGTGCCAGTGGGTTACCACAAGAATGACGCGGTGCGCGCGGCGGCGGATCGCCTGTATGAGGAATTGATTGCGGCGGGCTTTGACGCTTTGCTGGATGACCGTGACGAGCGCCCTGGCGTACTGTTTGCCGATATGGAGCTGATTGGCGTCCCGCACCGCGTGGTAGTAAGCGCGCGCGGCCTGGAGGAAGGAACGCTGGAATACAAGGGACGCCGGGACGATGCGGCACGGCACGTCCGCGCGGAAGAGATCGCCGCGTGGCTTGCGGAGAAGATACCTGGGGAATCACGGGGGAACACATGAAAAAATCTTTCATGCCGCGTTTCCTGCTATGCGGGGTTTTTCTCTTTGCCGCCGCGCCGCTCTGCGCGGGCAACCAACGATATGAAAATCTTTCCGGGAGCGTCCGGGCGGCTTTGTCCGGAGCGATTTCGGATCAAAAGCCCAGAGGGCGTTCCTTCAAAAGCTATAACGAGGCGCTGACTTGGCTTAGCGCCATGTCGCGGCGTATCGCCAAACGGATTCCCGATTTGGAGTACCGGCTGGAACTTCTGCGCGCCATTCATTACGAGGCGACGCGCGCGGGGTTGGATCCGCAGCTTGTGCTGGGTTTAATTCAGGTGGAATCCGGTTTCAGAAAATACGCGGTATCCGTTGCCGGAGCGCGCGGGTATATGCAGGTCATGCCTTTTTGGGTGGAGCTGATTGGTCAGCCGGACGACAACCTTTTTCATTTGCGCACCAATTTGCGTTATGGCTGCGTGATTCTCCGGCACTATCTTGACATGGAAAAAGGCAACCTTTTCCGGGCGCTGGGCCGCTACAACGGCAGTCTGGGACGCCCTGAATATCCCAATCGGGTAAAGGCGGCCTGGGATCAATGGCGGCTGGAGAATAGCGAGCAGATTTCCGCGTCCGCATTGCCGGTTCCCAGGGCAATAGACGGAAAACTTTCGCTCTCAAGCCTCAACGCCCCCTGAGGAAGGATGCAAGCGGACTTTTCGCGGTTTAGCTAAAGATTTGCTTGTGTTTATGCGCGCGGGGGCGGAGGATTTTGCTCAAGGTAGCGCAAAATGCCGCGCGCCATCGCGTCCGCGAGCTTGTTTTGATAATTTTCATCCGAGAGCTTGCGCTCTTCTTCCGGGTTGGAAATAAACGCTGTTTCCACCAGGACGGAGGGAATATCCGGGGCTTTCAGCACCGCGAAACCCGCCTGCTCCACCTGGTTGCGATGCAAACGGTTGATGCCGCCCAATTCGCCCAGCACCAATCGCGCGAGGCGAATACTGTCGGTCTTGGTGGCGGTCTGCGATAAATCCAGAAGCGTTCGCGCCAAAACAGGGTCTTTGATGTTGAGATTGACGCCGCCGATCAAATCGGCTTTATTTTCTTTCTGCGCGAGCCAGCGCGCCGCGCTGCTGCTCGCGCCCTGTTCGGAAAGCACAAAAACGGAGGAGCCATGCGCTTCCGGTTTGATCCAGGCGTCCGCGTGAATGGACACAAAAAGGTCTGAATGCACTTTTCTCGCCTTTTGCACGCGCGTGGCGAGCGGGACAAAAAAATCGCCGTCGCGGGTAAGCGCGACTCTGGCCTGCTGTTCCTCTAGACGGGTTTTTAGGCGCTTGGCGACAGAAAGCGCAATGTTCTTTTCCCGGTGACCGCCGCGCCCGATCGCGCCGGGGTCCTCTCCGCCATGACCGGGATCCAGCGTAATGGTGTATAGGCGCGCGCGTTTGCTCTCCGTTTTTTCTGGAACGTTTGTTTTGGCGGGTTCCGGTTTCACAGCCTTCTTGTCCGCGCTCCCGTCTGTGTTTTCGGCGGCTGGAGAGGCGTTTTCGCGCGGTTCTTCTGAAAAAGCCGCGTCCGGTTCTTCCTTCTGGTTTAAAAGCGCCATCAAAGGGTCTATCGGCGTTCTGGGATAAATATCCAGCACCAGGCGATGCCCATAAGCGCCAACCGGCGGCAGGGTGAATACCTGCGGCGCGACGCGGGTTTTCAATTCCATGACAAGGCGTAAAACACCGGGCTTGAAACGTCCGGCGCGCAGCAGACGGATATAGGGATCGCTCGCGCCGACTTTGTCCGCCAGCCCCTCCAGCGTTTTATTGAGTTCCACGCCTTCAATATCCACGACCAGGCGTTCCGGGTTTTCCAGCGCAAAGTGGCTGAAGCGCACGGGCGCGTCCAGCTCCAGCGTTACGCGCGTATAGTCCTCCGCAGGCCAGACGCGCACCGCAAGCAGAACAGGATTTTTCCCCGCGGCCCAAAGCGGCGTAACCAGGAGCGCGAGACTTAGTCTGCCCGCACGGTTTAGAAAGTTTCGGCGTTCCAGAAGGAAAGGAGCTTTTCTAAACATTGAGCGCCTTTTGCGCTGACGGGGAAAAGAGACAATTTGCGCGGCGAGTCTTCGGCAAAATCCGGGGAGGGCGGGCGAGGAGGTTCGTACAGAGAAAGGCAAAGATCTGCGGCGGGAAGGCGTCCCTTCGCCTGGTCCGGCCATTCCACGAGGCAGATCGTGTCACGGCGAAAGTATTCATCCAGACCTGCATCGAGAAACTCCTCTGGGGATGTGAACCGATAAAAATCAAAGTGGTAGAAGTATAATCCAGAAATTACATGAGGTTCAACCAATGTATAGGTAGGGCTTTTCACAGGTTCCAAATATCCCAGGGCGCGCAAAACCGCGCGTACCAGCGTCGTTTTTCCCGCGCCCAGGTCTCCTTCCAGGTAGAGAACCATGCCGGATGTAAGCGAGCGGGCAAGCGCTGCACCCACTTTTTCGGTTGCGGCGCGATTGGGCAGGAAGAATTCCCGTATAGTGCGCATGATGGCGGATAGAGGAGAGATTTTTTCGCGGAGCGCGGGCTTTTAGCGGACGATCATGGAAACAGGGCAAAGTCTGTCTGAACGGATTCGGGAATGGGCGCGCGCGCTTGGATTTTCAGGGGCGCGCGTGACTGCTTTGTATTCCGGCGGATACCGCGCCGCAGGAGCGCGCCTGACACGCTGGATCGAGGCAGGGTATGCCGGAGAGATGCATTATATGACGCGCAGTCATTCTCTGCGTCTCGATCCTTGTCAATTATTGCCGGACGTCCGCTCGGTGATTTCTGTGACATTGGATTATTGGCCGGAGGCGGATTTGCGTCCGGCGATGTCCGCGCTTGCCGATCCCGGTCGCGCCTATATTTCTCGCTATGCGCTGGGGCGCGATTATCACAGAATCATTCGCCGTAAATTACAGTCGCTTGCGGAGCGCATCGCGCGGGAAAGCGCCGCCCCCTGCCATTATCGGGTATTTTCCGATTCCGCGCCGGTACTGGAAGTGGCTTACGCGGCGGAAAGCGGTTTGGGCTGGCGCGGTAAAAATACGCTTTTACTGTCCCGGAAAGGGTCTTTTTCTTTTCTGGGAGAAATTTACAGTACGCTTGATCTGCCCTCTGATTTTCCGCAAACCGCGCATTGCGGCAGTTGTGAAAAATGCGTTCATGCCTGCCCGACCGGGGCAATTATCGCGCCCTACACAGTGGATGCGCGTCTTTGTATTTCGTATTTGACCATTGAGTATGCGGGCAGTATTCCAGAAAAATTACGTCCATTGATGGGGAACCGGATTTATGGTTGCGACGACTGCCAGCTGATCTGTCCCTGGAATCGCCGCGCCGCCGAAGGAAATTCCGCCTTTATGGCGCGGCAAGGGTTGGAGAAGGCCGAACTTGCGGATCTCATGGCCTGGGAGGAGGCGGATTTTCTTTCGCGCCTGGAAGGCAGCCCAATACGGCGCATCGGGTATGAGCGCTGGCTGCGCAATCTTGCCGTGGCGCTGGGCAATGCTTTATCTGCGGGCGCGGATCATCCGGCGATACGCGCCGCGCTTCTGGCACGCGCCGCACACCCTTCGGTATTGGTGCGCGAGCATGTGGCATGGGCGTTGGCGCAGACGGAGAAAAAGACGCGGCCTTAAATCATCAGGCAACGAAAAACAAACAGAAGGTTACGCATGAAAAAAAGGAGATACCTTGAGAAGGAATCTCCTTTTGACAGCGCGAAGCGCGCGCTTCGCGTTTATCCGGCAGTAAATTGATCAGGCGACGTCCAGAGAGGGAACGCGGCTTCCGCCCCGGCCAATATCCAGCTGCTGGAATGCGTCTGACAATAGTTCTTTCATATCAAGAATCAGCACAATCTGCCCATTGGACAGCGTCGTGACCCCCGCGACGCCACGCGGCCTGAAATCTTCCAGCGACTTAATTACGGCGTCGTCCCGTCCGGCAAAGCTATCCACACCCAGAATGAAGCTGCGCTCTGCCGTTTGCATCAAGACGCCATACTCTGGATAGCGCTCTTGCGTCCAGCCCAAGAGCCGCACCAGAGAAATCACCGGTAAAATTTCGCCGCGCACTACCAAGGTCGACTTACCGCCAACTTCCTGCACTTTGTCTCGCTCAATAGGCAGAATTTCACGAACCAGCGATAACGGCAAAGCAAACGGCTGATCCCCCAGCAGCACCAGCAGCACCGGCAAAATCGCCAAGGTAAGCGGCAGGGAAATCAAAAAGACCGATCCCTTTCCCGGCTCAGAGCGAATATCAATCGAACCGTTCAGCTTCTGGATATTGGTTTTGACCACATCCATGCCAACGCCGCGCCCAGATACATCGGAAATTTCCGTCTTGGTGGAAAAGCCGGGCAATAGAATGAGATTGAAGCTCTGCCGGTCATCCAGCGTATTGGCTTCCTCCTCCGTAATCAGGCCCTTTTCTACCGCCTTGGCGCGAATGCGCTCCGCGTTCATGCCGTGACCGTCGTCCGCGACAATCAGAACGATATGATCGCCTTCTTGCCGCGCTTCCAGGCGCACCAGGCTCTTCGCGGGCTTTCCGTTTGCCGCGCGCTCATCCGGACTTTCTACCCCGTGATCCACCGCGTTGCGAATCAAGTGAATCAGCGGATCGGACAAGTCCTCAATCATGTTTTTATCTACTTCGGTTTCTTCGCCCGCCAGCACCAGCTCCACGTCTTTTCCGAGCTGCCGCGCCAAATCACGGGCTATGCGCGGATACTTCTGAAACAGCCGACCAATGGGCTGCATCCGCGTTTTCATCACCGAGTTTTGCAGATCGGAAACCAAAAGGTCCAATTGACTGACCGCCTGATCTAACGCATGCAAGGTCTCAGAATCATTTTTCCCGCCCAGAATATCCGCGCGCAGACTCGTCAGACGATTTTTGGTCAAACCAATTTCGCCTGAAAGATTCAGCACCTGATCCAGTCTCGCGGTATCCACGCGAATCGTGTTCTCGCGCGTCGCAGACTCAACGCGCCGCCCTCCGCCGCCAGACTTGGGCGCAACCACTGGCTTGGGAGCGGATTTCGGCGGCTCTTGCCCGCCCCCAGACTCATTTTCCGCGCTGTGAATAACCGTTGCGGCAGGAATAACCTCGCCACTCTTCGCTTCTCCGCTCACCGAGGCATGCAGAGCCTCCCAGTTGGGATCGCCCGGCTTGTCCGCGGGCAGCACGGCCTGGGCAGCCTGGGCAGCAACAGGCGGGGGAGCGAGCGCCTCAAGATTTCCCTCCGCGGCGGCCTTCAGATTTTCCAGCAGATCCGCTTCCGCCGGGGAAGGCTGTACGCCAGAAGACAATTCGCCAAACATGTCGCGCACGGTCTTGGTAGCCGCCATAATCATGTCCATCAACTCAGGCGAGAGCGACAGTTCTCCATTTCTGAGCTTGTCAAACAACGTTTCCGTGCGGTGGCATACCGTGACCAGTTCAGTCGCGTTCAAAAAACCCGCGCCTCCCTTGATGGTATGAAACCCGCGGAAAATGTCATTCAGGAGGCCGCGATCGTCCGGGCTTTTTTCCAGATCAACCAGTTTGTTGTCAACATCGGACAACAAATCGTTTGCCTCCTGCAAGAAATCCTGCAACAGGTCTTCCATTCCGGCAAAATCGCTCATTTTGATCTCCTCTCAAAAACCCAGACTACCCAGCAGGTCATCTACCTGCTGCTGGTTAACGACCACATCCGTGCGCCCTTCCGCATTGATGACAGGGCCGTTCAGCAGCGTTGTTACTTCTTCCGAGCGCTTGTTCTGAGGCACAACCTCCAGAAGAGCAGACACTAAATTGTTCTCAAGTTTTTGCGCCAGCTCCACAATCTTTTTGATGACCTGACCCGTTAAATCCTGAAAATCCTGCGCCATCATGATTTCCAACAACTGAGCGTTCACGATTTCCGCATGTCCCGGCAGACCCGCGCTCAGATACGCGCGCGTATCCTCCGCCAGTTTTTTGAATTCCGCCGTAGTCATTTGATTGGCAAACACCCGATCCCATCGCTCTCTCAGCGTTTTGGCCTCAGTTTCCAGAGCGGTCATGGCCGGCTGCGCGACGTCCGTCGCGTTCAGCACGCGGCAGGCAGCCTGCTCGGTAAGATTGGCTACATAAGCGAGACGATCCCGCGCGTCTGGCAACGACGTCATGGTCTTTTCCAGCATTTTGTCATAGCCCAGCTCATGCAGAGTGTTATGCAACTGCCGAGCCATCTTTCCCAGACGGTCAAAAACCGCGTCCTGCGAGGGGAAACTCCCCTCTGTCCCGGCGGCAACTGCCGCTGCAACCACAGCGGCAGCCGACAAAGATTCAGCTACCGGCGCCGCTGTGGAAACAGCGGCAGCGGCGAGGGGAGGAGCCGCCGCAGTCAGGCTGTCAAACAAGGCCTCAAGTTCGTCAGAATCATTATCAGCGCTCATGGAAATCTTCCTTATTTGGCCGCCATTTTTTCAAAAATTTTGTTGAGCTTTTCAGAAAGCGTAGCCGAAGTAAAAGGCTTGACAATATATCCACTCGCGCCTGCCTGCGCTGCGGCAATGATATTTTCCTTTTTCGCTTCCGCCGTGACCATCAACACCGGCAAATGCTGCAAGGCAGGCGTGGCCCGGATCGTCTGCAACAGGGTTAGCCCGTCCATATTGGGCATATTCCAGTCCGTTACCACAAACTCAAACGTTTCAGCCTGGAGCTTTTGCAACGCGATCGCGCCGTCTTCCGCTTCGTCCACATTGGTAAAGCCCAGTTCTTTTAACAGATTGCGCACGATACGCCGCATGGTAGAAAAATCATCCACCACCAAGATTCTCATTTTTGGATCAGCCATGCCGTACTCCGTTTAGGTTGTTCCTGTTCTTGCGTATTCTTCTCAGCGCTCAATCAGCGGACGCAATGTATCCGCCAGAATTTCAGAATCAAACTTGGCGACATAGGCGTCAACGCCTACCGATCTCCCCATCGCGCGATTCGCCTCCGAAGAAAGCGAAGAGTGCATGACGACAGGAATACCCTCAAAGCGGGGATCGGATTTGATATTTTTGGTGAGCACATAGCCATCCATTTCCGGCATTTCCGCATCAACCAAAATCAGATTAATTTCATTGCGCATGGGAATGCCGCGCTGCTGGGCATGCGCGGCAATGGCCTGAAGGCGCGTCCACGCCTCCGCGCCATTTGTGGCGTGTTTGTGCTTAACTCCCATCTTATCCAGCACTTCCGCGATTTTTTTGCGCGCCACGATAGAATCGTCCGCAAAAAAGATATTGGCATCTTCGCTGATACGCACCGGCGCGACATCCACAATCACCGCTTCACCAAAAGCATTGGCCAAAATCTGCTCAACATCCAGAATGGAGACCAAATGCCCGTCATTCAACTCAATAACGGCAGTAATTAAACCCTGGTTGGCATTCAGGACGCTCTCCGGGGCTTTCACCTTTTCCCAATCCACCCGCAGGATGCGATCCACTTCATGCACCAGAAAGCCCAGGGTACGCTTGGAGTATTCCGCGACCATCATGCTTTTGCCAAGCTCTTTGGGCGGATTTTCCAGATCCAGATAAGAAGTAAGCGAAAGCACGGGAATGACATTGCCGCGCAAAGACACCAAGCCTTCCACGCCGCGCGGCATATTGGGGGTTTTCGTAATATGCGGCGTGCGCCCGACCTCGCGTACCTTGAAAACATTTATGCCGAAAATTTCACGAGTACCCAGGGAAAACAACAAAATTTCCATCTGGTTGGAACCCGCAAGGCGGGTGCGCGCATCTACGCCATCTAACAGACTATTTTTTTCCTTCATGCTTTTCTCCTTTGCCCGCTGTCTCGCTTGCTGAAGTTAGCAATCCAAACTTGGATTAGGCCGCAGTTTTTTCTGAAGACTGCGCAACCGCCATATTGGAAGCCAGACGCCGCGCCAGCGTCTCAGACAAACGCTGCGGCTCAAATTTCGGCACGTATTCATCTACGCCAACCGACAAGCCCAGCTTCTGATTGGACATCCCGGAAAGGGACGAATGCATGATAACGGGAATCCCGGAAAAGCGCGGATCGTTCTTGATGCGCTTGGTCAGGATATAACCATCCATTTCAGGCATTTCAATATCAGTGAGCACCAGACTAATCAACTCGGAAGGACGCCGCCCAACGGAAGAAGCGTAATTGGCCATCTTCTCCAGCTCCTCCCAAAGTTTGAGGCCGTTATCCGCGCTGATATGCCGGACTCCCATTGCGTCCAGTGTTTGCGTAACCTGTCCGCGCGCAACGCGGGAATCGTCGCAAAAGAATACTGTCAAGTCAGGATTATCCAGTTTGGTGATGCTCTTAAAGCGCAGATCATCCTCATCGGATTTCGCGGTGTCCGCCAGGATTTTTTCTACGTCCATCATCATGATGAGACGTCCGTCTTCCAATTCGGTAACGGCGGTAACCAATCCCCCGGTCTGCGCCATGAGCATATCGGGCGGCACGCGCATCATGCTCCAGTCCAGTCGCAGAATAGTATCAACCGCTTCCACCAGAAATCCCTGGGTATGCCCATTGTATTCGGTGACAATCATAATGTCTCGGCGCACATCGGAATCTACCCAGGCATATTTGGCCAGATCAACCACGGGGACCAGCTGCCCGCGAAGACTAACCATGCCTTCCACAGAGGGCGGCATATCAGGCGCGGCGGTAATGGGCGGCGTACGCATGACCTCGCGTACTTTGAATACATTAATGCCGTAGGTTTCACGACGCCCCGTTCGGCGATCTTCGCCCAGGGAAAACAACAGAATCTCCAATTTATTGTTTCCCGCGAGCTTGGTTCTCGCATCAATGCTTTCAAGTAATTCGGACATCTTTATTCCCCTTTTGTTGGCGGTCAGCCGATGGAGTTTCTTCCCCCGAATAAACGCTAGGATACACGAAGTAGCATAGGCTTGTCGCGCTTTTACATCCTATTCCATTTGAGATTACTGTGATTTTTTTCCAAAAAGCGCAAGAACGCGCTCGGCAATCTGGGAGATGTCGACAACTTCGTCCACCGCGCCCAGCAAGAACGCCTCGCGCGGCATTCCATAAACAACGCAGCTAGCCTCGTTTTGCCCAAAGGTGCGCGCGCCCGCTTTTTTCATGCGCAAAAGCCCTTGCGCGCCGTCTTTTCCCATGCCGGTCAGGATGACTCCAATGGCTTGTTTACCCAGCGCGGCGGCAGAATCAAACAGCACGTCCACAGAGGGCCGATGTCCATTGACTGGCGGGGTTTGCGTGAGTTCCGTGACCAGACGATCCCCTTGCTTCTTGACTTGCATATGATGATTTCCGCGCGTGAGATAAACCATTCCCGCTTCCACAATTTCCTCGCCCTGCGCCTCAATGACTTCTGGGCGGCAGATACGATTCAAATTGGCGGCCAGAGCCGCGCTGAACGTTTCCGGAACGTGCTGGACAATCAGAATGGGCGGACAGTTGGCGGGCATACCGAGCAGCACTTTCTTAAGGGCCTCCGTGCCGCCGGTAGACGCTCCCAGAAAGATAAGTTTGCCTCCTGGGTTGGCGGTGGAATAACTATTGGGCAGCCAATTACCGGTAGGCCGGGTAAGATTGGCTTTGACAGAGGGCAAAATATCCGGCGGGGTGACAGGAGGCAGACGGGCGTTTTTCGCGCCCCGGATTTTTTCCGCCAAATCCGCGCTGTACTGCTCCAGATTGCGGGAGGCGTCCAGGCGCGGTTTGTCAATAAAATCCAGCGCGCCCAGTTCCAGCGCTTTCAGCGCGGCATCCGAGCCTTCCCGTGTGCAGGAAGAAACCATGACCACGGGCATGGGGCGACGGCGCATCAGACGTTCCAGAAATTCCAGGCCGCTCATGCCGGGCATATTTACATCGAGCGTCAGCACATCGGGTTTCAGCGTGCGCAGCATTTCCTGCGCCTCTTTCGCGTTATGCGCCATACCGACAACCTCCATATCCGGCGCGGCGGATATGATGCGGCTCAGCTGCAAACACATAAAGTTGGAATCGTCAATAACCAGAACGCGGATACTCATAAGGGAATCCTAAAAAACGCGCGGGACGCAGACGGCAATGAACATTTAGCGCGCTGGCGTATGGCCGGGATACCCTGCGGCAAGCTCATAAACCGTTTTTCCCAAGGAATGGAACAAATCCGAGGCATGTAAAAAACTTTCCGAGTGACCGGCAAACAGCAGGCCATCCGGTTGCAGCATGGGGGCGAAGCGGGAAAGAATCTTGTACTGCGTAGGCTTGTCAAAATAAATCATAACGTTGCGGCAAAAAATGACGTCCAGAGGGCCTTTGACCGGCCACACGGAGTCCAATAAATTGAGACGCCGGAACGTCAGCATCCGACGCAATTCAGGCTTGACGCAAAACATCCCCTCCTGGCTTCCTGTCCCCTTGCTGAAGTAGCGCCGCAGCTGCTCCGGCGGAATTTTTTCCACGCGATCCGGGAAATACGCGCCTTTTTCCGCAGTAGCGAGCACGTTGGTATCCAAGTCAGAACACAGAATACTGATTTGCATTGCGCCGCCGAGGCCCGTGAAAGTATCCGCTACCGTCATGGCAATTGAATAAGGCTCTTCTCCGGTGGAAGCCGCGCAGCACCAGATGTTGATCTGCTTGCGCTTGGCGGCGATATGGCGCAGATGCGCGGACAGCGCGGGGAAATGATGCGGCTCCCGGAAAAAAGAAGTCAGATTGGTAGTTAACGCATTAACGAAGTGTTCCCATTCTGCGGCGTCCTTGCGCTGCTCCAGAAAATCAAGATACTCGCTGAAGGTTTTTTTGCCGGTGGCGCGCAAACGCCGGGAAAGGCGGGAATACACCATATCTTGTTTGGCGCTGGAAAGCGAAATGCCTGCCTTGGCGTAAATCAGCTTGCGTACGCGCTCGAAATCCGCGTTCTGGAAAGAAAATTCGCGCGTTAGCGTGTTGGCGTCTGACGCGGCGGGATTTGTGGCCTGGCGGATGGCGGCCAGCCGCTGGGTGAGCGTTTGCGTCGGCGCGGGCGTCAAGACGCTGCGGGAAAGACGGGGGGCGGGCGGCGCGGAAGATGGAAGGGACATGGAGGTTTTCTGTTTTGGGGAATGGCGGAAAATTAAGGCGGCGACGCGGCAGGCGCTTCCTCTTCGTCGTCAAGGTCGTCCATGGTATCCGGGCCGCTTTCCTGCAAAATGGCCATTTCGGTGCGCTTGTTCAGAACGACGATGCTAATGCGGCGGTTGACAGGATTGAGCGGATCGTTGGGGTCAAACAGGACTGAAGAGGAAAGGCCGACGACGCGCAGCACTTTGGTGTCTTCCAGGCCGCCCGTGACCAGCTCCCGGCGCGAGGCGTTTGCCCGGTTGGCGGAAAGTTCCCAGTTGGAAAAGCCGCGCGCGCCGCCCGCGTATTGCGCGGCGTCTGTGTGTCCGGCAAGGCTCAAGCGGTACGGCACATCATTCAAGACATTCCCGATTTCATGCAGAATCTCACGGGTATAAGGTTTTAAAACATCGCTGGCCAGGTCAAACATCGGACGGTTTTGCTCGTCCACGATCTGGATGCGCAGTCCTTCGGAGGTGAGATCCAGCAAAAGCTGATTCTTGAAAATGCGTAGCTGCGGCGAGTCGTTGATCATTTCCTCAATGCGTTTTTTGAGCTTTTCCAGGGACTGCCGTTCCATCCGCTCATATTCACGCCGCTGCTCGCGCAGGGATTTCCTGTCTCGCGCGCTGCCGCGCTTGATTTGTCCCTGGCTTTTGGTTAAATCCTGGCCGCCGCCCTGTAAGATGCTGGAAGCGTCGCCCACTCCCTTGCCGCCGCTGTTGGCGATCATGAGCGGATTCTGAAAAAACTCGGCGATACCTTGCAGATCGCCCTTGGCCGTGGAACCCAAAAGCCACATCAGGAGAAAGAACGCCATCATGGCGGTTACAAAGTCGGCGTAGGCGATTTTCCATGCGCCGCCATGTCCTGCGGCTCCGCCTTTTTTGATGCGCTTGACTACGATAGGCGTCGTATTGTTGCTCATGATCTTCGGCGTCCCATCCTCTTAGCGTCCCTTGCGGCTTTTCAGCTCTTCTTCCAGTTCCAGGAAGGTCGGGCGGCAATCCGCCGGCAGGTTTTTGCGTCCGAACTCAATGGCAATCTGCGGCGCGTACCCAGACATGGAGGCCAGAAGAACCGCTTTGACAGCCCCATAGACCCTGCCGTTGTCGTTTGCCGCGTGTCCCAAAAGAGAGCCTACCGGCTGCACAAAGCCATAGGACACCAGGATGCCGAGAAAAGTTCCGACCAGCGCGCCGCCAATCATCTTGCCCAACACGGGCGGCGGCTCGCCCACTGAACCCATGACGTTAACAACCCCCATAACCGCGACCACAATCCCAAAAGCGGGCATGGCGTCCCCGAGTTTATTGACTACGTGACTGGGTTCCTCCGCGTCGTGATGATGCAGTTCCAGCTCCTGATCCATCAGACCTTCCACTTCCAGTGTGTTGAGGTTGCCGCCAACCATCATACGCAGATAATCGCAGACGAACTCCGTAACATGATGATCGTGAATGATGTCGGGATATTTGGAAAATACGGGGCTGGACTCAGGGTTTTCCACATCGTTTTCGATGGACATCAATCCTTCTTTGCGCACTTTGGAGAGCAGCTCAAAGAGCAGGGCGAGCAGGTCAATGTAATAGGTGCGGGTGTAGCGGGAGCCTTTGAAAATGGCGGGCAGGGAACCCAGCACGGATTTGATAATCTTGGGATTGTTGCTGGCGATAAAGCCGCCAATGAGCAATCCGAAAATCGCCAAGTATTCTGTGGGCATCCACAGGGCCGCGAGGCTGCCGTGTATGGAAAAAGTTCCTAGCGTGGAGGCCAGAACAATGATGTAACCGATAATCAACAGCATGGAGAAGTCCTTTTACGATGACGGCGCCGCCCGCCGAGACAAAAGCCTTCAGAATGGAATATGAATATATTCTACATGTTCTGCGCCGTCGCGCGGCAAGAAAGACGAAGAGGACGCGCGGCTTTTTCTGTCGCGCGCTTTGTTATCTCTTTGGTTTTTAAGGCGTGAAATGTTATAAGCAAATCTTTCCTTTTTAATATTTAACTGGCAGAATTCCCTATCTCCACGGGGTGGATGGACAATTTACAATGCGTCTCAATGCCAAAATTTCGTTGTTTTTCACGATCATCGCGGTTGCGTTGATTATTGTGGTGGCCGCGATCAGTCTATATGCCTTCCGGCGGTTTTCCGAGGACGTTGCGGAAGCGCATGTCCGAACGGCGTCCGAAATCGTCCGGGTACACCTGACGGAGGCGATGATTAATGGCGTCATTGATCGTCGACAGTCTTTCCTGAGACGCATTACGGAGGTACATGGCCTTCTTTCCGCCTATGTCGTGCGCGCTCCCCTGGTAACCCAGCAATTTGGCGAAAGCACGGGAGGGGAGTTTAAGCCGGACGAGGTGGAAGAATTGGTGATGAAGGAAGGCAGGCATCGCTTCCAGATTCTGGAAAAGGGAGACGAGCTGATTTTCCGTAGCACGATTCCCTATATCGCGGATTCCCGCGACACGCCCAATTGTATGCAATGCCACCAGGTGAGCGAAGGCGATGTTTTAGGCGCGGTCACGATGACGATGTCCATGACTTCGCTGCGTAATCAGGCGATGGTGACGGTCGGCGGAATTGTCGGCACGGTGGGGATATTCGCGTTTTTCCTGTTTCTCTTTCTGCGAAAGGTGTTGCGCCCGATCTCCAATACTGCGCATGAGGTGGAGGAAGTGGTGGCGCAGGCGATTAACGGAAATTTTGGCGTCAAGGTCACGCAACAAACCAATGACGAAATCGGGCAGATCGCGCTGGGCCTGAATCATTTGATGAATTTTTTGAATGAGGGCTTAAGCAGAATTGGGCGGCAGGTCGCGCAGCTGACGGGCCGAAAGCCGAAAGCGGATGAAAATTTGCTGACCGTGACGATTGATATGGTGGAAGGCCTGACCAAAGCTGCCCATTTTAAACAGGCGATTGAAGAGGACGAGGCCAAAATTGAGGTATATCAGCGGCTTGCCATCACTTTGCAGGACGAGTTTAAGCTAAACGAGTTTTCCATCTATGAGGTTGCGAGCGGTTGTAACGAGATGTCGACCGTGATGGTGGATGGCGCTTTGTTCGCTCCGTGCCGCTGGTGCAACGCCCAGATTCTGGAGCGTCCGGAAACCTGCCGCGCGCGGCGTACCGGGCATTTGGTGGACGGGATTGAGCAGCTGGATATTTGCTATGCCTTTTCCGCCCCGGATGACGGAGAACGGCGCGGCTATCTGTGTTTTCCGGTGCTTCAGTCCGGCGTGGTTGGCAGCGTGGTGCAGCTGGTTGTCAAGGAGGCGGACCAGGACAGGATTACGGCGACGCTGCCGTATATCAATGTTTACCTGCGCGAGGCGGCGCCTGTTCTGGAGGCGCGGCGTCTGACTGAGACGCTGAAGGAATCTTCTTTGCGCGATCCCATGACTGGTCTCAATAATCGCCGGTATCTGGAAGAATATGTGGAGACCTTGCTGGCCAATGTGCGCCGTCAGCAGATTCATTTGGCGATTCTGATGCTTGACCTCGATTACTTTAAGATGGTCAATGACAATTATGGGCATGACGCGGGGGACGCGGTGCTGAAATCGCTGGCGCAGGTGCTGAAACAATCGGTGCGCGCGTCGGATATGGTGATTCGTTATGGGGGCGAGGAGTTTTTAATTGTGCTGCAAGACGCGGAGGGCGCGGCGGCGGATCAGGTCGCCGAGAACATTCGCTGTGCCGTGGAGAAGATCCGCGTCAATGTGGGCGGCGTCGTGTTGCAAAAAACGATTTCCATTGGCGTTTCGGATTATCCGAAGGATAGCGGGACTTTCTGGCAGACCGTCAAATTCGCGGACGTCGCGCTGTACCGCGCGAAGCAAACGGGGCGCAATCGCGTAGTACGGTTTGAACAGGAAATGTGGACGACGGAGCAGGAGTATTGAGATGAAAACGACAGGAGCGCGGGCGCGCTTTTTGCTGGGGGCGCTGCTTCTGCTGGGAGCGGTTGCGGGTTGCCAGACGACGGGAGGCGCGTCTTCTGCGGCGGCGCAGTCTGGAAAAACCAGCGTCGGCAAAACGGGGACGATTGGCGTAGAGGTGGGGGAACCGTCGTCTTTCCGCTCCATGGTTCCGGCGGCGGAGCTGGAGAAACAAGCCGGTCGGGAATATCAGGCCTTGATTCGGGAAGCGAAGCAAAAAGGCGCGCTGGCGACGGGGACTGCTTCTGGAAAGCGCGTGGCCGCCATTGCGCAACGGATTATTTTGTTTGCGCCGCGTTTTAATGAAGAAGCCAAAAACTGGAAATGGGAAGTTCATTTGATTGCCGACAAAACGGTCAATGCCTTTTGTATGCCGGGTGGGAAAATCGCGTTTTATACAGGGCTTGTGGACGGATTGAAGCTGAGCGATGACGAGATTGCCATTGTGATGGGGCATGAGGCGGCGCATGCGTTACGTGAACACGCGCGTTCCCAGATTGGGAAAAACCAGGCGACTTCCCTGGGGGTAGGGTTGTTGGGCAAGGTCGTCGGAGGCGGGAAATACGAGAAGGTATTTGAAATGGGCGGCAATTTGCTGTCTTTGAAATTCTCGCGCAATGATGAAAGCGAGGCGGATATGGTGGGCCTTGATCTGGCGGCGCGGGCGGGTTTTGATCCGCGCGCGGGCGTGACCCTATGGAAAAAAATGGACGCGGCCTCGGGTGGGGGCGCGTCGCTGTCCTGGTTGTCTACGCATCCTTCCAGCAGCAGCCGGATTCAGGAAATTGAGGCGACTTTGCCGCGCGTTTTACCTCTGTATGAGGCTGCCGAGAAACCGGCGGCCAAAAAGAAAGGCTGAGGCCGTCCAGAAGTTCTTTGCCCGCCTCTGCTGCGTCTGAGGCGGGTTTGTCTATTTGAGCCTTAGGGAGAAACTGACATGCGAGAAACGTTGTATTCCTGCTTGTCCCCGCGCTGTTTTTGCGCGCGCGCGGCGGCGCATTTTTTCATTGGTATTTCTCTGGCTTTCGCAGCGGGCGCGGTGGGAGCGGAGGAGCATGTTTCCGGGCAGAATGCGTGGTCGTATCATGGGAATACGGGGCCGGAACACTGGGGCAATCTTTCGTCTGCCAGTAGTTTATGCGCGAAAGGAATGCGGCAGTCTCCGGTTGATTTCATCGCGGAGGCGTCCATGGGGTTATATAAACCTTTTGCCTTTGATTATCGGACGACGCATTTTCAGGTGGTGAACAATGGTCATACGGTGGAAGGGCATGCGACGGAAAGCCGCAACCGCCTGGATTATGGCAGCAGCATGTTTGTGCTGGAGCAGTTTCATATGCACGCGCCCAGTGAGCATTCTTTTGAGGGACGGCATTATCCGCTGGAAATTCATCTGGTGCATCGCAGCGCATCGGGCGAGGTGACGGTGCTTGCGGTTTTGGTTTTGCAGGGGCATGAGAATCGCGCGCTGGCCGATTTATTCCGCAATTTGCCCGCGCGTACGCACGATGAGATCGCGGTTACTCTGAATACGGAGGTTTTTTTACCGCACACGCAAGAGGCGTTTGAATATATTGGCTCGTTGACGACGCCGCCCTGTACGGAAAACGTGAATTGGATTGTGTTAAGACAGCCTATTGAGTTGTCGGAGGAGCAGATCAAGGCTTTTCGCAGTTTATATTCGGAAAATCGCCGCCCTGTGCAGCCTTTGCATCAGCGGATTGTCAGCAAGAACTGAACCGGAATTTTTATGCAGGATACAGAGGCTCGCGTAACGCGCGCGACTAGGGAAATCGCTGCGCTGCTCATGAAGGCGCGGCGGGTGTTATTGATTACAGGCGCGGGAATTTCCGCAGATTCTGGCTTGCCGACCTATCGGGGTTTGGGCGGTTTGTACGAGCATGATTTGACGGAAGAAGGGTTGCCGATTGAGGAAGCGTTATCGGGAGAAATGTTGCGTCGCCGTCCTGAAATTCCCTGGAAATACCTTGCGGCGATTGAGAAAAATTGCCGCGTCGCGGGTCCCAATGCCGCGCATCGCTGGATTGCGCGCTGGGAGGAAACGCTGCCGTATGTCATGGTGTTGACGCAAAATATTGATGGCTTGCACCGTGCGGCGGGCAGCGAAAATGTGGTGGAAATTCACGGGGATGTGCATCGGCTTCGCTGTACGCGCTGTGATTATCGGACGCGGACAGAAAGCCTTTCCGCAAAGAATGTGCCGCCGCCTTGCCCGGAATGCGGCGCGGCATTGCGTCCTGAAGTGGTGCTTTTCGGCGAGATGCTGCCGGAACGCGAATTGGAGCGTTTCCTGGCGGCTCTGGCGAAAGGGTTTGACATGGTGTTTTCTATTGGAACGACCAGTGTGTTCCCGTATATTGCGCAGCCAATGCTGCAGGCGATTCAGCGCGGGATTCCCAGTGTGGAGATCAATCCTGGGCGGACGCATTTGAGTTCGCGCGTCACATATCAGATTCCGCTGGGCGCGGCGGAGGCGCTGACCATGATTGCCGGGGAAATGGAAGCGCTGATCTGACGCGGAGAACGGGAGAAAACGGGCGTCCGCTTTTTCCTGTGACTTTCAAAACGCCTTGCGCGCCAAAGAATGAACGTTTATATTGCCCGCTCTGTTGTCGGTTCCATATCGGGATTAAAAGGGAATGCGGTGCGGGGGTGATCCCCAAAACCGAAGCTGTCCCCGCAACTGTAGGCGGCGAGCGCTTGACCAATCAGCCACTGGCGTAATCCGGGAAGGCGGTCGGGCGCGTTGAGCCGCGAGCCAGGAGACCTGCCGAAACGTCTTTTTTTTCATCGATGGGGCGGGGCGTCCCTGGAGATTCTCTGTGCGCGTCATTCAATATTCGGCAGCTGGTCTCTCTATCACGCTTTTGTGTGATGGCGCGGTCGTTCTGCCGCGTCCGCGAAAACACGCCACGCGAACCGCCATCTCCCCGCGCCGCAGCCAGGAGAGCTATTTTGCAGACTTCTTATTCTGATTTGTCTTTATCTGCCGATGAGGCGTCCGTGTTTTCCGGGATGCAGGTCATTCGCCGCAATGGGAATATCGCGGCTTTCGATCCGGGGAAAATTTCCGCCGCGATGACCAAGGCGTTTCTCGCGGTTGAGGGGGAGCAAAGCGCGGCGTCGGCGCGTATCCGGGAGATTGTGGCGCGGCTTGCGGGGACGGTCGCGCGTTCGCTGGCGCGCCGTCTTCCTGATGGCGGCGCGGTGCATATTGAAGAGGTTCAGGATCAGGTGGAGCTGGCGCTGATGCGCGCCGGCGCGCATGACGTTGCCCGCGCCTATGTGCTTTACCGCGAGCGGCGGGCAGAGGAGCGCGCGGCGCGGCGTCCTGTTCATGACGCGCCTCAATTGCATGTTTTGGAGGAGGGGCGGCGTTGTCCGCTGGACGTGGCGGCGCTGCAAAGAGATTGCGCGGCGGCTTGCGAAGGATTGGGCGAAGAGATTTCCGCCGCCTTGATTCTCGAACGGACATTGAAAAATCTCTATGACGGGATTCCCATGTCTGATGTGCGTCAGGCGCTGATACTCGCGGCGCGTTCCCTGATTGAGCGGGATCCGGGATATAACTTTGCGGCGGCGCGGCTGTTGCTTGATCATCTTGCCGGGGAGGTTTTTGGGCGGCCTGTGGCGGAGGAAGATCGGGCGCGGGTCGCGCGGGAAAGTTTTTCCGGGTTCATTCAGCGCGGCGTTGCCGCGGAATTGCTGGATACCCGGCTTGCGGAGTTTGATACCGGGAAATTGGCGCGGGCCTTGCAGGTTGAACGGGATCGGCGTTTTACCTATCTTGGTTTGCAAACGCTGTATGACCGGTATTTTCTGCATATTGACGGTCGGCGCATTGAAATGCCGCAGTTCTTTTTTATGCGCGTGGCGATGGGTTTGGCGCTGAACGAGATTGACCGCGAAGCTCGCGCCATTGAGTTTTATGATTTGCTTTCCAGTTTTGACTTTATGTGTTCCACGCCAACCCTGTTTAACAGTGGTACAAGGCATTCTCAGTTGTCGTCGTGTTATCTCACCACCATTCCGGATGATCTGGATGGTATTTTCATGTCAATTCGTGAAAACGCGCTGCTGCAAAAATACGCGGGCGGTCTGGGCAATGACTGGACGCCGGTACGCGCGCTCGGCAGCCGCATTCAAGGCACGAATGGTCGTAGCCAGGGGGTGATTCCTTTTATCAAGATTGCCAACGATACCGCGGTTGCGGTCAATCAGGGCGGAAAGCGCAAAGGCGCGGTTTCCGCCTATTTGGAGACCTGGCATCTTGATATTGAGGATTTTCTTGATTTGCGCAAAAACACGGGAGACGAGCGCCGCCGCACGCATGACGTCAATACGGCCAACTGGATTCCAGACCTTTTCATGCAGCGCGTGATTGCCGAAGGCGAATGGACTTTGTTTTCTCCTTCGGATGCGCCGGGGTTGCATGAGAAATGCGGCGCGGCGTTCGCGGCGGCGTATGAGGCGTTTGAGGCGCAGGCTGCCGCGGGAGAAATCCGGCTGTACAAAAAAATTCCCGCCGTGCGTTTGTGGCGCAAGATGCTGACGATGCTGTTTGAAACCGGGCATCCCTGGATGACTTTCAAGGACGCCTGCAATCTGCGCTCGCCGCAGCGGCATGTGGGCGTAGTGCACTGTTCCAATCTGTGCACCGAAATTACGCTGAATACCTCGGACTCGGAGACTGCCGTATGCAATCTGGGCTCCGTCAATCTGCCCGCCCATTTGAAAGACGGCGCGCTGGATCGGGAGAAGTTGGCGCGTACGGCGCAAACGGCCATGCGTATGCTGGATAACGTGATTGACCTGAACTACTACGCGACGCCCAAGGCGCGAAACGCGAATCTTCGCCATCGCCCCGTAGGTCTGGGTATCATGGGTTTTGCCGATTGCCTGTATCAGTTGGGATTGGCGTATGCCTCGCCAGAAGCGATGGAATTTGCGGACGCCAGCATGGAATTGGTTTCTTATTTGGCGTACCAGGCTTCCTCCGGTTTGGCGCGTGAACGCGGGCGCTATTCCAGTTTTGCGGGCAGTTTGTGGGACAAGGGGATTTTGCCGCTGGATTCTATCCGTTTGCTTGAGGAAGAGCGCGGAGAGAAGGTGGAAATTGATCGTGTGCAGCGTTTGGATTGGGAGGAGTTGAAGGCGAGTATCGCGCGGTATGGAATGCGGAATTCCTGCTGCGTCGCCGTTGCGCCGACCGCGACGATTGCCAATATCGTTGGCGTGTCCGCTGGCATTGATCCGGTTTATCAGAATCTCTATGTGAAATCAAATTTGTCTGGCGAGTTTACGGTTGTCAACGAGAGTCTTGTACGCGAGTTGAAGGCGCTTGCTCTTTGGGATGAGGTCATGATTGCGGACCTTAAGTATTTTGACGGTTCGCTGGCGCGGATAGATCGTATTCCTGACGAAATCAAGGCGCGGTACAGCACCGCGTTTGAAATTGCTCCCGAATGGCTCATTGAAGCTGCCGCGCGCCGCCAGAAATGGATTGATCAGGCGCAGTCGCTGAATCTATATCTTGCGCGACCGTCCGGGAGAAAACTGGATGAAATGTATCGGACGGCCTGGAAGCGCGGGTTGAAAACCACATATTATCTGCGCGCGCTGGGCGCGAGCCAGGGCGAAAAAACCGACGCGCAAGAGGATTCTCCCGACGTCGCGCCGCCTGTGTTTTGCGGCATTGACAATCCAGATTGCGAGGCCTGCCAATGATTGCGCCCGGTTTTGAGGATTGGGAGAGCGCGCCGCGGGAGCGTGCGTTTGCGCGCGGGATTTCTTCCGCGCCCGCGCCGGTCAGCGCCGCAGACAAGCGCGTGGTTAACGGCAAGGCGGACGTCAATCAGCTCGTTCCGTTCAAATATGCCTGGGCATGGGATTTTTTCCTCAAGGCAAACCGCAATCACTGGACGCCGCTGGAAATTTCGATGGCGCAGGATGTGAGCGATTATCACCATAAACTCACCGAAGCCGAGCGGCATGTTTTTGAGAATGTGCTGGCCTATCTTACGACGTCGGATATTTTGGCAATGCGCAATGTTGGTCTGGCGGTGATGGAAAAAATGAGCGCGCCTGAATTGCAGATTTATCAGGCGCGTCAGGTTTTTGAGGAGGCGCTGCATACTTGGACCTATCAGCATTGCATTGAAAGCATTGGCCTGGAGGCGGCGGATATTTACAACCGCTACCGCGTTGTCCCGGAAATTCACGGGAAAATCGCGTTGACCAACCGGCGTCTGGAAAAGGTTTTGCGTTCGGGCCTTGATCTTTCTGACCGCGATACTTTGCGTGAATTCGCGCTTTCCTATTTTTTCTTTGCCGCGATTTTTGAGGGATGCTGGTTTTACAACGGCTTTACGCCGATTTTCGCGCTTCAGCGGCGCGGGCTGATGAAAGGTACGGCGGAGCAGCTGCAATACATCATGCGCGACGAGGTGCTGCATTGCGCCTTCGGCATTCGCGTTGTGCGGACTTTGCTGGAAGAAGAAAGCGTGACGCTTGACCCGAAAGCGTTGCGCGCGCTGTGGGATGAAGCGGAATCCGCCGAGCGCGCCTATGCGGGATATATCCTCAAGACGCCGATTCTCGGCTATAGCGCGGACGCGCATCTTCAGCAATTTCGCTTTATCGCCAACCGCCGCGCCCGTCAGACGGGGCTTGCGGAGCCTTTTCCCGGCGCGGAGAACGTGCTGCCCTGGCTAGACGAACAGGCCAATCTGCGCAAGGAAAAGAATTTCTTTGAGACCCGCGTAACCGAATACCAGACCGGGAGCGCGCTGGCCTGGGACTGAGCAGGGGAAAAGACGGCGTGAAAAAGCGGACGCGTTTGCGGCGTCCGCTTTTGCCGTGTTTTCCGGTATTAGGCCGGAATCAGAATTTATGCTTCAGGCCGAACTGAAAGCCGCTTTGATAGCCCGCGTAGCTGTTGGAAGAGTCATCTACGTAGGACTTGCGCTGCACCTTGTCCGCGTGGGCGTTTTTCGCGTTGTCGTTGGTAGTTTTGGCGTAGGCGGCGTAAAAACTGGTGCGTTTGGAAAGCTCGTAGGTGTAGCCCAGCGCCCATTTTTTGCTTTTGCCCGCGCTTTTGTCGGTCTTGTCATCCAGTTTTGACTGGTGGTAGGCGATCTGAACCGCGTTTTTGCCGAAAGGAACGGTCGCGCCCAGAAGCCAGCTTTTCAGTTTTTCCTTTTCGTCGGCGGCTTTTCCGCTGTCTGCCTTGTAATTGTCATACACCGCCGCCAGCTTGACCATGCCGAAGTCATAGGACGCGCCCAGGGTCCATTGTTTGTAGGTGGCGTCGGATTTGTCTATGTTGGCCGTGTTGACGTTTTTCGCCTTAAGGTCTTGCCAGGAGAAACCGACGTCCAGCGGACCGTTGGTATAGCGCGGCATCAGGGCGATAGCGCGCACGTCCGTTTCGTTGCCGAGCGTTTCCTGCCCGCCGGTAGCGGCGCTGTAGTTGGTGTTGGTGGAATAGGCGGCGGTCACGTTGAAGCCGCTGAAGGAGGGAGAAACGTAGGCGATGGCGTTATCAACGCGGGTAACGTCGGATTGGCCATATTTGAACACATCCGTGTAACGCCCTACGGTACCGGCTTTGAATGGATCAATGTCGGAGATCAGGATGTAGCGCGGCGTGTAAAAGCGTCCCGCCTGTACCGTGCCGAAAGCGCCGGAAAGCCCTAGGGAGGCGTGCCGCCCAAAAAGACGCCCGTTCTGCTGGGAGACGCCGGTATCCGCGTTGAAACCGGCTTCCAGTTGCCAGATGGCTTTTAAGCCGTTGCCCAGGTCTTCCGATCCTTTAAAGCCCAGGCGGTTTCCCGCGGTGACGCCGCTGTCAATGCTGTTTTGGGAACCGGTATGCGCGTTAATGTTGTTGCCGCGATGGGAAAAGCCCATGTCAATGAGGCCGTAAATTGTCACGTTGGACTGCTGCGCGAAAGCCGCGCCGGAAAAGGCGGCGGCAATAGCGAGGGCAAGTGTTTTTTTCCGCATGAGAACTCCTTGTTCATATAAGTCGCAAAAACGTTTTGATTTGGAAATCCGGGAGGGGAAATCCGTCCGAATACCCTCTGAAAAAACGTGTGAAACGCAGACATTCTAGGAGGTCAATATGACTTTTTTATGACGCGGCAGTTAGTCTGCCGATATGGCTTTTACGCGGGCGCGGCGGCTTTTATTCTATGCGGCGTTCAAATTGTCCAAAATCTTTTGCAGACGTTTGACGGAAACCGGCGCGGGCGTTTTAAGTTCTTGCGCGAAAAGACCGACGCGAAGCTCTTCCAGAAGCCAGCGCGCCTGTTCCAGTTCTGGATGCGCCGCGCCTTGCCTCTGGCGCGAAAACCGCTGGCGATAGCGTTCATATTGCGCCCAGAGCGGCTGATACTCGCCGAGAAGGCGGGCGTCCCGCGCCGGGTCATTTTTCAGTTTGTCTATGCGCATTCCGATTGCTTTTAGGTAACGCGGGAAATGAACGAGGCGCTCAAAAGGCGTTTCAGTCAAGAAAACCTTCCCGTACACAAGGCGGGCAATCTGCGCCTCCATATCGGCAAAAGCCGCCGGATGCGCCTTGACGGCGAGGATTTTTTTCTGCAGCGTCTGCCGGTCCTCCAAAATACCGCCCGCCAGACGCCCGATTTCCTGCGCGATAGGCCCCAGGCGCGGGCGCGCCTCATCACAGCGCGCGGTGAAACTTTCCGCGTCGCGCGGCTGCGGCTCGGCAAGACAGGCGCGGGTAAAAATCAGACGCAGAATCTGCAAGCGCAGCTCTTCCGCGCTGCCCAGCGCCATATAGCGCATTGCCATGCGGGAAAAATCCGGAATCTGCCGAACGAGCGGCTTTTCCCGGTCTCTGAAGCGCAGCAGAAAAAGACGCAGCAATCCCGCTTCGGAAATCGCGCGCGCCGTTTCCGGAGTATCAAAGACCTCGATGCGCACTGAATCGCCCTGGTCGCGCAAGGCTGGATAGCCGATGAGAGTTTCGCCGTCCCGCTGAATTTCCAGCAATTCCGGTAAGGCGCCGAAGGTCCAGTCCGTGAGCCGCGCATACTCAGTGGGCGCGGACGAATCCGGCGGAAGATTTTCCCGCGCCGCCGAAAAGCTTTCCCGCGCTTTTTCACCCCAGCGGCTTTTAAGCTGCGCGAGACTGCGCCCCATATCCAGCCGCCGCCCATGTTCATCCAGAAGCGCAAGATTCATGGAGAGATAAAGGGGCAGGGCGTCCGGACGAAAGGCGTCCTCCGTGATTTCCCAGCCCCGCGCCGTGATTCCCCGCTCCGCGCGAATGAACTCTAGGAGCGCGGGCAGCAGTCCCGGTTCCTTGCGCGTCGCGTTCTCGCCGCTCCAGGCGATAAATGCCTCGGCGCATTCCGGCAGGGGAACGAGGCGGGCGCGGATTTTTTGCGGCAGGGTTTTGAGAAGCTGAATGACTTTTTCCCGTAAAAGTCCAGGGATGAGCCAGGAAAGAGGCGGTTCGGGCAATTGATTTAAGCGCGGCAGGGGAACGTCCAGGGTTACGCCGTCCCGCTCGCTGCCCGGTTCAAAATGATAGGAAAGGGCATAGCGCGTTCCAGAAAGGACAAGTTCCGGCGGAAAATTGTCTGTGGTGACTTCGCAAGCGGCGTGACGCATCAGGTCTTCGCGGCGCAAAAAAAGCAGTTCTGGCTGCGTTTGTTCCGCTTCGCGCCGCCAGTGGTCAAAAGCCGCGCCGTTGTATATTCCCTCTGGAATGCGACTTTCATAAAAAGCGGCGATGAGTTCATCTTCTACCAACACGTCCTGCCGCCGTTGCTTATGCTCCAGGCGCTCAATATCGGCAATCAGCGCGCGGTTGTGCCGCCAAAACGCCCATTGTCGTGCGTAACGTTCATCAACTTCGCCGCCGACCAAAGCCTGACGGATAAAAATTTTCCGCCCGCTGTCCGGGTCAAGCGGACCGTAATGCGCGCGGCGTTTCGCGGCAATGATGACGCCATAGAGCGTCACCTGCTCCCAGGCGATAACCTGCATGGCCTTTTTTTCCCAATGCGGGTCAAGATAGGTTTTATGGAGCAGATGCGGCGCGATTTCTTCCAGCCATTCCGGCTCAATCCGCGCGACGCAACGGGCGTAAGGGCGCGTGGTCTCGGCGATTTCCGCCGCCATGATCCAGCCTCCCGCTTTTTTTTGCAGGAAAGAGGAGGGATGTACAAAAAAGCGCAAGCCGCGCGCGCCCAGATACATGCCGCCGCCTTCTTCAGTCTGCTGGCCGAAATTGCCGACAAGCCCAGTGAGCAGCGCCTTATGCAGGGCGGCATACTCGGCGGGCGTTTCATTTTCCCGCCAGCCCATTTCCGCGGTCATGGCGCGCAGCTGCGCGTGAATTTCCCGCCATTCTTTCAGCCGCCGCCAGGAAAAGAAATTCGCCCGGCAATGCTCTTCCAGCTTTTTATTGGATTTTTTATGCGCGATCGCGGCGGTAAACCATTCCCAAAGGCGCAGCCAGCCCAGAAACTCTGACTTTTCCGCGTTGATTCCCGCCGGGAAAAAAATGCGCAGATGCGCGTTGTCCGCGGCTTCCTGTCTTTCTGGCGGACGCTCGCGCGGGTCTTGCGCGGAAAGCGCGGCGGCAAGAACAAGCGCTTCTTTGAGACAGCCGCGTTCCCGCGCGGCTACCAGCATTCGGGAAAGTTTGGGGTCCAGCGGCAGACGCGCGAGCGTTTTCCCAATTTCGGTTAAGCGCAGCGCGTTATCCAGCGCGCCCAGTTCCATGAGAACTTTTCGCCCATCGTGAATCGCTTTGTCCGACGGGCGGTCAAGAAAAGGAAAACGCTCCGCCTCGGAAAGCCCCAGCGCTTTCATGCGTAAAAGCACACCGGCGAGCGAGGATCGCAAAATCTCCGGATCGGTATAAGGCGCGCGCGCGGAAAATTCCTTCTCTTCATAAAGACGGATACATACGCCCGCCGCAACGCGCCCGCAGCGCCCCGAACGCTGCCGCGCCGCCGCCTGACTGATTTTCTCTACCCGTAATTGCTCAATCCGGTTGCGATGGGAATAACGCTTCAAACGCGCCAGACCGGTATCCACTACATAACGGATTCCGGGCACCGTGAGCGAGGTTTCCGCGACATTGGTCGCGAGCACAATGCGCCGTCCTCCATGCGGGCGAAAGGCGCGATCTTGCTCTTCGGCGGAAAGCCGCGCGTAAAGCGGAAGAATTTCCGTGTGCGCGGGATGGTGGCGGCGCAGAATTTCCGCCGCTTCATGAATCTCCCGCTCTCCGGGCAGAAATACCAAAATATCGCCTTCGCCCAGCCGCGCCAGTTCGCCGCAGGCGTCAACGATCGCGTCATGGAGTGCGGAACCGGAAGCCGGGGCTCGTTCCGAAAGCGCGAGAGGCGCGTCAGAAGGGCGCGTTTCCTCAACGGGGCGATAGCGTACTTCCACTGGATAAACCCGCCCGGAAACCTCAATCACCGGCGCGCCGTGGAAATGTTCGGAAAACCGCTCCGCGTCAATGGTGGCGGAGGTCAAAATGAGCTTTAAATCGGGGCGGCGAGGCAGAATTTCCTTCAGATAACCCAGCAAAAAATCAATGTTGAGGCCGCGTTCGTGCGCTTCATCAATGATGATCGTGTCATAGGCGAGAAGCAGCGGGTCGCTTTGCGTTTCCGCGAGCAGAATGCCGTCTGTCATCAGTTTGACCCAGGACTCCGGGGACGTTTTGTCCTGAAAACGCACCTTGACTCCCACTCCCGCGCCCACGCTGGTTTCCAGCTCGTGCGCAAGCCGCGCCGCGACGGAGCGCGCCGCCAGTCTCCGGGGCTGCGTGTGTCCGATAAAGCCGCCCGCGCCGCGTCCTTCCGCCAGACAGATTTTGGGCAGCTGCGTGGTTTTCCCGGAACCTGTTTCACCGCAGACAATCAGCGTTTGATGTTGGCGAAGAAGCGCGGCGATCTCCGCGCGCTTGTCATTGACCGGCAGCGCAGCGGGAAAAGAAGGGGAAGGCAGGGCAGCCAAACGCGCGGCACGGGCAGTACGGGAGGCAAGCAATACCCGTTCATAGCGTTCGCGCGCTTTATCCTTTCCTTGCCGACAGGCGCGCAGAGCTGCGGCAAGACGTTCCCGATCCGCAGAGAGGCAGTCAAGCCAAAGCGTTTCCGCAGGATGCTTCCCGCAGGGAGGCGGCGAAGATGTAACGGGAGGTTCAGGCGGTGATACGGAAGAAGGAATGCGCATACAAAACACGCCCAGGGTCTAAAAAGTGAAATTCTACGAGATAAGCCGCTTGGAAAGAGCGGTTTAGGCCGACGTACTATGACGGAAAAATATTTTTACCCAAAATAAATTTGTTAGAATTGTAAAATAGAACAAATAAGTATTGCATTTATCATTTATGAATATATAATTTGACAAAACATTTAGCGATAAATGTTTTTTGAGGACTGCCAAATCAGATAGATAGCGCTATGCAACAACGCTATCAGTTTGTGATAGACTTCTTGTGTTATGACTTTTGTCATAGAACAAAAGTAGGTAGTTCACTTCATTTTGTGCTGGCTGAAATTGAAAGGAGAAATCATGAATAACGGGAAAAGCAACCTCAACCCGCGTGAGATTCGTTATCGCATGGGGATGAACCAGCAAGAGTTTTGGTCTAAGGTAAATGTAACTCAAAGTGGCGGTTCGCGCTACGAGAGCGGACGCAATATGCCGAAACCTGTGCGTGAACTGTTGCGCCTTGTACACGTAGAGCAAATTGACATCTACAAGTTAAAGCGCGAGGACGTGGATGTGGCCGAGTATCTGAAAAAGTACGAGCCGGACCTTTTCAAGTCTTTGAAAAAACAGGCGAGCGACAAGAAAAAGGCTTTGGAAGCAGCCGCTTCCTAAAAAGGGAATGTCTGGCGTCTACAAGACGACCGGCTACAGCGCGAAACAGGCGTCAGGGGAAGATTTCCACCCTGACGCCCGTTCTTTTTGCGATAGTTTCCCCCCAGGATTGGATTTTTTCCGGAGAAAGGCGAGAGAGCGCTGCCGAGGCTCCTTCCAGCGCCTCCGGGCGGGGCTGCCGCGCAAGGCCGTAGAGATGAATCCCGCGAATGAACGGCGCCGCCCGCGCGATGAGCGCGAGATAGGCCTCTTCCTCGGCGGCGTCTGGAGCGCGGCCATTCTGAGCAAACCAGCAGGTCTCCGCCCAGGTAGGCGCAAGACGGGCGCACAATAAAAGGCGGCGCAGAACGATTTCCGGCTGGCTGCGCGTCTGATTGACCGCAAGCATTCCTGCCGCGCTGCCGCGATCCACTTTGAACCAAACTTCCCCTTTTGCTTCTGCCAGCCGCGAAATGCCTTTTTGCGTCGCGCGGCGCTCAATAAGACTGCCGTTGGTGATGAGGCGGATTGGCAATTGCTCCGACAGTTCCATCTCGCGCAGCAAAGCCGTGACCGCTTCAACGATCTCCGGAAATTCCTTCGCGCCGGTCGGTTCGCCGTCGCCGGAAAAGGCGACGTCCGCCAGTCGGCGCAGCGCTTCATCACGAACATGCCGCGCCAGATAATCCGGTTCGCGCGCGAGACGCAAAAAATGCCGCAATTCTTTGACAAGCCGGGGAATTTCCACAGGATCAGGCGCGCCGCGCCGTAATCCTTCCACCTGACAATAGGTACACGCCCAGTTACAGGCGCGGTTGATGTTGAGATTGACGCCGATGGAGACTCCGCGGGCGCGGCGGGAAAGTACTGGATAAACATAACGCAAATCCGCCGCGTCGCGTCGGTGCGCAAGAACGGAGAGGAAATCAGAGGCGGGAGACATAAAGGGTTCCAAAGGGTTTTTCCGCAAGGACGCTTATAATAACGGCTGTTTTTCTTATACGTTTCTCTCTTATGCGCGTAACTCGCCGCCTGGAATTTGACGCGGGCCATCGGATTCCCGATCACAACAGCCAATGCCGCAATCTGCACGGACACCGCTACGCGCTGGAAATTACGCTGGCGGGCGATCTGGTGGAAACGCCGGGGGACGCGGCGCGCGGCATGGTGCTGGATTTTTCCGACGTCAAGGCCATTGCCCGCGAAGAATTGGTGGACGCCTGGGATCACGCTTTTCTGGTCTGCGCGGATGACGCGCCGATCGTCGGTTTTTTGCAAAGCCTTCCGGGGCACAAAACGGTTCTGCTTGACTGTGTGCCTACGGCGGAAAATCTGGCGCGGATCGCGTTTTCAAGGCTCGCGCGGGCCTATCAGACAAAGTTTGGCGGACGGCTGCGCCTGGATTCGGTGCGCCTTTATGAAACTCCGCATTGCTGGGCGGATGTTCGCGCGGAAGACATGCTTTGTCCCGCCGCCTGATTTTCCCTCCCATTCTCAAGATTTAGTTTGGAAACAGTATGGACGTGATCCGTGTTCGCGGCGCGCGCGCGCACAATCTCAAGAATATTAGCCTTGATTTGCCGCGTGACCGCTTGATTGTGGTGACGGGGCTTTCCGGTTCGGGGAAATCTTCGCTGGCTTTTGACACCCTCTATGCCGAGGGGCAGCGGCGTTATGTGGAATCTCTTTCCGCTTACGCGCGGCAGTTTTTGCAGATCATGGATAAGCCCGACGTTGATTTGATTGATGGCCTTTCGCCCGCTATTTCCATCGAACAGAAGGCGGCCAGTCATAATCCGCGTTCCACTGTCGGCACGGTGACGGAAATTCATGATTATTTGCGGTTGCTTTTCGCGCGGACAGGCACGCCGATATGTCCGGAGCACGGTCTGCCGCTCACGGCGCAGACGGTTTCGCAGATGGTGGATCATGTCCTGTCTCTGCCAGAAGAAACCAAGCTGATGATCTTGGCGCCCGTAGTGACGGAACGCAAGGGGGAATACCGCGACCTGCTTGAGGAATTGCGCGCCCAGGGGTTTGCGCGCGCGAGAATTGACGGCGCGGTGTATGAGCTGGACGAGCTGCCCAGGCTGGCGAAAACAAAAAAACATAGCATTGACGTAGTGGTTGACCGTTTGCGAGTGCGCGCGGATATGCGCCAGCGTCTGGCGGAATCTTTCGAGACCGCCTTGCGTTTCGCGGAAGATCGCGCCATCGCGCTGGAAATGGACTCTGGCGTCGCGCACGTTTTTTCCGGGCGGTTTGCCTGTCCGAAATGTTCCTACGCGATTCAGGAGCTGGAGCCGCGCCTTTTTTCCTTTAATAATCCGATGGGCGCCTGTTCTGAATGCGACGGGTTGGGCGTGATTCAGTTTTTTGATCCGGGACGGGTGGTGGCGGATCCGCGTCTTTCTCTGGCAACGGGGGCAATTCGCGGCTGGGATCGCAAAAATCCCTTTTATTTTCAGGTTGTAACGTCGCTTGCGGCGCATTATGGGTTTGACGTAGAAACGCCCTATGAGGCGCTGGATGAAAATGTCCGGCGCGTACTCCTCTTTGGTTCGGGGCGGGAGGCGATTGATTTTCCCCGCGTGGGCGGAGGAGGCGCGCGGGCGCGGCCATTCGAGGGCATTTTACCCGCCATGGAACGGCGCTATAAAGAGACGGATTCAGCGTTGGCGCGGGAAGAGCTGGCGCGTTACATCAGCCAGCGCTCCTGTCCTGTTTGCGAGGGCAGCCGCTTGCGAAAAGAAGCGCGGTTTGTGGAGGTTGGCGGGCTGACTTTGCATAAAATCAATCAGATGCCGCTAAAAGAAGCGCGGAACTTTTTCGCCGCCCTGGACTTAAAAGGACAAAAAGCGCGGATTGCCGAGAAAATTTTGCGGGAAATTGACGCGCGGCTGCAATTTTTAATTGACGTGGGGTTGGAGTATCTGTGCCTTGCGCGTTCGGCGGAAACGCTTTCTGGCGGCGAGGCGCAGCGCATCCGTTTGGCCAGTCAGATTGGCTCTGGGCTGACCGGCGTTTTGTATGTGCTGGATGAGCCGTCCATTGGCTTGCATCAGCGTGATAACGCGCGTTTGCTCAAGACGCTTGTCAATCTGCGCGATATGGGAAACACGGTCATTGTGGTGGAGCATGACGAGGAAGCGATCCGCGCGGCGGATTATGTGGTGGATATGGGGATCGGCGCGGGAGTGCATGGCGGGGAGGTGGTGGCGGCGGGTCTTCCAGAGGAGATTGCCGCGCATACCGCTTCCGTGACGGGCGCGTACCTTTCCGGGCGGCGCGCCATTGCCCTTCCCGGACGTCGCCGTCCGCCGGGGGCGGACAGGCAAGTCGTGCTGTTGGGCGCTTGCGGGAATAACTTGCGGGACGTGCGGCTTACCGTGCCGGTAGGGTTGTTTACCTGTGTGACAGGGGTGTCGGGTTCAGGAAAGTCTACGCTGATCAACGATACGCTGTACCGCGCGGCGGCGCGCGCCATTCATGGCGCGCTGGCGGAGCCTGCCGCGCATTCCGGCGTGGAGGGTCTGGAATGGTTCGACAAGGTCATCAATGTGGATCAATCGCCGATTGGGCGGACGCCGCGCTCAAATCCGGCAACATACACCGGACTCTTGACGCCGGTACGCGATTTGTTCGCGCAGCTTCCGGAGTCGCGCGCGCGCGGATACGCGCCGGGAAGATTTTCCTTTAACGTAAAAGGCGGGCGCTGCGAGGCCTGCCAGGGAGACGGCGTACTCAAGGTGGAAATGCACTTTCTACCGGATGTGTACGTGCCATGCGATGTATGCCACGGTAAACGGTATAACCGGGAAACGCTGGAAATCCGCTACAAGGGGAAAAATATTCACGAAATTCTGGAAATGACGGTAGAGGAAGCGGGCGATTTTTTTTCGGCGGTTCCGATGGTCTCCAGAAAACTCAAGACTCTCTCTGAGGTAGGTTTGTCCTATTTGACGCTGGGACAAAGCGCGACGACGCTTTCCGGAGGCGAGGCGCAACGGGTCAAGCTCGCGCTGGAGCTTTCACGGCGCGATACGGGGCGCACACTGTATATTTTGGACGAGCCGACGACGGGCTTGCATTTTGCCGACATCGAAATGCTGTTGCTGGTGTTGCATCGTCTGGTAGATCAGGGGAATACAGTCGTCGTGATTGAGCATAACCTGGACGTAATCAAAACAGCGGACTGGATTATTGACCTGGGGCCAGAAGGCGGCGAAGGCGGCGGGCGTATTTTGGCGGAGGGAACTCCGGAAAAAGTGGCGAAAACGCCGGAAAGCCATACCGGACGGTTTTTGGGAAAGTGTCTGGAAGCCGCCAAAAATTCTGCCTTTACCGCGTCCGGGGAAAAATAGCGCGCGGGAAGCGGTATTCCATTCCGGCAATTCCTGATGGCGCGCGGCGGCAAAGGCAGGGGAGAAAGCGGCAAGCTGCGGGAATCCCTGCGGTTGCCCGCCGTAAAAATCCGCCGATGGGCGAAGGGTTTACGGGATTTCCGCAAAGATACCCAAGATAGGGTTTGGAGAGTTAGGTTCGCCTGACCTGCGTCAGATCGCGTACCGCGCCCCGGTCGGCGGAGGTGGCGAAGAGCGCGTAGGCTTGCAGGGCTTTAGAGACAATTCGCGCGCGGGGATTTTGCGGACGCCACGCGGCTTCTCCTTTTTCTTCCATTGCTTTACGGCGGGCGGCGAGTTCGGCGTCTGAAACCGCGAGATGAATGCGGCGGGCGGGAATATCAATTTCGATGGTATCGCCGTCCCTGATGAGCGCAATCGCGCCGCCGTTGGCGGCTTCCGGGGAGACATGCCCAATGGAAAGCCCCGAAGTTCCGCCGGAAAAGCGCCCGTCGGTCAGAAGGGCGCAGACTTTGCCCAGGCCGCGCGATTTCAGATAACTCGTGGGGTAGAGCATTTCCTGCATTCCCGGTCCGCCTTGCGGGCCTTCGTAACGGATGACAACAACCTCTCCCGCCTGTACGCCGTGTTCGCCGGTATCCAGAATGCCTTCCACGGCGTCCTCCTGGCTTTCAAAAACCCGTGCTTTTCCGGTGAATTTCAGAATGGACTCGTCTACGCCTGCCGTTTTTACGATGCAACCTTTCTCGGCGATATTGCCGTACAGCGCCGCGAGACCGCCGTCTTCCGAATAGGCGTTCGCCAGATTACGGATGCAGCCCTGGGTGCGGTCAATATCCAATTCCGGCCAGCGATTTTGCTGTGAGAAAGCTTCCAGCGATGGAACGCCTCCGGGCGCGGCTTTATAGAATTCCAGGACGCCCAGATTGGTGATGGCGCTGACGTCATGGGTATCCATGGCTTCGCCCAAGGTTTTCGCGTAGACCGTCGGCGTTTCCCGGTCAATCAATCCCGCGCGGGAAAGTTCCGCGAGAATTGCCATGACGCCGCCCGCGCGGTGTACGTCTTCGATGTGGTATTTGTCGGTAGCGGGCGCGACCTTGCACAGGCATGGCGTTTGCCGTGAAAGACGGTCAATGTCGGTCATGGTGAAATCCACGCCCGCCTCATGCGCGACCGCGAGAAGATGCAATACGGTATTGGTGGAACCGCCCATGGCAATATCAAGGCGCATCGCGTTTTCAAAAGCGGCCTTGTTGGCGATGGCGCGCGGCAGAACGCGCGGGTCATCCTCTTCATAGTAGCGCCGCGCCAGTTCCACGATAATTTGTCCGGCGCGGGTAAAAAGTCTGCGGCGGTCCGCGTGCGTCGCCAAGAGCGTGCCGTTTCCGGGCAGGGAAAGCCCCAGAGCCTCGGTCAGGCAATTCATGGAATTGGCGGTGAACATGCCGGAACAGGAACCGCAGGTGGGGCAGGCCAGACGCTCAATATCCGCGACTTCAGCGTCGGAAACGCGGGCGTCCGCCGCTTTAATCATTGCGTCAATCAGGTCCAGTTTGACGGCGTGTCCGGCAACGACTCCGGTTTTCCCGGCTTCCATTGGCCCCCCGGAGACGAAAATGGCGGGGATATTGAGGCGCATGGCCGCCATCAACATACCGGGGGTGATTTTGTCGCAGTTCGAGATGCAGACCAGCGCGTCCGCGCAGTGCGCGTTTGCCATATATTCTACGGAATCGGCAATGAGGTCGCGGGAGGGAAGCGAATAGAGCATCCCGTCATGCCCCATGGCGATGCCATCGTCAATGGCGATGGTATTGAATTCTTTGGCGATACCGCCTGCCGCCTCAATTTCCTGGGCAACCAGGCGTCCTATGGGCTGCAAATGCACGTGGCCGGGAACAAACTGGGTAAAGGAATTGACGACGGCAATGATGGGCTTGCCGAAATCCGTATCTTTGACGCCGGTCGCGCGCCATAGGGCGCGCGCGCCGGCCATGTTGCGGCCATGCGTGGAACGGCGGGAACGGTAGCTGGGCATAATGGTGCTGACTTTCTTGTGGAGGGGTGGAAGAAAATTTACCGCGCGGGCAAAAAAATAATAACACCGCTTGACCGTCTGGCGGTATTCGGGGATGCGCGGGAAAGTTTGCCGCGCAAAAAACAAGGGAAGAGATGCTTCTGTTAGAATGCAAAAACAGTTTCTCTACAAAGCGTGTTTGTCCGGCGCGTTTTTCTGACAGGGCGTAGGTTTTTCATGAGTAATTCCGATGGTTTTTTTGATTCCCCGGATAGCGAGCTGACCGCTTCCTTCATCATTTTAGGCTCCACGCTGGAAGGGCGGAAATTTCGTCCGGGCGATTGGGCGGAACGGCTGTGCGGCGTGCTTTCCGCTTTCGGCGCGACGAAAAAAATGCGTTATTCCCCGTATGCCAGTCCCGGCGACTATAACGGCGAAAAAGCGGTGTTCGTGGACGGGGTCCTGCGCGAGATTTCTCCGCAGGCCTATGATTATCTGAAAAATTTTGCCCGGGAAAATCAATTGCAGGTTCTGAGCGGCGTATGCTCCCTGCGCCGCGACTAAAGGCCGGAGACGCTGCTTGAGGTATGGCGGGCGGAATGGGAAAAACCGCGGGAAAGACGGGCGTTGTAAGGACGCCCATTTTGCTGTGGGGCGATACCGGAACCAAAGTCAGAAACTATATTTCAGGCCGAACTGAACGCCGCGCTGATAGCCGCCGCCAGGGTTGAACGCGTCGCCTACGGAGGCTTTGCGTGTGTAGACGCCGTTTTTTTTCGCGTTCTTGATGTTGGCGGAGGCGGCGTAAAATTCGGCGCGTTTGGAAATCGCGTAGGTGTAGCCCGCTGCCCATTGCTTTGCCTTGCCTAGATCGTGGCCGTCGTTCAGATGGGACTGGAGATAGGAAATCTGCACTGCGTGGTTGCCGAATGGCACATGAAGGCCGACGAGCCAGGCTTTCAGGGTGATTTTGCGAATACCCTCCGCCGTGGCTTTGCTGTAATCGTGAAAGGCGGAAAGTGTAAACGCGCCGAAGTCATAGGCGCCGCCAACCGCCCCATTGGTAATTTTCGCTCGGACGAGGCCATTGACGCCTGCGCCCTTGCCGCTGTCCCTGATTTGGTGGTAGGACACGCCAAGGTCTAAAGGCCCGTGGACATAGCGCGGCAAGAAGGCGAATACGGTATTGTCATGCTTGTTGCCCTCATGCTCCTCCAGAAGGGCATTGGCGGAATAGACCGTCGTGATGTTGAATCCGGAGAAGGCGGGAGAAGTGTAGGCAATGGCGTTATCCAGACGGATGGGGTCTAAAAGATTTTCTCCTCCTGCGGTAAGCGCCGAGGGAGCGGAGATCGCGTTGCGGTAGCTTCCCACGCGCCCGCCCCTAAAGGGATCAATCGCGGTCAGAAACAGATAGCGCGGCGTATGGACGCGCCCAACCGTCACCGTGCCGAAATTTCCTGTTAGCCCGAAAAAGGCCTGTCGTCCGAAGAGTCGTCCGCTCTGGCGCTGCTGGCCGGTATCCGCCGCAAAACCGCTTTCCAGCGTGAAAAACGCCTTGACGCCGCCGCCCAGATGTTCCGCTCCTTTGAATCCGATGCGGCTGCCTGTGGACAGACTGTCATCTATGCTGTTTTTGGGCGATACGCCGGAGGCGATGTTGTCGCCGCGGCGGGAAAATCCCACGTCAATCAGCCCATAAACTACAAGATTGGATTGCGCGGAAGCCGTGCAGGAAGCGGCGGTCAGCGCGAGCGCGAGTATCTTTTTCCGCATGGGAACTCCTTGACAGGGGAAAAAAGAAAAGTATTTCCGCGCCGTTGAATGCCGAAACAACCAGACGCCCGGAAAAACAGGCGAACTTTAAAAGAAAGAACCGCGCGGTAAGCGCGGTTCTTTTGGCTGAACCTGAAAATATTGTAAATATGGAAACTATATCGTTTGACTGTCTCCGCGCGCAAAAAAACGGGCGTTTTTACAACGCCCGTTTTTGTCGTGTCCCGGTCTGCCAGATGTTCTGGCGGGCGGAATCAGAACTTATGCCGCAAGCCGAACTGGAAGCCGTTCTGGTAGCCGCTGCCACCGTTCGAGCCATCGCCGACGGAGATGTTGCGCGTATATTCGCCATCGTGCTTCTCGTTGCTGACTTTGGCGTAGGCGGCGTAGAAATTGCTGCGCTTGGAGAGGTCATAGGTGTAGCCGAGCGCCCATTGCTTCGCTTTTCCCTTGCCGAGCAACGTGCCGCCAGAAGTGCCGTCATCCAGCTTGGACTGGGTGTAGGAGATCAATGCCGTGTGCTTGCCGAAAGGCACTTTCGCGCCGATGAGCCAGCTTTTCAGCGTGACGTCCTTAATGCCGTCCGCAGATGCTTTGTTGCGGTCATAGAAAGCGGAGAGCTTGAGCGCGTTAAAGTCATAAGCGCCGCCCACTACCCAGTTGGTGATCTTGGGTTTGACGAGGCCGTTGACTCCCGCGCCGCGATCATCATCCTTGATTCGGTGGTAGGAAACGCCAATGTCCACAGGGCCGTTCTTGTAGCGCGGCAAGAGGGCAATCACCGTGTTGTCGTGGTTATTGCCCGTATGCTCGTCCAGAATGGCGTTGGTCGAATAGGCCGCCGTGACGTTGAAGCCGGCAAAGGTGGGGGAGACGTAGGCGATGGTGTTATCTACGCGCACCGGGTCAAAAAGGTTTTCGCCGCCCGCGTTTAGTCTGTCTTTGCCGCCGACTCCTGTGCTTTTGGCGTGCGTTACGTCAAACACATTGCGATACCGTCCCACAAGACCGGAGCCGAACGGGTCAATGTCGACCAGGAAGGAGTAATGCGGCGTATGCAGACGTCCCGCGATGGCCGTACCGAAGCTGCCTGTCAGGCCAAGAAAGATTTGCCGCCCGAAGAGCCGCCCGCTCTGGCGGAGCGTGCCGGTATCCGCTCCGAAGCCGTTTTCCAGGGTAAAGACCGCCTTGAGACCGTTGCCCAAGTCTTCTGTGCCCTTAAAACCCAGACGGCTACCGGAAGAGACGCCGTCGTCAATCTTGTTTTGGGACGATGTGTGCGGGGTGATGTTGTCGCCGCGGTGAGAAAAGCCAACGTCAATCAGGCCATAGACCGTAACGTTGGTTTGCGCCGAAGCCGCTCCGGAAGCGAGGGCCGCCAGAGCGAGCGCGAGTGTCTTTTTACGCATGAGAACTCCTTGGAAAGAAAGAAAAATCATCTGCCATTCAATGCCAGAAGGAAAAGCCATTCTGAATGGCGCGAAAAACTGCGGAAATAATAATGTAAAGATTATTGGTGAAAAGGTAGAACTTCTGGTTATATCTAAAAAATGTTGCGTTTATGGCGCCGCTGTCGTTTTTTTGCGACTTTATGAATCGCAGAGGAATTTGTGTCTTTTGTTTTCCACGAGTACGGATGTGTTTTGCGGAGCGCTTCGGCGTTATACTTTTCGCATGAAAAAATCCCCGGTAACGCGCCCTGATTTGGCTTTTTTGTTTTCCCATCCCGCGCATTTTTTCGCGCTGGGATGTGGTAGCGGCTTGTCGCCGTGGGCGCCCGGAACAGCGGGAACTTTGTTTGCCTGGGCTTCTTTTCTTGCGCTGCGCCCCTTGGTTTCGGAAGCGGAATTTGTCGTTTTTCTGCTTTTGGCTTTTGTGCTGGGCGTTTCCGCCATCCATAAAACCGGGGTAGCGCTGCGCGAGCCGGATCATCCCAGCATTGTCTGGGATGAAATTGTTCCATTTTGGGCGGTACTGTTCCTCATTCCGGAGACGTGGAGGTGGCAGATGGCGGCTTTTGCGCTTTTCCGGTTTTTCGATATTGTCAAACCGCAGCCCGCTCGTTTTTTTGATGAGCGCGTCAAAAATGGACTGGGCGTGATGATGGACGACGTCGTCGCGGCGGGCTATGCCTTGCTTGCGCTTGCCGCGGCGCAGCGGCTTCTTTCCTGGATATGAGGAATGCGTATGACAGCCATTACAGAGCGGGCGCTGGAAAAACTGGCAGGACGGGTCGGCGCGCTTCTGGTGGCGCGCGCGGAATCGCTCGTGACGGCGGAATCCTGTACGGGCGGAATGGCGGCGCAGGCGCTGACCGCGCTGTCAGGCGCGTCCGCATGGTTTGAGCGGGGATTTATCACGTATAGCAACGCGGCCAAGCGGGAATGCCTGGGCGTTCAGGAAATGGTTCTCGCGGTCTATGGCGCGGTTTCCGAAGAGACCGCGCGCGGCATGGCGGAAGGCGCGCTGGCAGAAAGCCGCGCGGACTGGTCTTTGGCAATTACCGGTATTGCCGGTCCGGAAGGCGGGACGCGGGAAAAGCCTGTGGGGACGGTCGCGTTTGCCTGGGCGTCCCGCGCGGGATTTCGCGCGAGTCGGCGAGTTTTGCTGGAAGGAGACCGGTGCGGAATTCGCCGTCAGGCTGTTGCTTTTGCGCTCAGGAATTTGGGAGAGATTCTTTCCTGCGGACAAGACGCCGCAGAGGAAAACGACAGAAAAACAACGCTTCCTCAGGCCGTAAAAAGCGCCCGGTACAATCCCCAGACTCCCCAAAATATCAGCGAGAATCCGGCAAGGGCGCGGAGCCAGGGTTTTTGCAACGTTCCGCGCGCGCGTTGAAACAGGAAGGCCGCCAGCAGAAGATTGGGCAGAGTGCCCAGGCCAAAGGCAAAGAGCCGCGCCGCGCCTGCCGTCCATGAACCGGAAAGCAGGGCGCTGACCAGAGCGGTGTACACCAGGCCGCATGGCAGCCAGCCCCACAGCGTTCCCAGTAAAAAAGCCTGACCGGGACGCCGCGCGGGCAGAAAGCGGCGGGAGAAAGGGCGCGCGCGCCGCCAGAGCGCGCCTCCCGCTTTTTCCAGCCAGGAAAGCGTCCAGACCGCGCCCATCAAGTACGCGCCCATGCCCACCAAAAGCAGCTGCGCGAGAATGAGGATTGCGAGGCGCAAAGGCTCTTGCGCGGCCAGGGCAAGGCTGGCTGCACCTGCCGCGCCCGCGAGCGCGCCCGCGAGCGCGTAGGAAAAAAGCCGTCCGCCGTTATAGGCCAGGTGCAGCGAGAGTTTTGGCGCGCCGGAAAAAGACAACGCCCCAACGATGCCGCCGCACATGCCCGCGCAATGTCCGCCGCTCAAAAGACCGGCGGCAAACCAGGGCAGCAGGACGGCGAACGTTTCCAACGTCATAGTTTCAGCGCCAGAATGTAATCGTCCATGATGAAGCCTTCGCCAATGTCCGTTTGCGTTGCCTCGCGCTGGAGAAACCCGTATTTTCTATAGGCGCGCTGCGCCTGCTCATTGCGCTTGTTGACGGAAAGAATCAATTCGGAGTAGCCTAGGTTCCGCGCCCGCTCTGCGGCCTGACGGACGAGCGCTCCGCCGACGCCGCGCCGCTGCCAGTCGGGGTGAATATAGAGACGATCGAGCTTTCGCGCGCGCGCGTCATAGGGTTCGCTCAGGGCGAATCCGGCGAGCCGCTCTTCCCAGAAGGCAAGTTCCAGCCACTTGTCCGGCGCGGCGAGTATCTCGGAGAGCGCTTCAAGGTTATAGCGTTGCGCCAGCATGTATTCAATCTGCGCGTCCGGGACAATGCCCGTGTAGGCCGCGAGCCAGGTTTCTCGCGCCAGACGCGCGAGCGCTGGCAAATCATCCTGCGTGGCGGGGCGGAGAGACAGTTTGGAATCCGACATGATGTTTCAGGAGATAAAATCCGGGTAGAGCGAGGGAGACCCGGCGGGGCGGGTCTTGAAGCGCTTGTGCAGCCAATAATACTGTTCCGGGGCGGCCATGATCCACTCTTCAATGGCGCGGTTCATAAAGCGGGTGTCGTCCTCAATGGATTCGCCGGGGAAGTTTTCCCAGGGCGGCAGAATCTCCACGTGATAACCCTGGGGGGTCAGGCGCGTAAGAATGGGCAGAACTTTCGCGCCCGTCGCGCGGACAATGCGGGAAAGCGCCGGAACCGTCGCTGCCTCGACGCCGAAAAAAGGCACGAAAATGGAATTTCGCCGTCCTAAATCCATATCCGGGAGATAGTAAAAAGGCAGTCCCTGGCGCATCGCCTTCAAAATGGGGCGTATGCCATCCTGGCGGGAAAAAAGCAGCGCTCCGTGAAAACGCATACGTCCGGCGCGAAACTGCCGGTCGAATACCGGATTTTTTTGTTTTGAATAGAGGCTTACGCCTTTCCCATGCAGCAGAATTGCCATGCCGCCCGCGTCCAGGCCGATGAAATGCGGCGCGAGCAGAACGACGGGTTGTCCGGCCAGACGATCCAGGCGTTCCGCGCCGGAGAAAACGATGAGCCGGGAGAGGCGTTTTTGCGAAGCCCACCACAAAAGACCGCGTTCCAGAAGCGTTTGCGCAAAGAGCGTGAAATGCGTCCGCGTCAGCCGCTCCCGTTCCGCTTCCGAGCGATCGGGAAAGCACAGCGCGAGATTCACGCGGGCAACGGCGCGGCGGGCGGGCGCGAAACGATAGGCCAGCGCGCCGAGGCCGCGACCGACGACGCGCAGCAGAGGCAAGGGCAGCCAATGCAGGAGCCAGAGCGTAAAGAGGGCGCAGCGCGCGAAAAAACGGGCGAAGAAACGAGAGATCGGCGGCATCAGTTTTTTTCCTGATTTTCCTGGCATATGGCGGGGGCTGGCGGAATTCCCCGGTGGGTTTTGTAGCGGTGATACCCCCAGAGATATTGCGCGGGGCACTGGCGGATGAGCGCCTCAATTTCCCGGTTGATTTGCGCGGCGCGCGCGCGAATATCGCCCGTAAGCGGGGCGCGGGGCGCGGAACAGCATAGATGATACCCCTGCCCATCCGGCAGGCGTTTGCCCCAGACGAAGAGCGTCGCGCCGGCGATTTCGGAAAGGCGCGCGGCCAGCGTCATGGTGTAGGCGGGGCGGTCAAAAAAATCAAGCCAAAGCCCTTCGCCCGCGCGCGGCGTCTGGTCGGGCAGAAGCCCTACGGCCTCCCCGCGCCGCAAGGCCTTGATGAGCGCGCGCACACCGGAAAGATCGGCGGAAGCGAGATGCAGCGTATCGCGTTGTCTCCCGGAAAGAATCAGGGTTTGCAGGGCTTTTTGCCTGGGCGGACGGTACAGCGCGGTAAGGTGATCCAGTCCGCTTAAATATTGCGCGGTAATCTCAAAGCAGCCCAGATGCGGCGTGAGATAAAGCACGCCGCGCCCGCTTGTTTTGGCGTTTTGCCGCGCGGCGTCCAGGTCTGCCTGTCCCTGGATGCTTGTGACCAGCGCCGCTGCTTCCGTTCGTGTTTTGCGCCAGATATGAAAAATTTCCAGAGCCTGTTTTCCGGTCTCGCGGGCGGCGGGAATACGCAGGGCGGAAGGGAGTTTGGCTTGCGCGAGATTGGCTTTCAGTTGATTCCGGTAGCGCGGCGAGGCGAAGTAAGCGAAAAGCCCCGCGCCCGCGCCCAGGCGGTGCAGCCAAAGAAGCGGCAAGAGTCCTAGCAAACGGAATAAATACAGCATGTAATGTTATTTGCGTCAGAGAAAAAAACAGTTAAGATTACCACTGTCGCCGAGTTAAGCAGACAACTTGCAGGGCGACTTCAAAAATACTGCTAAAGCGTCGCCGCTCCTGGGCCAGGGCTGGCAACGCCAGTTACGAGGTCCCAGGAGTTTTTTCATGAGCGGTTATTTCTTCACTTCGGAATCTGTTTCCGAAGGCCATCCTGACAAGGTGGCCGACCAAATTTCAGACGCGATTCTTGACGCGCTTCTTACCGAAGACAAAACCTCCCGCGTGGCGGCGGAAACCCTGTGCAACACGGGTCTGGTGGTGCTGGCGGGCGAGATCAGTACGCGCGCGAACATTGATTACATCCAGATTGCGCGCGATACGCTGCGTTCCATCGGGTACGACAATACTGAATACGGCATTGACCACAAGGGTTGCGCGGTGCTGGTCGCTTACGACAAGCAAAGTCCGGATATCGCGCAGGGCGTGGATCACGCGCAGGACGATCCGCTGAATCAGGGCGCGGGCGATCAGGGTTTGATGTTCGGGTACGCCTGCCGGGAAACCGCGGCGCTTATGCCGTTGCCGATCTATCTTTCGCATCGCCTGGTGGAGCGGCAAAGCCAGCTGCGGCGCGACGGGCGGCTTGCCTGGCTGCGTCCGGACGCGAAATCCCAGGTCACGGTGCGCTATGAGGACGGGCGGCCCGCCGCGATTGATACGGTGGTGTTATCTACGCAACACGCGCCGGACGTCAGTCTGGACGCGTTGCGCGAGGCGGTAATTGAGGAAATCGTCAAGCCGGTGCTGCCGAAGGAATTGATTCGCGGCCAGGTCAAATATCTGGTGAATCCTACCGGGCGTTTTGTCGTGGGCGGCCCGCAGGGCGATTGCGGCCTGACCGGGCGGAAGATTATTGTAGATACGTATGGCGGCGCGGCTCCGCATGGCGGCGGCGCGTTTTCTGGAAAGGACCCGTCCAAGGTGGATCGTTCGGCGGCCTATGCGGCGCGTTATGTCGCCAAAAATTTGGTGGCGGCGGGTTTGGCGGAACGTTGCCTCGTGCAGTTGTCGTATGCCATCGGCGTAGCCGAGCCGACGTCGGTCATGGTGGAGACTTATGGCAGCGGCAAGGCCAGCAATGAAAAGCTGACGGAATTGGTGCGCGCGAACTTTGATTTACGCCCCAAAGGGATTGTGCGTATGCTGGACTTGTTGCGCCCGATCTATCGAAAAACCGCGACCTACGGCCATTTTGGCCGTGATGAGCCGGAATTTTCCTGGGAAGCGGTGGACAAGGCGGAGGCGTTGCGCGCCGCCGTGTAACGGGGTTTCGGCAGTCCGGGGAGGTATGCGGCGGAATGTTGATGCGGGGACGGCATTCTGCCGCTTGTATGGAGCGCGGGGGCTTGCCCCCGCTTTCTGTTCGGGAAGTTTGTTCTTATGCCATGTTCTTGCGAGAGAGGATTTTTGCAAGGCAAAACGACGACAAGTTGCCGAGCTTCAAATCTACCATTCTGCGCGGACGCAAACTTCGCGCGGAGTGACTGTTTTGGGGTTTCGGGCGCTTGGCAAGCGCCCCTGCAATTTCGGCGCTTTGCGCCTCTGTGCATAAAAAAGGGCGGGTACAAGACCCGCCCCTGCATGATTTTGTGAAACGTTTTGCGTCAGAACTCGTACCTCATCCTGACGCTGCCCGTGACCCCTTCGCGTCGGCCGGCGTAGCCTTGTACGCCCAGGTCCAGCGAGAGCGGCGAGGCTGCGGCAGGTTTGAGGACGAGGCCGAATTCCGCCGCGCCCGTATCGCCTTTCAGTTTCGGCGCGTCAATGTCGTAGCCGTTGGTCTTGGCTTTGGCCTTGCCGTCGAATTCATGCTCCCACGCCAGCCCGGCGTAGGGGGTGAGGCGGTCATTCACGGCGTAGGAAAAACGTCCGCCGAGTCTTACGCGCGTGGAATCCGCGTCCTCAAACTTCACCTTTTCGCCGGTGGAGAGTTTGACGGTATCGCCCTCCTGCCGTGTCCAGAACGCTTTGCCGTAGAGGTCGAGCGCGGATTGTTCCGTCAGCTTCCAGACATAGCCCGCGCCCAGATGCGCGCTGGCGTAGGCGGAAGAGGCGTCGTACTTTGCCGCCACGCC
>JAIRPW010000040.1 GCA_031256795.1 Zoogloeaceae bacterium | reverse complement strand
CCATGACGGTACGCGGGTGCGTGACTATGAGAGGCGCGACCGTCCGAAAAGCGTGGTTACGCAGGGGTTCAGATGGAGATTCGGACAGCGGCGCGGACTGTTTGACTTGCCGGACATTGTCGTTTCTTCAATTACAGGGAATGAGTTTGGGAGAACGCGCGAAGAAATGCGGAGCAATGCTCTTCTTCATTTGTCAATGTTCCCGATTGATGGGGCGAAAAACAAAGACACGGGTTGGATGTTGGTTATGGCGAAAGACGATAAAAAAAGACTTGTCTATCAATCTGGGAATCCATATGCGTTTTCCGCAATTTATGCCCTTGAAAGCCTTGTTTCGCGCGCTATCTTGGCGGAATCACACGAAGATTTTGTGAACAAGAATCCAGATGTACAGGCGATTCACAATTTTTTTGCGCCGCTTGAGATTGGAGGGCGTCTGTATCGCGTGAAACTGATTGTGCGTGACTATAAGGGAGAGGGGAGCGGAGAAAAAACCAAGTTACGCGCGATTGCCGCCGTAGAAATAGGAAGCGTCCTGCCGGGACTACACACCCTGCGTGAAACTCACGCCGAATCTGCTCAACCAACTACAGGACGCAGTGTCAGCATAGCACTTTTGCTGAAAGACGCAAGGAGAAACGACGGCAAGCCATTTGTTCCCGGCGCTGCGTTGCTAAAAAAGTCTTTTGATTCTTTTGTTGTTGGCGCTGAATGTGTGCTGCGGTTTCCTTCGGGGAGCGTTTTGGTGGTAGAGGGCGGAGCGTCTTGCCCGTGGTGTTCGAGGATTGGGCATGTATAGCGTGACGTATGACCTGTCGGAGATTGCCTCGCTTCCGCGCGAGGTTTATGCGGCGCTGTCTCCGCGCCTGACTGCCGCCGTCGCTTCCGTTGCGGATGGCGGCGCGGAGGAATGGCGGTCGCGTGTCTGGAAGGCGAAGCTGTGGGCGGGGGAAAAAGAGCCGTATGCGGAATCCGTTTCGTGGCGCATGACCGGGGCTTTGTCGGCTGAAATCGTTTCTGACTATAAGTACGCGGTTGAGATTGAGCGGGGAAGGCCGGAAAAGGACTTGAAGCGGATGTTGCAGACTTCCCGAAAGACGCGACAGGCAAAGGGAGGCGCGCATGTCGGGCAGAAGTATCTGATTATTCCGTTTCGGCACAACGTTCCGTCGGCTTCCGGCGGGACGCCCCGTTCTGTTTTTCGTCTGGCGAAAGAATTGGATAAGTCTTGGGTATCGTCGATGGGGACGCGGATTTCGGCGACAGGCTCTGTCGTTCCGAAGGCATCGTATCACTGGGGGGAAAGGTTGCCGTCTGGGTTGTCTGGTCGTCTTTCTCAACGCCACAGTACAGACCGGCACGCGGGGATGGTGCGTATGGAGACTTCCGCCGGGAAGGGCAAATCGTCCGCGTATTTGACTTTTCGGGTAATGGGAGAATGGCAGTCTAATCGCTGGATGATAGGGCAGCGGCCAGGAATGAGGCTTATGGAAGATACCGCGAAGGGAATTGCGCCCTTGCTGGAAAAAGCGGTAAATCGCGCCTTGGGGAAAAAATAGCGCAGGTTGTTTTGTCTTCTGGGAGTCGTGACGCAACCATGCGTAACCATGATTGCACTTGCTTATGCCCTTCCTCCTGGAAATGCCGCGTTTCTTATATTTCAGCCTCTTCCCGGCGCGGATCGTATGCGCGTTTATCGAAGAGACGCTCCTTGTCTTTTTATCGACCCGGCGGATACGGAAACGAAGCTGATTTACGAAGGCGATCCTATTTCCGGTCTCACGGATTATGTGGCGATTGACAATCGGCGGCCTTATTTCTATGGCGCGTTTTATCGCGTTGCTGATTCGTGGTCTGGTGGGTCAGTTAAGTCGGTTACGCCGAGTTTTCTCTTTCGGGACATGTCGTCTGATGTTGTCGGGATTGTACGCGACAGGTTGGAATTGGGGCTGCGGAGTTATGTCGAGCGGGGAGAGATTCTGCATCCGTCTGGGGGGATTCCTGTATTGATTGCGTCCCCGCTGCTGGAGGAAACGACGCTTCCTGTGGTTACGGTGCATTTACAAAGCGACGCGGAAGAGCAGGACTTTATTGGCGGCGATTTGGGGTTATCCGCATATGAGGCGGAGGACGACGTGTGGCGGGATGTTGAAGGGTATTTGTCTCGTTACCGTTTGACGATTATTGCCTGGAGTTTGAATGCGGATGAACGTTTGGCGATGCGTCGCGCGGTGAAAGCGGTTCTGCTTGCGAACTGGGTTGTTTTTGATGCTGCGGAGATGAAGGAAATCTCTATGACGTTTTCCGATCACGAGGATTTTCAATCCTATGCCGCTCCGGTGTATCAGGCGCACTGCGATTTCACATGTCTCGCGCCTTCTGCCGTGGAGACCGACGTCCCGTCGGTGCATGCGGTTATTTCGCACAAGGCTGTTTGATTTTTTAGGAGGGATGGAAATGACGAAGGAAAAAGCTGTGCCGAGCGGGAATGTGTTTCCTGTATCGGAAAAGGATAGGCAGGTAATTTCTAACGGCACGGAGGTCACAAAGAGATTTCTTGCGCGCGTGGTTTTCCCTGGCGCTTCGATTTCTCCGGGAGTCCGGACGGTTCTATCCATGCGTTCCGAAAACGACGCCGCAGCCCCTTCTGAATTGCATGGCCATGCCGCGATTTTGTCGCCTTCATTAGACGCACCTAAAAATATTGGCTCGATTCCTTTGCTTCTTGGCGTTTCTAACTTGGCGTCCATAAGCGAAGGGGCGATTGTCGCCATATCGCCAAACGGTCGCATAGATATTTTGTACCGACCAGACTCGCGCTTCAACACAATCTTCGCAACCGGCCAATGCGACAGTAACTGCATAATGTGCCCGCAGCCCCCTAAAGAGGATCACATTCCTTCGCTCATCAAGGAACATTTTGAGCTGCTCGAATTCATTCGTGATCCGCCCTGTCATCTGGGAATCAGCGGCGGAGAACCAACATTACTTGGAGATCATCTAGTAAGGCTTTTGTCCGTTATTTCGGAACGCTTTCCCGATACTCCCGTAACCATGCTGACGAATGGCCGCCGTTTTCGGGATTTTGCTTTCACCCGCGCCCTGGCTGCCGCCGCGCCAAAGAATTTTCTGTCGGCAATTCCGTTGTACTCCGATACTTCGTTTTTGCATGACTGGATCGTACAGGCGCGCGGAGCCTTTCAGGAAAGCGTATCAGGCCTGTATAACGCGGCGCGCGCCGGATTAACCGTGGAAATTCGGGTTGTCTTGCATAAACAAACCATACCCCGCCTAGTTTCTCTGATGGATTTTATATACCGGAATTTTCCTTTTGTCTGCCATATCGCGCTTATGGGTATGGAAAACATGGGATATGTGAAAAAAAACTGGAATTTTCTTTGGATTGATCCCATTGATTATCAAAAACAACTGACTGACGCTGTCAAATACTTACATTATCGCGGAATCCCTTTTTCTTTATACAATCTTCCGCTTTGCGTTCTTCCGCACGTATTGCGCCCGTTTGCCCGACAAAGCATTTCGGATTATAAAAAAATATATATTGACGCCTGCAACTCATGCGCCGTCCGGGCGGACTGTTCCGGGCTTTTCGCGTCTTCCAATGAACGTCACAGCCGAGGCATTCAGGCGATCCTCTAATAAGAGACGCAAAAGAGTCATTCTTCCCGCGCCCGGTTCCCGGAAAGTAGCCTTGCGGATTTATATGATCCGTGACCATGCCGCCGGAACTCAACAAGGCGCATACAGCCCCTGATCGCGCCGTGATGAAGCTCTACGGTTATTCGCCCAGGACGACGAAAGCCGAAATCGTCGCGGACTTGATGAAACGCTATCAGGCATGGACTGAACGCGCGGCGCAGTTGTTTGTCGGGGACAAGAGCGTTCGCCGGAAAAGACGCAAACGAGCGTAGGGGCGTCGGCGCGCGTTGCGCGTTCGTTGCAGGAGCGCTTATTAAGCGCCCGCGCGGGTATGGATTCTGCCGCGCGCAATTAAGGGGCGCCGCCCTCGGCGTCCCGTACATGCGCTTCCCGCCGACAGGTCATCGAAACGATCATCCCCGCCCCGGAACGCCGCAGACAGCGTCCCCTGTGCGCAGAAGGAAAGACGTCGCTTTCTCGACACATAGCGGTCAAAGTTAATTTAATTTATAAAAAAAACACGCTACCTATTTAATTTTTTTGATTTTTTCCTATAATAGCGCCACCTTTACGGCGGCATAAGTCATGGCAGAAGGAAGCGATCTCGAAAAGACTGAACAGCCTACGGGTCGGCGCATTGAGCAGGCACGTAGCGAAGGCCAGGTTCCCCATTCCAGGGAGCTGGGCAGTTTTCTGGTTCTTATCGTCGCCGCGGCGTCTTTCTGGTTTTTGGGCGGCTGGTTCTCGGAACGCGCCATGCGCCTCATGCAGAAGGGGCTATCCATTGATCCGGCTTTTTTGCAGGAACCGGAGCTGATTTTCCCCCGTCTGGCCGACATCAGCATGGACGCCATGCTTGCTTTCGCGCCGCTCATCGCCGCCCTGATCGTCGCCGCCCTCATCCCCCCGTTTCTTCTCAACTCCTGGGTTTTCTCCAGTAAAGCGCTCGTCCCCGATCTGAACCGCCTCAACCCCATTTCTGGATTGGGGCGCCTGTTTTCCTGGAACAGTCTCATGGAGCTGGCCAAGGCCATTCTGAAATCCCTGCTGATCGGCGGAGTCGCTTTTTTCATTCTCTGGAACGAAAGAGAGCAAATTTTTGGCCTCCTGCTTCAGCCGCTGGATCAGGCGCTCGCCAGCGCCGGAAATATTCTGACGCTGACGTTCCTTCTCGTTGTCGCTTCCATGATCCTGATCGTCGCGGCGGACGTGCCTTTCCAAATCTGGCAATACTATGACCGGCTGAAAATGACCAAGGAAGAAGTGCGCCAGGAAGCCAAGGAAACCGAAGGCGATCCCATGGTCAAGGGGCGCATCCGCAGTTTGCAGCGCGAGGCGGCCAGAAAACGCATGATGGCGGCCGTGCCGCAAGCCGACGTAATCGTCACCAACCCGACGCATTTCGCGGTCGCGCTGGCCTACAAGACCGGCATGAGCGCCCCCAAGGTGCTCGCCAAAGGCATGGGGGAAGTGGCCCGGAAAATCCGCGCCATCGGCGCGGAACACGGCGTCCCCTTTTTGGAAGCGCCGCTTCTGGCGCGCTCTCTTTATAAGCACGCGGAACTCGACGATCTGATTCCCGCGCCGCTCTACGCCGCCGTGGCGGAAGTGCTGGCCTATATCCATCAGCTGAATCAATGGAAAAAAGAAGGCGGGCGCTATCCCGTTCCGCCCAAAGAAATCGCCGTGCCTCCTGAATTCGCCGTTCCGGAGGCCGCCTGATGGCTGCGCTGGCGATCCCCGGCTTCTTCGCGCGCGTTTCCCCCGCGCAAATCGGCGCGCCTGTCCTCATCATCATGATTTTGGCGATGATGGTGCTGCCCCTGCCGCCTTTCATCCTGGACGTGCTGTTTACCTTCAATATCGCGCTGTCGGTCATGATTTTGCTCGTCGCCATTCAGGTGCGCAAAACCCTGGAGTTTTCCGTCTTTCCCACCGTGCTGCTGGTCACAACCTTGCTGCGCCTCTCGCTCAACGTCGCCTCCACGCGCGTAGTGATGATTCAGGGCCACACCGGCGGCGCGGCGGCCGGCAAGGTCATTGAGGCTTTCGGACAATTTCTGGTCGGCGGCAACTACACGGTCGGCATCATCGTTTTTCTGATTCTCGTCATCATCAATTTCATGGTGATTACCAAGGGCGCGGGACGGGTCGCGGAAGTTTCCGCGCGCTTTACGCTGGACGCCATGCCCGGCAAGCAGATGGCGATTGACGCGGACCTGAACGCCGGACTGATCGGCGAGGACGAAGCGCGCCAGCGCCGCTCCGACATCGCCCGCGAGGCGGAATTTTTCGGATCCATGGACGGCGCTTCCAAATTTGTGCGCGGCGACGCCATCGCCGGCATCATCATCACCCTGATCAACATCATCGGCGGCCTCATCATCGGCGTGATTCAGCACGATCTGGCGATTGACGACGCGGCGCGCACCTATACCCTGCTCGCCATCGGCGACGGTCTGGTCGCGCAAATCCCCTCCCTCGTCATTTCCATCGCGGCGGGCATGGTCGTCACGCGGGTGTCGGATGAGCGCGAAGTCAGCCTACAGTTTGCCTCCCAGGTATTCCGCAATCACCAGACCGTTTTTATCACGGCCGCCATTCTGGGCGGGATGGGCGTAATCCCCGGTATGCCCAATCTCGTCTTTTTGCTTCTTGCCGGCGGCCTTTCTTATCTGGGCTGGAACATGATGAAGAAAAGCGGGCGCGCCGCCGCGCGCCCCGCGCCGCCCAAACCGCAGGCAAGCAAGAGCCAGGAAAGCCAGGAGGCCAGCTGGGCGGACGTTATGCCGCTGGACGTGCTGGGGCTGGAAGTGGGGTATCGCTTGATCCCGCTGGTCGACAAAACGCAGGACGGCGAACTGCTGCGCCGCATCCGGGGCATCCGCAAAAAATTCGCCCAGGACGTCGGCTTCCTCACCGCATCCGTGCATATCCGCGACAATCTGGAACTCAAGCCCAATGCCTACCGGATTCTCCTGAAAGGCGTGGAAGTCGGGCAAGGCGAAGTGTTCCCCGGCCAGAATCTCGCCATCAATCCCGGACGGGTAGTCGGCGATCTGGAAGGCATAAAAACCCAGGACCCGGCCTTCGGCCTGAACGCCATCTGGATCGAAACGCGCCTGCGCGACCAGGCGCAAGCCTATGGCTATACGGTAGTGGACGCCTCTACCGTCATCGCCACCCATCTGAATCAGCTGCTCCTTACCCATGCCGCCAAGCTGCTGGGACGTCAGGAAGTACAGCAGCTGCTGGAACACCTCGGCCAGGAAATGCCCAAACTGCTGGAAGATTTCGTACCCAAAACCCTCTCGCTGGGCGCGCTGCAAAAAGTGCTGCAAAACCTGCTGGACGAAGGCGTCCACATCCGCGACATGCGCACCATCGTGGAAACGCTGGCCGATCACGCCACCCGCACCCAGAGCATTGACGAACTTACCGCGCAGGTGCGCGTGGCGCTGGGGCGCGCGATTGTGCAGGACATCTATCCCGGCACAGGCGAAATGCAAGTCATGACGCTGGACCCGCAGCTGGAACGCCTGCTGTTACAGAGCATCAACGGCGCGGGAGTCCTGGAGCCGGGTCTGGCGGACGGGCTTCTCAAAGAAGCCGCCGCTGCCGCGAAACGTCAGGAAGACCTGGGACTGCCCGCCGTTTTGCTGGTCCCCGCCGCGCTGCGTCTGCTGCTTTCCCGCTTCCTGCGGCGCAACATCCCGCAAATGAAGGTTGTCGCGCACAATGAAATTCCTGAAAACAGACTTCTCAAAATCACCTCTATCATCGGAGGCCGTTCATGAACGTCAAGAAATTTGCCGCCGCCAACGCGCGCGAGGTTTTGCGCAAGGTTAAGGAAACGCTGGGGCAGGACGCCATTATTCTCTCCAATCGCGGTCTCCCGAACGGCGGCGTAGAGATTATGGCCGTCGCCGCGCGCGATATGGCGTCCATCGCCTCTCCCGTAGAGGAAAAGACAAGACCCGCTCCCGCTCCTTCGCCGTTCGCCGCAGTCTCCAGGAAGCCGAACTCCGCCTTTCTGCGCGATGACGATGACGCCTATCAGGTACGCATCTCCAACTCGGCCCTCGCAAGCGCCCCGCGCGTCTCTTCGCCGCCCCCCATGCACGCCTCGCTGCTCTCTCGCGCCGAGCGCATCGTCACCCAGCCGGAAACGCGCGCCGGCACGCGCCCTTCCGCCCCCTCTCCGAATCGCGACACGCCGCTTGTTAACGCGGGCATCCCCATGACGCCCGCCCTGAAACGAAGCACGCAGAGCGGGCGCGCGGCAAGCATCCAGGCGCTGGATGACAGCGTCTCGCAATCCACCGCGGCGATGATTGATGAAATCCGCTCCCTGCGCAAAGTGATTGAACAGCAGCTGGCAGGCTTTGTCTGGGGCGAAACCGCGCGGCAGGCGCCGACCAAAACCGAAGCGCTGCGGCGAATGCTGGACGCTGGATTTTCCCCGTGTCTGGCGCGCGATCTGAGCGCGAACCTTCCCCAAAATCTGGAACTTGCCCAGGCCATGACCTGGTGCCGGGAAAAAGCGAACAAACATCTTTTTATCGCGGAAGAAGACCTGATTGACCGGGGCGGAGTGTACGCGCTCACCGGCCCTACGGGCGTAGGCAAAACCACAACGACCGCCAAACTCGCCGCTCGCTGCGTGCTGCGCCACGGCGCCAGCAAAACCGCGCTGGTCACAACGGACAGCTACCGGATTGGCGCTTACGAGCAGCTGCGCATCTATGGCCGGATTCTGGGCGTGGCCGTATATCTTGCCCGGGACGCGGAAGATTTACAGCAGATTTTGGGCGAGCTTTCCGGAAAGCATATGGTGCTGATTGACACGATGGGCATGAGCCAGAAAGACCGGCTTGTCGCGGAAATGAACGCCATGCTTTCCCTTTCCGGAGTCCGCCGTCTGCTGCTCCTTTCCGCGACCGCGCGCGGCGATACGCTGGACGACGTAGTGCGCGCCTATCGCGGCGATGACCTTGCCGGCTGCGTGCTGACCAAAATTGACGAAGCCGCCACGCTGGCCCCGGCGGTAGACGCCATTATCCGGCACGGCCTGTCGCTCGCCTATATGTCCAACGGCCAGCGCGTGCCGGAGGATCTGCACCTGCCCAACCGGATGTATCTTCTGCACCGCGCTTTCCGGGACGCCCCGAACGCGGCGCACCGCCTGTCGGGCCTGGAACCCGGCCTGATGATGGCCAATTCGGGACTCTTCGCCACGGACACATCCGAGGCCGGTCGTGGCTGACTTTGACCTTGACCAGGCGGCGGGGCTGCGGCGTCTGCTCACCCGCCATCAGCTGCGGATTCTCACTTTCGCCTCAGGGACTTCCGGAGCGGGACAAACCACGCTGGCGGCCAATCTGGCGGTGGAACTCGCGCGGCAAGGACAGGAAGTCTTGCTCATTGACGAAAACGGCGGGCGCAACCTTTCCGCTTTTTTCGGGCGTCGCGCGGCAGGAGACCTTCTGCAAACCCTGCGCCGCCAGCGCGCGCTGGAGGAAGTGCTGTTCTCCCCGACGCCGGGACTGAGAATTTTGCCCGCGGCGCGCGCCGCCCGCTCCATGACGCGCCTTTCCGCCGATGAGCGGGACGCTTTTCTGGGCGGTCTCGCCGCGCTCTCGTGTCCGGTAGAAGTCCTGCTGATTGACAGCTCCCCCGAACACGCGCAAGGGCTTTCGCCCTGGGGACTCGCGGCAGGAGAAGCGGTCATGGTCGTCACGGGCGCGAAGGGTTCCATCACCGATACCTACGCGCTCATCCGCAAAGTCAGTCAAGCCGCCGCGCGGCGGCAGTTCCGCATTTTGGTCAACCGCGTCAAACGCGCGGAGGATGGATTGCTGATTTTCAACAACCTGAAGCAGCTGGCCGCGCAAAAGGGGATCGCGCGCCTGGAATACGGCGGCGCGATCCCGGTGGATAGCGCGTTTCGGGAATTGGAAAAACTCTGTCAGCCCCTGACAGAGGTCTTGCCGGATCATCCGGCAGCCACGGCGCTGCGTCGTTTTGCCGACCGTCTTTATAGCTGGCCGGACGCCGGCTACGATTCGGGCGGGGTCGAGCATTTTGTCGCGCATCTGCTACACTCTGCCTCTCTCCCCATTCCACATGCCTTGAACGCTTAAATGTACACCGCCGACGGACAAATTGACCGCGAGCAAATTGTTGAACAATACGGAACGCTGGTCAAACGTCTTGCCTATCACATGCTGGGAAGACTTCCCGCCAACGTAGACGTAAATGATTTGGTGCAAAACGGCATGATCGGGCTTCTGGACGCCTGCGCGCGTTATCGGGAAAACGCGGGCGCGCAGTTTGAAACTTACGCCGTCCAGCGCATCCGCGGCGCGATGCTGGACGGTTTGCGCAGCAATGACTGGCTGCCGAGAAAAGTCCGGCAGTCTATCCGTCAAGCGGAATCCGCGGCGCGGCAGCTGGAACACCAGAGCGGACGCCCGCCCAGTGAAAGCGAACTGGCAGAGGCGCTCCGCATGCCTTTGGAGGAATATCAGAGGTTACTGCAAGACGCGCGCGGGCATCAGCTGCTTTATCTGGAAGATTTTGAAGGGCAGGAAGGCGACGGCGGTTTTCTGGACAGACATCTGGGCAACAGCGAAAACGATCCGGGCGTCATCCTGGAAAACATGGATTTGCGCAAAAATCTGGTTCAGGCCATTGCCCGCTTGCCGGAACGCGAACAACTGCTCATGTCGCTTTATTATGAGGAAGAGCTGAATTTGCGGGAAATCAGCGAAGTGCTGAATATTTCCGAGTCCCGCGTCTCGCAGCTGCACAGCCAGATTATCGTGCGTTTGCGCGCCTGTCTGCTCGGCCCGGAAAAATCCGGAGGACGGCGTGAAAAACGTGCGTAATCGCGTGAGCGCATCATGGATAAACTAAGTCTATTCGGGCTTTTGGCGGGTCTCGGCGCCATCGCGGCAGGTCAGGCGCTGGAGGGCGGCAATCTTCTGTCGCTGGCGCAGCCGACCGCGCTGGTCATTGTGCTGGGCGGAACGCTGGGCGCGGTCATGCTACAAACGCCCTTTGCCGTCTTCCGGCGCGGTCTGGCCATGAGCGCCTGGGTTTTTTTTCCGCCCCGGCAGCCCTATCAGGAAGTGATCGCCCAGGTAATACGCTGGAGTCATCTGGCGCGCCGGGAAGGTCTGCTCGCGCTGGAAAAAGTCGCCCTGGAAACTGACGATTTTCTGGCGCGGCGCGGTCTGCAATTGCTTGCGGACGGCGTGGATGAATCGCGTCTGCGCGGAATTCTGGAAGTAGCCCTGGACGCCCGGGAAGACAATCTGCGCCAGTCTGCCCGCGTATGGGAGGCGGCGGGCGGCTATTCGCCCACCATCGGCATTCTGGGCGCGGTGCTGGGCCTGATTCACGTGATGGAAAATCTGACGGATCCTTCCAAGCTGGGCGCGGGCATCGCGGTGGCCTTTGTCGCCACAATTTACGGCGTGGGTCTGGCCAACCTGGTTTATCTGCCGATTTTTAACAAACTGAAAAGCCGCATCGCCGAAGAAATCCGCGCGCGTGAAATTGTGCTGGACGGGCTTTCGGGAATTTCCCTGGGGGAAAATCCGCGCATCATCGAAAACCGTCTGATGGGGTATCTTGCGCAGGACGAACCCTCTGAAAAGCGCCCGCTGCGCGGCGCCCGGCGCTGACGCCGCAGCTCCGGATTTCACGAAAAAAGAGAAAGCCAGCCCATCATGCGCCGCCGCAAAAAATCTCCGGAAGAGAACGAGCATCTCGACCGCTGGCTGGTTTCCTACGCCGACTTCATCACCTTGCTGTTTGCTTTTTTTGTGGTCATGTACGCGCTCTCGTCCGTCAACGAGGGCAAATACCGGGTGCTCTCCGAATCGCTCAATACAGCCTTTCGCAGTCTTACCAACACCAACGGCGAACTGGTAGTCCTTCCGCCGGGAGCTCCGCCCGTAGCGCTGCCAATGGCGCGTCCGAACAAAAACGCCGAGGACACGAAAAACCGACAGCGCACCAAAATGCGCAATATGGCGCGGGACATCATGGAAGCGCTCGCGCCCCTGGTGCGCCAGGGCAAAGTGCGCGTCCTGGAGACCAGCCGGGGCGTAACGGTGGAAATCAACGACAGCGTTCTATTCGCGCCCGGTCAGGCGCGCCTGGAGCCGGAATCCGTTTTTGCGCTGGAGGCAGTCGCCCAGGTCATCGCCAGCAATGCCTTTCCGGTCACGATTGAGGGACATACCGACGACGTTCCCATTCATACGCCGCAGTTCCCCTCCAATTGGGAATTATCCGCCACGCGCGCCACAACCGTGCTGCGGCTCTTCGCGGCTGCGGGCGTCGACCCGCAAAATCTCACCGCTATCGGCTATGGCGAGCAGCGCCCCGTGGAAAGCAACAGTACTGCGGAAGGCAGAGCGCGCAACCGACGGGTCAGCATTCTGATTGATTCCGCCGCGATGGAAGCGCCTTCTGAAGTGCTGGAGGAATTGACCGCGCGCCCCGCTCCCGCCGCCGCCGCAGACCGTCCGCGCTGAAAACGCCTAGGTCGTTTCTGGGTCCCAGGCGGTTGTCCGAGGAATCCAGCGCGGCACATGCCGCTTGTAGCGCAGGTAGTCTTCCCCGAAACGCTCTTCCAACTCCTTTTCCTCCCACAAGACGAAGTACAACGTCTTGCCCAGAAAAAAAATCAGAAACAAAAGCAGGATCACCCCGGAGCCCAGCAGCGCCGCCTCCGCCAGAAGCAAAATCAAGACACTCAGAATCATGGGATTGCGGACATAACGGTACGGCCCCGTCCGCACCAGCTTGCGCGGGGGGTCCCAAGGCGCGGGAGTTCCTTCCCCGTGCGTGGCGAAAAGCCGCATACAGCAAACCGCCAAACTCAACCCAAACAAAGCCAGCGGAAGGCCCAGCGCCCAAAAAACCAAAGAAATCCCCGGCCAAACATAGCCCGCGGCATACAGCACAAGAGACGGCACAACGACCAGAACGCTGAACGGCAGCAACAAAATGGCCTTGACCCAGGCTTTATTCATAGCAAACTCCAAAGGCAAACCCTGTTCCGTAAAACGGCGCGAACGTCTTTTTCCATCCCGCACGCGCAGTATGCCACGGAAATTCCCAGACCATGCCAATCATATTTTTTATGCAAAATATACTTGTTGAAATTTAATTTGTATGGGATATAATTATCACGCACATCCAAGTCAGGAGAATCAAAATGTTTTCCATACGCAAACTGCCATTGGCATGGCAAACCTTGATTGGCATCACCCTGGTATCCCTGGTCATCACCATTTCTCTGGCGCTGTTTCTGGGCGCGCGCTCCAAGGCGTTCGCGCTTGCGGAAAGTGAAAAGCAGCTCGACACGCAAGTCGTTCTGCTTTCGGACTTTCTGAATTTCGCCAAAGAGAGCATGGCTTCCCAGGCAAAAAACTCCCTGGATGAATTTTCCCGTTCCCTTCCCTCTCACCGCATGACCGGAAACACGCTCACTGTCGCCAACGGGAAAAATATTCCCGAACTCGTTTTCGGGAATATTCCCGGTATCGCCAACCAAACGTATCTGCGAAAGTATCAGGAGGCAAACCCCTCTGTCTCGCCCGCGTTTTTGGTCGCAAGCGGCGGGAAAATGCTGCGCGCCAGCACGCTTTTAAAGAGCGCGGACGGGAAATACCGGGATGGCGAAGTCATCACAGATGATTATGTCCAGACGCTTCTGGCCGGCCAAGGCTATACGGGCATTATTAACCGCAGCGGAAATCTCTATGTTTTGGGCGCTATGCCGCTGAAAGACGAAAAAGGCGCGGTCATCGGCGGTCTTACCGTGCGCGTTGACGCGAATTTTTACCTCAACCATCTGCGCGACCTCACCAACAAGCTCGTCATCGGCCAAAGCGGCTACGTTTTTCTGATCAGCGAAGGCATAGGAGACAGCAAAGAGGACTTTTTCATCGCGCACCCGAAACTTCAGGGAAAAACCATCAATTCCCTGGAAGACGGCCTAAAGACTGAAATTCAGAGCATCATGGCGCGAAAAAACGGCTTTATCTCCTATCCGTGGAAAGACGCGCAAGGCCGCCTGGAAACAAAGGTCGCCGCTTTCCGTGACCACCCGGACTTTCATTGGGTCATCGTCTCTTCCGCGCCCGCGCGGGAACTCACGGGCGCCTTCTCCACGCTCCAGACCTGGCAGAACCTGGGTTATGCCGCGCTGATCGCCGCGCTCATTTGCTCCATTGGCGTCCTGGTGCGCCGACAGCTTTCCCCGCTCACGCGCGCGCAAAACGCCATTGCCGAAATCGCGGACAATCTGGATTTAACCCGGCGGCTCAACGACGCGAGCGGCGATGAAATCGGGCGCATCGCGCGCGCGCTGGATCACATGATTGAACGCCTGCAAACGGCTTTCTGCGGGGTGCAGAAACAAATGGAAGAAGTGAACGGCCTCACGGAATCCGTCGCGGACGCGGCGCGGCAGGTCGCGCAAGGCTCCTCGGAACAGCGCGAATCCGCCGCCGCTATGGCCGCTTCCATTGAAGAAATGACAGAATCCATTCAAACGGTTTCCGCCGGCGCCGCCGACGCGCAAGACATGGCGGAAAAAGCGGGCGCGCTGTCTGAGGAAGGCAATACGATCATCCAAAAAACCGGCGAGGAAATGACTTCCATCGCGCGCGCCGTCGACGCCGCCGCGCAGGTCATTCAATCTCTGGGAGAAGAATCCCGGCATATTACGGAGGTCGTCAAAGTCATTAAGGAAGTCGCGGATCAGACCAACCTTCTGGCGCTGAACGCCGCCATTGAGGCGGCGCGCGCAGGAGAACAGGGAAAAGGCTTCGCGGTCGTCGCCGACGAAGTCAGACAACTCGCCGAACGGACGGCGAACTCCACCGGGGACATCGGCAGCATGATCGGAAAAATTCAAACCGCGGCCAATAACGCGGTAAAGGAGATGACCAGAGTAGAGAAACAAGTGGAGTCCGGACAATCGCTCGCGCAGGAAGCCGGCGAGCGCATGGCCTCCATCCGCGCCGAAGCCATGCGCGTTTCCGAAGCGGTCGCCTCCATTTCCAGCGCCCTGAAAGAGCAAAGCCATACCAGCGCGGAAATATCAAAGCGCGTGGAATCCATCTCGCACATGACGGGGCAAAATCACGCCGCTTCCGAATCTGCCGCCGCCAGCGTCCGGCAACTGCTGACCGCGACGGAAAAAGTCGGCGAAACCCTGCGCTGCTTCCGCGTCTGACCTTCCCGCCCCAAAAAGACAACCCGCCAGAGGCATTCCGCTGGCGGGTTGATTGCGCAGTCCGCAAACGAGGTTCAGTCCGCGCGGTAACAGAGCAGACTTTCCGCCCAATCCGGGTGTTTCGCAAACCCCAACACATTGGACACGGTCGCGGCAAGGTGCGCCAGTCCAGGATGAGAAATATCGCCGTTCCATGTCCATTGCCGCGCGTATCCGGGCGCATAGAAAAAAAGCGGCACAGGATTCAGCGTGTGCGAGGTTTTCGCCTTGGGACGCCCTTCCGCGTCCAATATCGGCTGTCGGCTTTTTTTCTCCAGTTCAAACATTTCCTCCGCGTTTCCGTGATCGGCAGTAATGAGCGCCGCGCCGCGCGCCGCCTGAATCGCGGGCAGCAGACGAGAAAGCGCCAAATCCAGCGCCTCAACCGCCAAACGCGCCGCCACGAAATTCCCGGTATGCCCCACCATGTCGCCATTGGCAAAATTGCAGCGCAAAAACCGGTACGCGCCGCTTTGAATCGCCTCAATCATCGCGTCGGCAATTTCCGCAGACTTCATCCAGGGGCGCTCCTCAAACGAAACCCTGTCACTGGGAATTTCACGCCAGACCTCGCCCGCAAATTTTGCGGAACGATTCCCGTTCCAAAAATAGGTGACATGCCCGAATTTTTGCGTCTCAGAACAGGCAAACTGGGAAACGCCAGACGCCGAAAGCCACTCGCCCAGGGTATTGCGGATGGCGGGCGGCGAAACAAGAAAGCGCTCCGGAATCTTGAGGTCGCCGTCGTATTGCAGCATTCCCGCGTAAACGACGTCCGGAAGCGAGCCGCGCGCAAACGCGGAAAACCGCGTTTCGGTAAAAGCGCGGCTGATCTCCAAAGCCCGGTCGCCGCGAAAATTGAAGAGAACCACCGCGTCCCCATCCTTGACGCGCCCAACCGGAACGCCGTTTTCCGCGATAACAAAGGGCGGCATATTCTGATCCGCGAGACCCGGCTGCCGCGCGCGCAGCGCCATTACCGCTTCGGAAGCGCGGGAAAATTGCTCTCCCTCGCCCGATACGTGGGTTCGCCAGCCGCGCTCCACCATCGCCCAATCCGCCTCATAGCGATCCATGGTAATGATCTGCCGCCCGCCGCCAGAAGCGATCCGCGCGTCAAACCGCGCGTCGGAAAGTTCCGCCAAAAACGCCTCAAACGGCAGAAGGTACTCCAAAGCGCTGGTCTCCGGGACGTCGCGCCCATCCAGCAACACATGCACCCGGACACGCCGGACGCCCTCTTCGCGCGCGCGTAAAAGCATAGCCTTGACGTGGGAAAAATGACTATGCACATTGCCGTCCGACAGCAAGCCAATCAAATGCAACGTCGCGGCGGCAGACGCGGCGCGCGCCATAACCTCCCGCCAGGCGCCGCCCCTCCAAATCGCGCCAGTTTTTATGGCCTCTTCCACCAGAGCGGCGCCCTGGGCATAAACTTGCCCCGCCCCCAGCGCGTTATGCCCCACTTCCGAGTTTCCCATATCCTCGTCAGAAGGCATTCCCACCGCTTTGCCATGCGCCCTCAGCAAAAGATTCGGGCAATTCTCCCTTAGCCAGTCCAACGTAGGCTTGCGCGCGGCGGCAACCGCGTTTCCCGCGCCATCCGACGCCACGCCAACACCATCCATCACCACCAGGACCAGCGGACCGGAAATTCCAGAGAAAGCGGGAAAAAGGGGTAACATGAACGAAAGCCCAAATAGGAAAATATAAGGATCGCAGTATCCGGGCAGACCCGGCAACCGTCAATACGAGGAATTTCAGATGAGCATAGACAGCAAAACAAAAGAGCCAAGCGCAGACAAACCGCGCCGAATTAATCTTGGACTTCAGGGCGGCGGCGCGCATGGCGCATATAGCTGGGGAGTTTTGGATCGTCTCCTGGAGGACGAAAGCATCGAGTTTGACGGCGTGAGCGGCACAAGCGCGGGCGCAATCAACGCCGTAGTGCTGGCGGACGGTCTCATGAAGGGAGGACGAGAAGGCGCGCGGCAAGCGCTGGCGGAATTCTGGCGCGGCATTGCCGATTCCGTGCCGCTTGATCTTTCCATTTCCCTGCCCAGTTTTACGGGCGCGGGAAAAACCGCGCTCCTGCCCGCTACCCGGATTATGCTCAGCTGGGCGCAATATCTATCGCCCTATCAGATGAATCCGCTCAATTTCAATCCTTTGCGCAAGCTCTTGAAAGCGCGGCTGGATTTTACCGGACTGCGCCTGTATAGCCCCGTCAGCCTGTTTCTGGCGGCAACCAACGCCAATACCGGAAAACTACGGCTGTTCCGCACCCCGGAAATCAGCGAGGACGCCGTGCTCGCCTCCGCCTGCCTGCCAATGCTGCACCAGGCCATCGTGATTGACGGGGAGCCTTACTGGGATGGCGGCTATACCGCCAATCCTCCGGTGTTTCCGCTCTTTTATGAATGCGAGGCACGGGATATTTTCCTAGTGCTGCTCGCGCCGCCAGTTTATGGCGGCACGCCCAAAACGGCGGAGGAAATCCGCGCGCGCGCGATGGAACTCGCCTTTAACAATAGTTTATTGCGGGAAATGCAGTTTTTTGCCAACATCATCGCCTACAGTCAGGCACGGACAAAAGAAGAAAGCGAACGGCACGGATGGCCGACCAGCCTACAGCGCGTTCTGGGACGAGCGCTGCGCGAAAGCGACGCGCTGGAACAGCATATGCTGACGACCCGCTTTCATCTTCTGGAGTCCGATGACCTGCTGCACCGCTTCGGCAGCGCGACCAAAATCGCGGCGGACTGGCCATTTTTGCGCCGTCTGCGCGACATTGGCTACCAGGAAGCGGATCGCTGGCTTGCCGATCACGGCGGCGAAATCGGGCAAAAAAGCTCCCTCGACCTCATTCAGCGTTTCGGGGTATAAAAGTCTCTTCCCCGCGCGTATCAAAATTCTTTTCCGGAATCCGAACGCGCGGCAATAAAGGCCTTAATTTCTTCCATATCCGCCGCCATCATTTCTACGCGCTGCGGCAGAGATTCCAACCCCGCAAGGCTTTCCGGGCGATCCGGCAAACGCCCCAGCGCTTCTTGAATCGTCTCGGAGAATTTCGCGGCCTGCGCGGTCTCCAGCACCAACACCGGCGTCTCCTCCGATTCCGCATACTGATACGCGACTTTCAGCCCGTCCGCCGTATGCGGGTCCACAATCAATCCATAGCGCGCATACACCTGGCGGATTGTGGCCAAACGATCCGCATGATCGCTTCTGCCGGAAACAAAAGCGAAATCCGGCAGACGCGCCCACTCTGGCGCGGCGGCCAAATCAAACGCTCCCTCACGCGCAATCTCCGCCCACAAATCACGCACCTTTGCCGCGTCCCGCCCGGTCAAATCAAAAACAAAGCGCTCAAAATTAGACGCTCTGGAAATATCCATGGAAGGACTGGAAGTCACGCGCGTTTCCGCCGCGCTGCGGGGACGATATACCCCCGTTCTGAAAAACTCGTCCAGCACGTCATTTTCATTTGTCGCCAGAATCAGGCGGCCTATCGGAAGCCCCATTTGCCGCGCGATGTGTCCGGCGCAGATATTCCCGAAATTCCCGGATGGCACACAAAAAGCCACTTTCTGTTCGCTCGTTTCCGTCGCGGCAAAATAGCCCTTGAAATAATAAACAATCTGCGCCAGAACCCGCGCCCAATTGATTGAATTCACCGCGCCAATCCGATAACGCGCCTTAAAGGCGGCGTCCAGGGACGCCGCCTTCACGACGTCCTGCGCCTCATCAAACATGCCATCCACCGCAATGTTAAAAATATTGGCGTCCGTCAGCGAATACATTTGCGCCCGCTGAAAGGCGCTCATTTTCCCGCGAGGCGACAGCATGAACACCCGGACGCCCTCCCTGCCGCGCATCGCGTATTCTGCGGCAGAGCCCGTGTCTCCTGACGTCGCGCCCAAAATATTCAGCGTCTCTCCTCGTTCCGCCAGCGCGTATTCAAACAATTCCCCCAGCCACTGCATCGCCATATCCTTAAAAGCGAGCGTAGGGCCATTCGACAATTCCAGCAGCCCCAGACGTCCCGGCTCCAGCCAGGTCAGCGGCGTAATTTCGGCGGCGCGCGCCGCGTCGCGGGCAAAACCAAAGCGTTCCGCCGTATAAACCCGCGCCGCCATGTCACGCAGATCACGCGCGGGAATATCGTCAATGTAGAGATGGAAAATCGCAAAGGCCAATTCCGCGTAAGAAAGATTCCGCCAGCGGTCCAGATCCTCACGGCTGACATGCGGATAACGCTCCGGCAAATATAAGCCGCCGTCTGGGGCCAAGCCTTCCAGAAGAATGTCGCAAAATGGCAAAATGGGCGATTGCCCGCGCGTGGAAAAATAACGCATGACCGGCAAAAAGAAATAACGGGAAAACGGATTCTACCCTGTCATCCCATAGGCGCGACAATAACGCGGCAAAAACAATCGCGGCGGCTTATAGAGACTCCGCGTCGCAAACGCAACGGTTAATTTCCACCGTAACGTGCTTTAGCTGCCCATCCCCCAGCGCGGAAATCTGCCGCCGATAATTTTCCGTGCTGTCCGGGCGGTGCGTCAGCAGCGCGACGATACAGCCATACGCCTCCACGCCCAGCCTCCAGATATGCAAGTCCACCACCTTATGATCCGGGCGGGACTCCAAAGCGGCGATAATTTCCCGCGAAAGCTCCTCATGATCCTCCGCGTCCAGCAAAATACGCCCGGAAGCGCGAAGCAAACCCGCGCCCCAGTAGAGAATCAGCGCCGCGCCCACAAAACCCATCAAAGGATCCAGTCTTGCCCAGCCGAGCCACGCGCCGCACAAAAGCGCGGCCAGCGCCAGCACAGAAGTCAGCAAATCCGCCAGCACATGCAAAAACGCGCCCTGAAAATTGTGATCCTGCTCGCCCTCATGCGCATGTTCATGCCCATGCGCATGGTCATGCTCCCCGCGCAACAGCCAGACAGAAACGAGATTGACAACAAGACCGATGACCACAACCAGAAGCGCCTCCCTGTAGGCAATCGTCTCTGGATGCAAAAGCCTTAGCACAGACTCCCAAATCATCCAAAACGCGACAATTCCCAGCAGTAAAGCGCTGGTATAACCGCCCAGGGCGCTCACCTTGCCGGTTCCGAAAGTAAAGCGCGGATTATCTGCCTGCCGTCTCGCGTAACGCCAGGCGAAAATCGCCAGCGCCAGCGCGGCGGCATGCGTTCCCATATGCCAGCCGTCCGCGAGCAGCGCCATGGAACCCGTCCAGTAGCCAAAGAAAATTTCCAGCGCCATCGTAACCAGCGTCAGCCACACCACCCACAATGTGCGCCGCTGTCTCGCCTCGTCGCGCCGATCAAGAAACTCATGCCGATGCAGCCAGGGCGCAAGATCGTGCCGCGCCATCACGTTTGTCTGGACAAAGCTCACGTAACCGCCCCCAAAGTATCCTGATCAGGCGCGTTTTCCCGCCAGCGAACCCATACGCGCGCGTCGGAAGCAGAAGAGCAGCGCGCCGCACATGCGGAACAAGCGGAAGGACGACAAGCGGAAGGACGTCCAGAGACAGCGGTCTGCGCAGCGACTCCGCCTCCCGGAAATTCTTCCCCGCCTACACGCTCTACGCACCCGCGCCGCAGCCAATACGCCAAAACCCCTTCCACCATTGCGGCAGAAACGCCGAAGCGCGCAGATAACGCCGCAAGCGGCATTTCTCCCTCCTGGCGCAAACAATCCCGCAAAACGCTGGGCGTCAAACACGCGCGGGATTCAGAAGCCATACCGCAGCCCGCCGACTACACCGACTCTTCCGCCAGACGCGGCATGGCGTTCCATTGCCTCTGGCCATACCAGCGCATACACAAAAGCGTCAGCGCAAGAAAGGCCAGAATCCCCGCGCCCCAAAGGACGGAATTCAGCGGATGCTCCGCAAAGGTCAGGAATTGATAGCACAGCGTAGCCGCGCCATAACCCAAAGCGATACTCCAGAATGACACAAACAACGCCCAGCGAACCCCGACCTCCTGACGAACAGCGCCCAGCACAGCAACGCAAGGGAAATACAGCAGAATCAGCACCAAATAAGAAAACGCCGCCGCCGTGCCGCCAAACATCCGCTGCATCGCGGAAAAGGTGTCGACCGAAACGCCCTGCGCTTCCGCAGACGCATCCTTGTCCTCAATTTCTCCCACGCTCAAGCCTAAAGGATCAAGAAGTTTCTCCGAAAGCGCGCTCAAGTTTTCCGGGATCGTCGCGGCGACTTCCTTCATGGACGCCAGAAAATCCGGCGCGGCTTCCTCTTCTGTTTCGCTCTCTTCGCCTTCCGCGTCCCTGGCCGCTTTCTCCTCGCTTGCCGCCACCTGCCCATATAGCGCATCCAGCGTACCCACCACCGCTTCCTTCGCCAAAATGCCCGTGAAAATACCAACCGCCGCCGGCCAATTCTCTTCCGTCACGCCTATCGGCGAAAAAGCAGGCGCGATGCGGCGGCTGATGGAGGACAGCATGGAATCCTCGCTGTCCTCATGCCCAAAGCTGCCGTCCGTCCCCATCGCGTTCAGAATGTTCAACACCATTACCATCGGCACAATAATTTTTCCCGCCTTGAAAATAAAGGCGGAGAGACGATGCCAGGAATGCAGAATCACCCCTTTAATCGTCGGCATGTGATAGGGCGGCAATTCCAGAATAAAAGGCGTACTCTGCCCCTGCAACAGCGTATGCCTCAAGGCCATGCCCGTCAGCACCGCTACGGCAATGCCCACGAGATACAGCAGAAAAACGAGATTCTGTCCGCCCTGCGGGAAAAAGGCTGCCGCAAACAAGACATACACAGTCAAGCGCGCGCCGCAAGACATAAACGGCGACATCGCGATGGTCATCAGACGATCCCGCTCTCCTTCCAGAGTGCGCGCCGCCATCACCGACGGCACATTACAGCCGAAACCGACAATCAGCGGCACGAAAGATTTCCCCGGCAAGCCCACAAAACGCATGAAACGATCCATGACAAAGGCCGCGCGCGCCATATAGCCGGAATCCTCCAGCAAAGAGAGAAAAAGAAACAAAAACCCAATAATCGGGATAAAACTCGCCACCGTCTGCAAACCGCCGCCAATGCCATCCGCCAGAAGCACCTTCAGCCATTCCGGGGAGCCCATCGCGGAAAGCCAATACCCCAGACCCTTTACGAACACAAGCTCAGCCAGGCCGTCAAAAAAATCAATAAAAGCTCCGCCCAAATGAATGGTGAACAGGAACATCAAATACATCATGAAGAAAAAAATCGGAATGCCCAAAGCGCGGTTCAGCACCACCTGATCCACACGATCCGAAAGGCTGCGCGCGCGCTTTGCCGCGCCGCGCCGCATGGTCCGCGCAACCAAATCCGCAATAAAAGCGTACCGCGCGTCCGCCGCGATTACATCCAAATCATCGCCCAGCGCGGCTTCCACACTCTGCCGCGTACGCGCCAAAAAATCCCGCCCGCTCGCGTCCAACTCCGAAAAACAAGCCAAAACGCCCGCATCGCCTTCCAGCGCTTTTTGCGCCGCCCAATCCGCGTCCATGTGTTCCGGCAGCAAAGCGTCGGTGAGCGTCCGCGCCGCATCTATCGCCGTCGCAAGTCTATCCGGAAAACCTGGACGCGCCGTCGGCACGACGAAACGCTCCGTCGTCGCCAGTAAAGTTTTCAACGCCTCAACGCCCTGCTTTTCCTTGGCTACCAGCGCAACAACCGGACAACCCAGAGCCTGGGAAAGCGCGTCCGCATCCACTGCCACGCCGCGCTCATCCGCCACGTCGCACATATTGAGCGCCACCAGCATTGGCACGCGCATTTCCAGCAGCTGCGCCGTAAGATACAAATTGCGCTCCAGATTGGACGCATCCAGAATATTGACAATCAGGTCAGCCTCGCCAGAAAGAGCAAATTCCCGCGCAACGCGCTCATCCAGAGAGCCTTCGCCCGCTATGTCCAGCGAGTAAATGCCAGGCAAATCCACAACATCAATGTCGCGTCCGTCCTGTGTAAAACGCCCGCTTTTCTTTTCTACGGTCACCCCCGGCCAATTGCCTACTTTCTGGCGCGCGCCCGTCAAAGCGTTAAAGAGGGTTGTCTTGCCGCAATTGGGATTGCCCAAAAGCGCGATAGTCAAAGGGGATTTTTCACGCATCGTATGTACCTGCCATGGCTATTTTTAAAGAAAATCCGTCAGGCGCGCTGACTGACCTCCAGTGCCGCCGCTTCGTCCTTGCGCAGACTCAACGAAAATCCACGCACCTCAATTTCCACAGGGTCCCCCAAAGGCGCAACGCGCAAAACTGAAATTTCCACGCCGGGAGTCAGCCCCATGGAGAGCAATTTTTGTCTATAGGCACGATTTAGTTTGTCCTTGATAAACCCGACAACTTTCGCTTTTTGACCCACCTGCAGATGTCCCAGATACATATTCATCCTTTCAAACAGAGGAAACCAGGATTTTCTGCGCCAACGCGCGCGGAAGCGCAATGCGGGCATGATCCAATGCCAGCACAAGCTGATCGCCGCTGCATAGCATGATTTCAATTTCACACCCCGGTCGGATCCCCATGCCCGCCAAGCGTTTCTGCGCTTCCTCTCCAGAGGGAAAACGCGCCACACGCGCCCGCTCACCCGGCATAAGCAGAGAAAGCGGCATGGAAATAACAGCATTCATCGCGGAAAGGTCCTTTTCAGAAAACCGCCTGAATCACATAACGACATCGGCGTCGCAAACTTCGCTCGACAGGATCAACGCCGACAACCGCCCTGCCTACACTACCTTGCTTTTGTTCATGGGAAGCATTTATAAATGATAATAAGTCTCAACGTCAACAAAAATTACGCCGCACACCGACGTGATCCAGAATCTTTGCCCCCGACCCTCGCCCGCCGTTGCGGCAGGCAAAACTTTGCGAGCTGACGCAGAAACCCCGCGCATCCGCAATCACACGGATTGATGCGCTATCTTTTCCCGCGTTGTCGGCGTACCGCCATCCCCCCAAAGCCGCGCGGAAGCAACGCGGGCAAACGTTACAGAATATAGCGCGAGAGGTCCTCATTCGCGGCGAGCTTTTCCAGACGCGCATCCACATAAGCGGCAGTAATCTCCACCGATTCCATCCCCGCGCGTCCCGCTTCAAATGAAATATCTTCCAATAGCTTTTCCAGCACGGTATACAAACGGCGCGCGCCAATATTCTCCGTTTTCTCATTCACCTGAAACGCAATTTCCGCCAGACGGTCAATCCCGTCGTCCGCAAAAACAAGCTCAACTCCTTCCGTTTCCAAAAGCGCCTGGTACTGACGGGTTAAACAAGCGTCCGTAGACGTCAAAATGCGCTTAAAGTCCGCAATGGACAAGGAATTCAGCTCTACCCTGATCGGAAAACGCCCCTGCAACTCAGGAATTAAGTCCGACGGCTTCGCCAAATGAAACGCGCCAGACGCAATAAACAAAATATGATCCGTCTTCACCATGCCATAGCGCGTGGAAACCGCAGTCCCCTCTACCAGCGGCAACAAATCCCGCTGCACCCCCTGCCGGGAAACATCCGCCCCCTCCCGGCTCCCCCGGCTCGCTACCTTATCAATCTCATCCAGAAAAACAATGCCGTTCTGCTCCACATTCTTTAACGCCGCAAGTTTTACGTTTTCATCGCTGATCAATTTCGCCGCCTCTTCCTCCGCCAACAATTTCAAAGCCTCGCGCACCCGAATCCGGCGGCTCTTGTTACGCCCCCCCGACAGGTTTTGAAACATGCCCTGAATCTGACTCGTTAGCTCCTCCATGCCCGGCGGCGCGAAAATTTCTGTCTGCACGGACGGCAAAGCCACCTCAATATCTATTTCCTTTTCATCCAAGGCGCCTTCCCGCAGCTTTTTGCGGAATTTTTGCCTCGTGCCGCTCTCCTCGGCGTCCTCTCCGTTTTCCGCAAAAAAACCCGCGCTGCGCGCCGGCGGCAAAAGCGCGTCCAGCACCCGATCCTCCGCCGCGTCCTCCGCCCGAACGCGCACTTCACGCATGGCCTTCTCGCGCTGGTTTTTGACCGCTACCTCCGTCAAATCACGAATGATGGTATCAACATCCCGCCCAACATAGCCTACCTCGGTAAACTTCGTCGCTTCCACCTTGACGAAAGGCGCGCCTGACAAGCGCGCCAGCCGCCGCGCAATCTCCGTTTTCCCTACGCCGGTAGGGCCGATCATTAAAATATTCTTCGGCGTGATTTCCGAACGCAAAGGCTCCGCTACACACGACCGACGCCAGCGATTGCGCAAGGCGATCGCTACCGCCTTCTTGGCGTCTGCCTGCCCGACAATATGTTTGTCCAACTCATGCACGATCTCCCGCGGCGTCATCAACGACGCGCCTTCCGCCTGCTCCGCTTTTTCAATGCTCATTCGCCCAACTGCTCCAACGTAAAGTTGTGGTTTGTATAAATGCACATCTCCGCGGCAATCCCCAAAGACTTTTGCACGATCTCCAGCGGAGACAGCTCTGTATTCTCCAAAAGCGCGCGCGCGGCGCTCTGCGCATATACCCCGCCCGAACCAATCGCGGCAACCCCATATTCAGGCTCCAAAACGTCCCCATTGCCGGTAATCACCAGTGTACGTTCCACATCCGCGACAATCAGCATGGCCTCCAAGCGCCGCAGCATACGATCTGTCCGCCAGTCCTTCGCCAATTCCACCGCGCCGCGCAGTAAATTGCCCTGGTGTTTTTCCAGCTTGGACTCAAATAACTCCAGCAAGGTAAAAGCATCCGCCGTCGCGCCCGCAAAGCCCGCCAAAATACGCTCCTGATACACACGGCGAATTTTGCGCGCCCCCTGCTTGATCACGACGTTTCCCAACGTAACCTGCCCATCCCCGCCCATTGCGACCAAACTGCCGCGCCGTACCGACACAATTGTTGTGCCGTGATAGTGTTCCATACTTTTTGCCCTGTATTTCGCTCAATGTTTGGCAATTTCCAAACGCGCGACCTGATCTACGCCCATAACACGCAACAATTCCGCAACCAGATAATTGGGATGGACAATCACCGCTTTGCCGCCCGCTTCTTTTAACAAGGTCGCCAACATCCCGGCGCTCACGAAATCCAAGCGCCGCACCCCGGAAAAATCCAAGCGCGTCTCTTCGCCCGACTTGAGCAAGGCCTGTACCGCGCCCAAATTCCCCTGCAAAAGATCGCCCTCCAGGCGCATGGATACCTCGTCCGCGGCAATATCCGATCCGCTTCCCGCATCCTCGCTTTCAGGGATCATCGGCGGTTTTTTGGGCGGTTCCCATGACGGCGGCGATAATTCAAACTTCACCGCATAATCCACCGCCCGCTCCTCAAAAGTATTCTCATCCCCCAAAAACAACAGCAACTCCAGCTGTAACTGCCAAAGAGAGGCTTCCTGCACTTGTCCACTGGCAATCCGCAAAGCCAAACGGTCCGAAAACGAACGCGCGTACGACAATCCCCATGCCAAATCCTTTTTGCGCGCCTCGCCTAGAATGCCCGACAGCATCGACGCCGCGTCCGCATCTACCCCAGCCAATCTCCGAAAATCCAGCCGGCAGGGCGCTTTCTTCGCCAATATCCGCCGCATCTCGTCCAACGCCGGATTGTCGCTCAGCAGGACTCCCTGCAAGGCGATCACTCCGCCGCCCATATCAAGCGGCGCCATCATCGGAGGATTCTCCTTCTCCGCCGGCTCAACGCTCCAAGAAGGCGGCGACAACTCACAAACCCGCGCAAAATCCATGCCCAGAAGCTCAAAGGCAGATTGGTCTCCCGTCACCCGCAAAAGATCAAAAAGCATGTGCCACAAACGCACAGCCCCCGGCTCGCCATTTCCATGGATCGCGTTCTCCAGCGTGGACCGCGCCACGCCAGTCTGACCATTGGCATAAGAAATCGCCGCATGTTCAGCAATCTCCGCGTAAGGATCGGTTTCTTCAAAAAGCTCAATGCCCGCACCGCGATTCATGGTCACGGAGAAATCAAGCGACCAATCATCCGCCGCCGCAGAACTACCGGAACCCGCGCTTACCTCTGCGTTCACGCCCTGAGGACTGCCTTTCCCTGTCTGCCTGGAATTCGCAACAGGCGCGGGCTTCTGCGCCACAGGGCGCGCCGTCTTCTGCGCCGGAGTTTCCGTCTCGTTTTTTCTGAAAAAGGAGAAAACCATTTTTACTCTCTAGCCGCACAATAGGCCGTCTTTCTAACACAACCAGACTGCGGAAACAACGCGAAAAATCAAATCGCCCCTGCTTTCCGCAAAAAACGCCCCTTTTTAGCCGTTTCTTTTTTTGAAATTCTTCATGAAAAAGCCCGCGCCTGAAAAGCGCGGGCAGAATCAAAACTTAAAATACCTGCGGGAATTACTTGATCTCCGCTTTTCCGCGCAGCTCCTCAATCAGGCTATCCACCTTGCGCATGTTGAGCCGCTGCTCAATCTGACCGCGCAGCTGATCCAGCGCGGGCAATTTCGCCGGACGAACATCCTCAACCAAAAGCACGTGGTAGCCAAAATCAGTCTGCACCGGCTCCTTGCTGTACTGGCCTTTGGACATTTTTTGCAACGCCTCGGCGAACGGCGGCACAAACGCCGCAGGACTGCTCCAGCCCAAATCGCCGCCCTGATTCTTGCTTCCCTCGTCTTTGGATTCCTTGGCTAGCGCGGCAAACTTACCGCCCTTGCCCAGCTTGGCAATCACCGCTTTCGCCGCCGCCTCGGTATCCAGCAGAATATGACGAACATGGTATTCCGTACTGCCAACCTGTTGCTTTAAGGCGTCATACGCTTCCGTAACCTCGGCGTCAGATACCGGATTTTCCCGCAGATATTTATCCAGATACGCACGCACCAAAACAGACGTGCTGGCATTTTCCATCAGACCGCGCACTTCCGCTTCTTTATCCATGCCGGAACGCCGCGCCTCCACGGCAATCAGCTCGCTGCGCACCAGCGCCTCGCGCACCGCGTCGCGGGTACGATCATTAATTTCCACCCCCGACGCTTTCTGCTCATTAAACAAAACATCCGCGCGGTATTGCGGTACGGCAGAGCCATTGACCGTCACAAACACATCCGCCGCCCACGCCGACGCAGAAACAACCAGACCTGTCAGAAACACCGCCAACATTTTTTTCATACGCATACCAACACCCTCACAGAAAATAAACAACACGCAAACAGAGGCCGGATAATACATGAAATGCCCGGTCTCTCCTGAAAGCCGTAACAAAACGTTACGTTTCCCCTTACTTTGCCGACAGCCACGCGCGCGCCGTATCCAGCATACGGCAGGAATATCCCCATTCATTGTCATACCAGGCCAGCACCTTGACGAGCGTCTCGCCGTTCTCGCCTTCCAGTACGCGCGTCTGCGTCGCGTCGAAAGTGGAAGATACCGAAGTATGGTTGAAATCTGAAGAAACCAACGGCTCTGTATTCACCGCCAGGACTCCCCGCAAAACACCATTGCTTGCTTCCGTCATCCTCGCGTTAATTTCCTCTTTTGTCGTCGCGCGTTCCGGCATAAAAGTCAAATCCACGATCGAGACATTCAGAGTTGGCACTCGCAACGCAAACCCGTCAAACCGTCCGCTCAATTGCGGCAGCACAAGCCCTACCGCGCGAGCCGCGCCGGTTTTGGTAGGAATAATATTGGCCGCGGCAGCCCGGGCGCGGCGTAAATCCTTGTGCCGCGCGTCAACCGTCACCTGATCATTCGTATAGGCATGGATCGTCGTCATCAATCCTTGCCGAATGCCAACCGACTCCGACAGCACCTTGGCCACAGGAGCCAGGCAATTGGTAGTGCAGGAAGCATTGGAAACCACGCGCATTGACTGCGTCAGCACTGCCTCGTTCACGCCATAGACGACGGTCGCGTCCACATCGTCGCCGCCAGGCGCGGAAATAAGCACTTTTTTCGCCCCCTGCGCCAAAAGCGCGGCAGCCTTTTCCTTGCTGGTATAAGCGCCGGTACATTCAAACACCAAATCAACGCCATGACGCGACCAGTCAATATCCTTTGGATTCTTGCTGGAATAAAAGGGAATTTTTTTGCCTTCAATCAAAAGCGCGCGATCTCCCTCAACAGAGACGTCCGTGCCGAAACGCCCATGCGTAGTATCGTACTTCAGCAAATGCGCATTTGTAACCAAATCGCCAGAAGCATTGACCGCCGCCACGCTAAATTCGTCCTGCAAACCCTGCTCATAAATCGCGCGGAAAATGCACCGACCGATGCGCCCAAAACCATTGATAGCCACCTGAATTGACATCAAACACTCCTGTAGAAATAAGGAAACCCCGTTCCAGACACGCCGCCGCAAAGAATGCGGATTATATAGCGTTCCCTTTTTTATCGCGCCTCTTCTGGCGCGCGCGGCGACTCCGCATAAAGAGCTGCGTCGCAGCCCGCCCCCGTCGCGATCCAGCGGCGCGTCAAACGAAACATCCAGAGACGATAGATTCTGGAAAACGCGCGCTCTTCAGACTGCCAGCGCATCAACGCGCCGCATACATAACGTTTGCGGTTTTCTTCCCAGCGCAGCCACGCGCACGTACCAGAACGCCGCCAAGTCAATAGCGCCCCAACAGGACAAGGCGCAAAAAGGCAACACAGACCGCAGCCATTGCATGGATCGCCCAGCGGCGGTTTTTCCGGCGCGTCCGCTTCTCTCCAGACAATACGCGATTCGGCTTTCCTCGCGCCAAAAATCATTTCCTGGGAACCCCGGCCCTGCCCAAAATAAAAAACTGGCCTTTAGGACAATCCCTAAAAGGCCAGCTCGAAAAAACGCATGCGCGGCAAAAAATTACTTCAGCTTGATCTCTTTATACAGAACATGCTTTTTCGCCTTGGGATCGTACTTCATGAACTCCAGTTTTTCAGGCGTAGTACGCTTATTCTTGGAGGTCGTATAGAAATGCCCGGTGCCCGCGCTGGACTCCAGCTTGATTTTTTCGCGCCCGCCCTTCGCCATAATACTTTCCTTTCAATCAAAGTTCGCCGCTGCTGCGCAAGTCCGCCAGCACGTCATCAATGCCGTTCTTGTCAATGAGCCGCAGACCGGCATTGGAAACGCGCAGACGCACGAAACGATTTTCACTTTCCACCCAAAAACGGCGATATTGCAGATTCGGCAGAAATCTCCGCTTGGTTTTGTTGTTGGCATGAGACACTTTGTGCCCCACCATCGGGGCTTTACCCGTCACTTGGCAGACTCGCGCCATGATTTCACTCCAAAAAGCATTGGTTGAGTTAAGCCGCGCATAGTACTACGTGACAATAAACAATACAAGCTATCTTGCCATTCATTCCAGATCGCCTCTCTTCCTTCGCTGCCTCTGCCCCATTTTTCTTGCGCCGCGCTTTTCAGCCTGCGCGGTTTTCGGTAGGATAGCCGCGCTTTCCGCAAATGACCCTGTCTTTCGCGGATAACGCGCTTACGAACAGCTTTCCACCTTCCCTTTCCCATACTTTATCGAGGAAATCATGAGCAGCGAATCTATCACTCCCATCAGTGACGACAATTTTGAGACGGAGGTACTGAGTGCCAGCATTCCCGTCCTGGTGGACTTCTGGGCAGAATGGTGCGGTCCCTGCAAAGCCATGATGCCGATTGTTGAAAATATCGCGCGAAAATACAGCGGGAAAATTCGTGTGGGCAAGATCAACGTAGACGAGGAACGCGATCTCGCCGCCCGCTACAACATTCGCGGGATTCCCACGCTCATGCTGTTCTGCGACGGCAATGTGGAAGAAATCAAGGTTGGCGCGCAAAGTGAAAGTCAGATTGCGTCCATGATTGACAGCCGCCTGTAAATTCCCTATCTTACGTCTCCAGACTGGGTTCTCCAGTCTGGTTACCCTCTAATCTTCCTCTTTCCCGCAGCACACCGCGTTCTTCGTATTTCCGGGGACGCTTTTTCCCGCCTTTAGCCGCCACGCCACAACATGCACATCTCCGAACTCAAGTCTCTGCACGTCAGCCAATTGGTTGAAATGGCCGCCAGTCTCAACATTGACGCCGCAAACCGACTCAGAAAGCACGAACTCATTTTTTCCATTCTTCGTTCCCAGGCCAAAAAAGGCGAAACCATTTACGGGGACGGAACACTGGAAATCCTTTCCGACGGCTTCGGCTTTCTCCGATCTCCCGATACCTCCTACCAGGCCGATACGGATGACATTTACGTTTCCCCCTCACAGATTCGGCGTTTCAACCTGCGCACCGGCGATTCTATTGAAGGGGAAGTTCGCACGCCCAAAGATGGCGAACGATATTCCGCGCTGACCAAGCTGGACAAAATTAACGGTTTTCCGCCGGAAGCCACCAAAAATAAATTGATGTTTGAGAATCTGACGCCCCTGCATCCAGCGCGGCATTTGCATCTGGAAAGGGACATCCGCGCCGAGGAGAACATTACGGGACGGGTTATTGACATGATTGCCCCAATTGGCGCGGGGCAGCGCGCTTTGCTTGTCTCGCCGCCAAAGTCTGGGAAAACGGTTATGTTGCAGCATATCGCGCACGCCCTGACCAGCAATCATCCCGACGCCGTACTGATTGTGCTTTTGATTGACGAACGCCCGGAAGAAGTAACCGAAATGACCCGCACGGTCCGCGGCGAGGTCGTCGCCTCTACCTTTGACGAGCCCGCTACCCGCCACGTACAGGTCGCGGAAATGGTCATTGAAAAAGCCAAACGTCTTGTCGAAATGAAGAAAGACGTCATCATCCTCCTGGATTCCATCACGCGCCTGGCGCGCGCCTATAACACCGTACAGCCCGCGTCGGGCAAGGTATTGACTGGCGGCGTAGACGCCAACGCGCTACAAAAACCAAAACGTTTTTTTGGCGCGGCGCGCAACATTGAGGAAGGCGGCAGTCTCACCATTGTCGCCACAGCGCTGATCGAAACCGGATCGCGCATGGACGATGTTATCTACGAGGAATTCAAGGGCACCGGAAACATGGAGATCCATCTGGACCGGCGCATGGCGGAAAAGCGCATGTATCCCGCCATCAACGTGAACCGCTCCGGAACCCGACGCGAGGAGTTGTTACTGAAGCCCGACGTCCTGCAAAAAATGTGGGTATTGCGCAAACTGCTCTATCCAATGGACGATCTGGAGGCCATGGAATTTTTGCTTGACAAAGTCAAGACGACCAAAAATAACGCGGAATTTTTCAATGCCATGCGGCGAGGATAATGGCGAAGCATGAAAAAAAGTATCAGAAAACCCGCCCTGGTCTGCCCTGCCGGCAGCCTGCCCGCGCTCAAAATCGCGGTGGATAACGGCGCGGACTCGGTCTATACCGGATTCAAGAACGACACCAACGCCCGCAACTTCGCAGGCCTGAATTTTTCCGAACAGGCGCTCGCCGATGGAATTGCCTATGCGCGCGCCAAAGGCTGCTCCACCCTGATTGCCATCAACACATTTCCGCAGCAGGGCCGAGTTGAGGAATGGCGTCGAGCGGTCGACCGCTCGGCGGAATTGGGTGCGCGCGCAGTCATTCTTGCGGACATGGGACTGCTCGCCTATGCCCGCGACCGGCATCCCAATTTGGCTCTACACCTTTCCGTGCAAGGGTCTGCGACCAATTATGAAGCCATCAATTTTTGTCAGCGGGAATTCGGTATTCGCCGCGTCGTGCTGCCGCGCGTTCTCACGCTCGCTCAGGTTGAACACTTGATTCAGAACACCGAAGCGGAGATTGAAGTCTTTGGCTTCGGCAGTCTGTGCGTGATGAACGAAGGACGCTGCTGGCTTTCTTCCTACGCAACCGGAGAGTCGCCGAATACCGTCGGCGTCTGTTCGCCCGCAAAATTTGTGCGCTGGGAGAGGCGAAACGCGCGCGCGGACGAAGTCGCTGGCGAGCATATGGAGGCGCGTCTAAACGGTGTGCTTATTGATGCTTTTGCCCCTCAGGAATCCGCTGGTTACCCCACTCTGTGCAAAGGACGCTTTGAAGTGCAAGGCGATACTTATTACGCGCTGGAAGAACCTACCAGCCTCAATACGCTGGAAATTTTGCCGCGACTGATACAAATCGGAGTCTCGGCTCTTAAAATTGAGGGACGTCAGCGCAGTCCGGCCTACGTAGGGCAGGTTACGCGCGCCTTGCGCGCCGCGCTGGATCGCGCCGCCGAAGCTGTTGCCGCCAACGAGGCCGAGGCCTACCAGGCTGCCCCCGCCTGGCAGCATGAACTCTCCCGCGTCGCGGAAGGGCGTCAGGCTACGCTGGGCGCGTACAGCCGCCCTTGGCGTTAAGCCGCGCGCCCGCTTTCGCGGGCATTGCGCGATCGTCGGATCGCTGCCGCGCCATCCTGTGTTTTCCTTTTTTTGGATTGTTTCATGAACTTCGCCCACCCTGTCCCGCCCAAAATCAGCCTGGGGCCCTTGCTTTGGTTCTGGCCGCGCGAAAAGATCCTGGAGTTTTACGCCGCGATGGCCGCGCTTCCAGAAATTGACCGAATTTACCTAGGAGAGGTCGTTTGCGCTCGACGTCAGCAGATGCGCGTAGGCGATTGGCTGAATCTCGCGCGCGACCTGACGGCGCGCGGAAAAAATGTGATTTTTTCCACGCAAGCTCTTCTGGAATCGGAAAGCGACCTCAAAAACCTGCGCCGCCTCATGGACGAAGGACGTTTGGGCGTAGAGGTCAATGACCTGGGCGCGGTAGCCATGGCCAGCGCGCGAAAAATTCCCTTTGTCTGCGGTACGCACCTCAATATTTATAACGAGGCCTCGCTGGCCTGGTTTGTTCGGCAAGGCGCGACGGGCTGGACGCCGCCGCTGGAAGCCTCGCGCGATATGATTTTCGCCCTGCACAAAAGCCGCCCCGCAGGCGTAGAGAGCGAGATATTCGTGTTCGGAAAAATGCCGCTCGCCTTTTCCGCGCGCTGCTTTACCGCCCGCCATTACGACCTGAACAAGGATAATTGCCAATTTCGCTGCCTGGAGCATCCGCAGGGACTTTTACTCAACACCCGCGAAGGACAGCCTTTTCTCACCTTAAACGGCATTCAAACCATGTCTGCCCAAACCTGCAACTTAATCCGGCATATTCCAGACATGATTCGCATGGGTATTGAACGTATCCGCATTTCTCCTCAGGAAAGCGGTATGACACACATTCTGTCTGCCTTTACCGCCGCTTGCCGCCGGAAAACCCAAGATTTTGCAACGCTGGATACCGTAGTCGACAACTCTGGATTCTGTGACGGCTACTGGCTTGGAAAACCGGGACTGGAATGGGAAAGCGCTACGCAATGGGGCGCGGCGGAAGAAAACAGCGCGGCTTGATTGCTTATGCGGCGCCGCTATCGGATTTCTCATAGCGCCGCCGATAAAGACGCAGGAAATCCCGTCGCCCGCCTGGTTTACGGCTCTCCCAAACTTTTTCCCAATCTTCCGCCTTGACGTTCCACGAAAAAGGTCTCTGCGCGCGCGGTCTTTCTTCGGCCAGCAACCATTGACATTTCGTACCCTTGGTTGCGGATATTGGCGTAACGCGTAACGACGCAAAATAAAAGAAAGCGGCTCGCTGCGCCTCCCCGATCTGCCAGCTTGCCACGCAACCGGGAGTAGATCCGCTCACTCGCGCGGCCACAGCAGAGGCTACCGCGCGATAATTTTTTCCGTGGTCTACCCAGGGCAGCCACAAAGATACCGCCAGCAACCAGCTTACCGCGAGACCCGCGCTCCAGCGAACCACGCAGCGATACGGCGAACGCGGCAGCGACAAAATAAGCCATAGCCACCATACGCTCACGCAAACTGCCACGGCGAAGAGCCAGCCATCAAAGCGCCCGGAAAAACCAGGCTCCAATTCCAAAGCGCGGCGCGCCAAACGCGCGGGCACGCCGAAAACCATCGCACACCACCCCGTCCACAGCAGCGCCGCGAAAGCGCTGAAAACCATGCCAGAAAACCAATCCAGCGCATTGGCCGCGCCTCGGCGCAGCGTAAGCGCGCCCGGCGTAGCCAACAGAGCCAAAGGCGGCAAAAGTAAAATGGCCGCGCTCCGACGCACCTCAAACCCAATAGGAAGCAGGAGCAAAAGCGCCAGAAAAGCGGCCGACGGCAATAAAATTCCTGGAGTCCGCCAATGACGGCGGCTGCGCCATAAGGCCCAAAGCGCAAGAGGCCAGAGCGGCCAAGAAAACCAGGAGAACATGCCCATGAGCACAAGCGCGTCCCGACCATACTCCCAAACGCCGGAAAAACGCGCGGCTTCTTGCACAAACCACCCTGAAAACCACTGATTCGCAAAAGAATTCAGCAGAAACGCCGCAACCGCCAATATCGCCAGACACGCCAAAAGCGCAATCCACACGAACCGTATTTTTCCCCGCCAAACCGGAAAAAAAAGAAAGGGTAAAGGCAGCAGCGCGCATAAAAACAGAACTCCCGCCCACCCCGATCCCAGAACCGCCAGCAAAAACGCCAGCGCAAAAAACGCCGATCCGGTTTTCGGCTTGCGCGGCCACAACGTAAAAGCCAGCAAGGCAAACGAGATCGCGGCAAGCAGCACCAACATGGGCTGCGCTTCATGCGCGTGAACAATAAAGCCGAAGCTGCCCGACAAAAGCAAGGGCGGCGCCGCGGCGGCTTCCCGGCCATACATTTCCCGTCCGGCATAATAAAGCGCGCATAACGCTAACGCGGTCCACAAGCCGCTTGCCAAACGCAGCGCGTCATGCGTCGGCAACATCCAGCCAAAAAGCCATTCCGTAAATGCGGCGCTCCAGTAATAGAGCGGCGCCGAAAAAAAGGGACGCCCTGCAAGCGCCAACCCCCAGCCTTCGGCATGAGACGGCAGAAGAAAATCTCTCGCCACGGCAAGATGCGTAACATCCTCGCTCATCCACGGATCATGCCCAAAGAGACCGGCAAACACATAAAATCCGAGTAACCCCGCCAGCGTCCATCCGGAAAGCGGCAGTTTCAGAAAAGAACGCGAGGAGAACAGCCGCATAAGCATAGCGATTATGAATAGCAGAAAAGGCAGCGCGCGGCTGCCTTTTCATGAAACGGGGAATGACAGGAAAAGCGCGTGTTCTTGGCTGCGTAAAAATCAGGCGGAAGATTTTCCCGCGCGCAACGCCCCGAACTTTTGATTGAACTTTTCTACACGCCCTGCTGTATCCACAATTTTTTGCTTACCCGTATAGAATGGGTGGCAGGAAGAACACACTTCCACATGCAGGGCTTTTTTCATGGTGGAGCGAGTCGCAAAAGTATTCCCGCAGGAGCAGGACACCTGTACCTCTTCATAATCGGGATGAATACCGCTTTTCATCTTGTTTCCTTTCAAAGAATATCCGGCGGTCTTGGCCGGACGCAGAATCTGCGGATTTTACGGGAAAAAAACAGGAGACGCAACGAAACCCACGTAAATACCCAACGTAACTGCGCCATGTGCCGCACTGCTCGCAAGAGAAAGGCGGCGCGATGACAGTAGTAGACGCCGCCGACATACCGTGTCAGGCAACCACCGGTAGGCCAGAACCATCCTCTCTCTTAGCACGCGCTTCCAGTTCGCCAGCGGCAATCCATTCCCACCGCCTTCATCGGCGCGACGCTGAACGTGCCGGGAATCGGCATTCTGATAGCTTAGTCAGTGCGTCAATCATCGTTTTTTCAGACCCATTGCGCCGCTGCAGCCCTCTCCTCTACACTCAATGCCTAGGCACTTTCTCCAAACACATTCGCCACAGCTACAACTCTATAGACGTCATCGCTACTAAATTCCTTGTCACACGTTCAGACAACCTGATGCCGCGCGCCTCAGATTTCAATCACACGGACATTCGGGTTGTGCACATCCTGAATGAGTTGGACGGCGTGCTTCATCGGATTTTCCTTGATCGTCGTCGTAATCAGTCCCAGTGCTGCATTCACGGTCTGATCGTTGCCAGAGGCCAGCCCTTGATCAAGCATGGCAAATGACTTGTCAAAAATACCTGCGCGTTCCTTAAACGTTCTTTTAATGCAGTCCCGCAACACATCCTTTTGTGAGCGGATGCTCTCCAGTTGCACATCCCGGTCTGCGTGAATCAGCTCCCTCTTCGTTTTTTCGGTTTCATGGATTTTCTGGTAATCGCTCCATGCCAACACGAGCTTGTTCACTGCTTCCAATGGGAGTAATTTGGTTAAATCTGTCATTTCTTTCTCCTTTGCAGCGGTTTCGGCAAGACATCTCACGGACTCTCCGCCGAGACCGCGTGAGCACAACCATTCAATACTTCAATACCCCGGAAACCTTGCGTTTCAAAACGCCACCAAAACCGACAACGGCGTTCCCATCATCCTCCATGACGCCTGTCGCAAGCACATCCTTGAGTGACTTGCCTACCTTCAGCATGTTGTCAAAAGCTCTCACATCCGTCGCATCGGGAACTTTGCAGGAATCAAACACGTCGACAAGTTTCAATAGCACTGTCTGCTTCTCGCTGACGTTCGCCCGCAATCCGGCAAGCACAACCTTTATTTTGTCAATCTCGGCGATGGCAATATCCGCCTCGTTCGCATATTTACGCGCTTCGGTCAATGCCTTTTCAGCTCCAGAGGCCATCCTCCAGCCCGCCACAGCCAGAGCCGGACCGACAACGACGCCACCCAGTACCACTGTTCCGCCGGCCATACCCAGACCGCCCACCGCAAGAGGACCGCCGCCTAGCCATGCTAACGTAGCATTTTTTGCCGCCACGCCACTCAGGCTGGCGATTGCGGTACCTGTGGACGCGCTCGCCAATTCACCTACGGCGCCATAAGCAGCCAGCCCCACCAATGAGCCTGATATCGCTCCATCTTCAAGGCCGCTTCCCAGTTCCAGCCCTTTCGCTTCCATGGCCCTCATTTCAGGAACATTCAAAGCTTCGATTTCCTCTTGGAAATCTTTTAGTGTCGAAGAAGCCTCTTTATCATTCAGCGTATTGATCGCATCCACTAGGTATTTGATCTGGTTGACAAAAATTTCCTGCTTAAGTTTCCCGAGAACCAAAAACGCCTGCTCGGTTTCACTTTTATCGAATACAAAAGCCTCAACCGCTTTTTTGTAGCGACTTTCGGCTTCCTCGCCGATCTGTTTCGCCGAGACATGATCTTATCGGGCCTCACGTTTTTTCTTGACGCCAAATCCGGCTCCAGCCAAGCTGAAAGCACCTAAAATAAGAGGAATTAACGGCAACGGCATGGTGTATTTCCTTTCAGAGCAATAACCAAAAAGTCTGCTCGACCGCAAAGCAAGTCACACCGCGCTCATATCGTGCGTTGGCAGGCATGAAGCGGATGATATTTCTCGGCGGGCATAAATGCAAAGAAGCTCATGTCAACTTTCACGCGATGATTCTTGACGATCCGCCGACGGCGCTTTCATAATCGCCTTCCCATAATTTCATCCATAAAAGGAATCCCCATGAGCGACAGCGCATCTCCCGTCATCTTCACCAATAACGCCGCAGCCAAAGTGCGCGCGCTGATTGAGGAAGAGGGCAACCCAGACCTAAAACTGCGCGTATTCATCACCGGCGGCGGCTGTTCCGGCTTTCAGTACGGCTTCGCCTTTGAAGAGAGCGCCAACGAAGACGATACGCAATTTGAAAAAGACGGCGTCACGCTGCTCATCGATCCGATGAGCTATCAATACCTGGTCGGCGCGGAAATTGACTACAGCGAAGGGCTGCAAGGCTCGCAGTTCGTCATCCGCAACCCGAACGCCACTTCAACTTGCGGTTGCGGTTCTTCATTCTCGGCGTGAGGCTCACTTCCGCCCAAAATTGGGCGGAAGCCGGAACCAAAGTATGGCGGCAAGCGCGATCAGACAATACCCCAGCCAGCGCGCCACCCGCCCATATGCGGGGGGGCGCCGCAAAATATCGAAACCTTCCACCCACACGGTTTCACACGCGCCGTTGCCGGTATCCGTGCGCGTAGTGCTCGTCCCGCGCCGAAAGTCGCCATGCGCATACTCAGCCAGAAAACCGACAAGGCGGATTTGATCGCCTATCCGCGCTGACCTGATTTTCCGCCGAATCGCCGGATGATTCGTCAGCAGGTGATTGTTGGAAATTTCAGATTCGGAAAACCGTTCCCACGTCTTTTGGTCGCGCGTCTGGTAATAGCAGGTCCATTGCCCGTGGGAAAAACGCATCTCCTCGTAAATACCGGAGGTTGCGTTCTTTCCCCATACCACGCACAGGTCTACGATATTGAGCGCGTCTCCCCATTCCTGATGCGCATAATCCAGCCAGCTGTCCGCATGGTGCAGACTGACCACGAGACCGGTCAGGTCATAGCGGTACAGCGGAGAAATCCGATACTCCTTTCCCGCGACCGTCACGTCGAAGGGCGCGCGCTGAATGGCCGTCTGCTCCGGGGCGCGTGAAAGCGTTGGCAATACGGCGGCGGGCGCGGGAAAGTCATCCCCTCTGAACCAGGAAAAACACAGCAGCGACACGCCGGTCCAGAAAAAAATCCCGCACAACCTCCGACTGTCTGTCAATGCCCACCCCGCGCGGCGAAAAGCGCCCGCATTCGTTCGGCGTCTTCTGGCGTATCCACGCCCGGCGGCAACGGCTCTGAAGTCAACGCGACACGAATGCGATACCCATGCCAAAGCGCGCGCAATTGCTCCAGAGACTCGAAACCTTCCAGAGAAGAGGCTTCGATACGGGAAAAATCCCGCAGAAACGCGGCGCGATACGCATACAAGCCGACATGCCGATACGCGGGTAAACCTTGCGGGAGCGCCGCGCGCCCACGGGAAAAGGCGTCGCGCGCATAGGGAATGGGCGCGCGGGAGAAAAACAGCGCGTCCCCCATCCGGTTCAGGACAACCTTGACGACGTTGGGATTGAAAAACTCTTCTGCGTCTGCAATGAGGTGCGCGAAAGTGGCAATATCCGCGCCGGAATCCGCAAGCGTTTCCGCCGCTTCGCGGATGAGCGCGGGAGGAATGAGCGGTTCGTCGCCCTGCACATTGACGACCAACGTATCAGGCGGCCACGCCTCTTTCGCCGCGACCTCCGCGAGCCGTTCCGTTCCGCTGGCATGGCCTTTGTCCGTCAAAATGGCGCGCAAGCCCTCCGCAAGCGCGGCATTCAGAATATCCGGATGATCTGTAGCCAGCAGCACCTCTTCCGCGCCGGACGCGGCGGCCTGTTCCGCCACGCGCATGAACATCGGTTTGCCGCCCAAATCAAGCAACGCCTTGCCCGGCAATCTGGATGAGGCGTAACGCGCGGGAATGACCACCTTGAAAGACAAAGGCGCGGACGCCAATTTCGGCCTCACCGCTCTTCCTGGGTCAACTCGCGCGCCTCTTCCTCCAGCAGAATTGGGATGTCATCCCGAATGGGGTAGACCAGTTTGCAGGCGCGGCACACGATCTCTCGTTCTGTTTTATTGTAGTGAACCTGCCCTTTACACACCGGGCAAACCAGAATATCAAGCAATTTAGCGTCCATTCAGTTTTTCCTTCAGAAAGCGGGGAAATTCAGGCGGCAAGAGCATGGAAACCGGCAAAACCCAAGCGTCGGCAAGTCCCAGCGCGGCGCATTTTACCGCATCTTTTTCCGTCATGATGACAGGGCCTGCCGACGCGAATCCCAGATCAGACAGATGGTATGAATGATGATCAGGAAAAGGGCGCGGCGCAAACCTAAACCCTAACGCATCCAACGCGCGGAAAAACCGCGCAGGATTTCCCATGCCCGCGACGGCTTGCCAAATCGCGTCAGGATACCGCCGAATCAGCTCCGCAGTATGCAGGCAAACCTCCTGCGCGCCCAGACGATAGGCCATCCCAAAAGTAAACCGCGCGGCAAAGCGCGCGGGCAGAGATTGCGAATCACGCGGGAAATCAGGATCGCCATGCGTCACGATCGCGCCAACCGACGCAAGGCGCGAGACCGGCTCACGCAGAGGGCCTGCCGGCAAAAGCCAGCCGTTGCCCGCGCCGCGCCCGTCAAACACGGCTATCTCCAAATCACGCTGCAAGCTGTAGTGCTGCAAACCATCATCACACAAAATCACATCCACAGAAGGCGCGGCAGCCAAAAGCGCCTTTCCTGCCTTCGCGCGATCACGGCCAATCCACACGGGCAGACCGCTCCGTCTTGCCAGAAGTACCGGTTCATCGCCGCACTCCGCAGCGGAGGAATCCGGAAAAACCTGGCGCGGCGTGGAATTCTGGCCGCGATACCCGCGACTTATCATGCCGGGGCGGTAACCCATCGCGCGCAAAATTTCCGCAATCGCCAGCGTCAAAGGCGTTTTCCCCGCGCCGCCCAGCGTTACATTGCCGATGACAATCACGGGAACGGGCAAGCGTTCCGCGCGCAGAATATTCCGGCGATACAAGGCGCGGCGCGACGCCGCCAACCCGAAAAAAACAAAGGCAACCGGCGCCGCCCACAAAAGAGAAAGCGGCAATCGCCGCTGAAACCAGGCGCGGGTAAGCCACTCCGCCAATCTGCGCATGAGAAAACCGCCGACAATCAATGATCGGCAGAACCAGGGATGCTTTGGGCGGTAAAGGAAATGCGCGGATAGCCCGCCATCTGCGCCGCCTGCATGACGTCGACTACGCTCTGATAGGCGGTTTTGGCGTCCGAGTTGATGATGATGATCGGGTCCTCCCTGCCTTTTGCCGCGCGCTGCATGGCCTCGCTGATAAAACGCGGCTCCGGAGTTTTCAGGGTTTCTCCCGCAACCGATATTTGTCCGTCAGTGGTTATATCCACTTCAATGTCGTTCGTTTTTTTGACGTCCGGCGTTTCCGCCTCAGCGGACGGCAAAGTAATTTCCAGACTGGAGAAGCGCGTATAGGTCGTCGTCAGCATCAAGAAAATAATGACGACCAAAAGCACGTCAATCAAGGGAATCAAATTGATTTCCGGCTCTTCGCTACCGCGTCTTTTGGAAAAATTCATGCTTCGCTCCTTCTCCGCGCCAGCGCGCCGTCAGACACGCTCGCCGTGCAGCGCTTCCACGAGACGAACCGCCCGCTGTTCCATTTCCATCACGAAACCATCCGCTTTCGCCCGAAAATGCCGCCAAAAAATCATGCTGGGAATCGCGATCAGAATTCCAAAGCCCGTGTTGTACAGCGCGACGGATATTCCGTGCGCGAGCACCTGCGGATCAGCGCTGCCCGGAACCTGCGTGCCGAACATTTCGATCATGCCGACCACCGTGCCGAACAATCCCATCAGAGGCGCGATAGAGGCGATCGTCCCCAACGTAGTAAGGTAGTGTTCCAGTTGATGCGTAACGGCGCGCCCAACTTCCTCAATAGACTCCTTCATGATTTCGCGGGAAGCGTTACGGCTTCGCACTCCTGCCGCAAGCACCTGACCAAGCGGAGAATGCCGCTCCAGCGCCGTCAGCATCTTTTCGTCCAGGCCGCCGCTTTCAAGTTCGCCCAGGACGCGCTGTAAAAGGCCGTCCGGCACGATCAGCGGCGCGCGCAAACGCCAGGAGCGTTCCAGAATAATTGCCAAAGCAATCACCGACGCGAAAAGCAAGGGCCAAATCGTCCAGCCCACTTCCTTTACAATCTGAAAGAGTGTCACAAGACCTCCCGCATAAAAAAGAGCGCGTTATTATAGCGGTCATTTTTCCTGTATTTCTCCCTCACATGCTTTCATCATCCGCTTTTTCTTCTGCCGTCCCCCTCCTTTCCAATCCGCTTTTTGTTGGTGACGACGCGCTCCCGGATTTTGCGCGCGTCATGCCCGACCATGTCGAACCGGCAATCACCGCGCTCATTGCCGACGCCCGCGCGAAACTTCGGCAGCTCGCCGCTCCCGGCATTCCCGCCAGTTGGGAGGATTTTGCCGCTCCGCTTGCGGAGGCGCTTACGCCGCTTGCCCGCGCCTGGGGAGTCGCCGGACATTTTCACGCGGTTATGGATACGGCAGACTGGCGCAAAGCCTATAACGCGGCGCTCCCGGAGGTTTCGCGCTTCTACAGCGAACTGGGGCAGAATCTTGCGATCTTTGAAAAATATAAAGCGCTGCGGCAAAGCGCTGAATTCCAGACGCTCTCCGCCGCCCGCCAGCAGCTCGTCAACAACGAACTCCGTGATTTCCGTTTATCTGGAGCCGATCTTTCCGAAAAAGACAAGCCGCGCTTTCTCGCGCTGCAAGAAGAGCTTGCGCAGCTGGGCGCAAAATTTTCGGAGAACCTTCTGGACGCCACCAACGCCTTCTCGCTTTCCATAACCGATCCCGCCGATCTTTCCGGTCTGCCAAAGGAGGCTCTGGACGCCGCGCGTGAAGCGAACGGAAAAGAGGCGGGCTGGAAATTTACCCTGCACGCCCCTTCCTGGACGCCTTTTATGCAGTATGCGGAAAATCGGACTCTGCGTTATGAGATGTATCGCGCCTATGCGATACGCGCTTCTGAATTTTCCGACGCGGGAAGCCGCCCGGAATGGGATAACGCGCCGGTCATGCGGCAAATTCTGCGTTTGAAAACGGAAAAAGCGCGGATTCTGGGGTTCAAAAATTACGCGGAAGTTTCCCTGTCCGCCAAAATGGTTCAAACCCCCGAACAGGCGCTCCAATTTTTGCGCGATATGGCGCGGCGCGCCCGGCCTTTTGCCGAACGCGATTTACAAGAGCTTTCCGCTTTTGCTTCCGAACATCTGGGACTTTCTGACCTTCAACCCTGGGACGTCCCCTTTGCTTCGGAAAAACTACGTCAGGCGCGTTATGATTTTTCTGAACAAGAAGTGCGCGCTTACTTCCGTGAGCCTGAAGTTCTGTCTGGCCTTTTTTCTGTCATTGAACGGCTCTATGGCGTGCGCGTTCGTGAAGCCGACGCCTCGGTCTGGGAAGAAAGCGTGCGCTTTTATCGTCTGGAGACGCAGGACGGCGCGCCGCTGGGCGCTTTTTATCTGGATCTTTACGCGCGGGAAACCAAGCGCGGCGGCGCGTGGATGGATGGCCTGATCAGCCGTCAGCGTATGAGGAGCGGGCCGCTTGCTCTTCCTCTTGCCTGCATTGTCTGTAATTTCTCCCGTCCCGTTGGGCAAAATCACGCAACCTTCACCCACGCGGAAGTAGAAACGCTTTTTCATGAAACGGGGCACGCCCTGCATCATCTTTTAACTCAGGTAGAAGAATCCGGAATCTCTGGCATTGACGGCGTGGAATGGGACGCGGTGGAATTGCCTTCGCAGTTCATGGAAAATTTTGCCTGGGAATGGGAAGTGCTGCGCGACATAACCGCGCATACGGAAACAGGCGAGGCGTTGCCGCGCGCGCTTTTTGAACGGATGCGCGCCGCGCGGAATTTTCAGATCGGATTGCAGACCATGCGGCAAATGGAATTCGCGCTTTTCGACATGCTGCTGCACAGCGCCTTTTCCCCGGATACCGATGATATTTTCGCGCTCCTGGAGGCCGTGCGCGCGGAAGCCGCCGTGCTTTTTCCGCCGAAGTGGCAGCGTTTTCCCAATAGTTTTTCCCATATCTTTGGCGGCGGCTATGCGGCGGGATATTACAGCTACAAGTGGGCGGAAGTGCTTTCCGCCGACGCCTACGCCGCCTTTGAGGAAGCGCGCGCGAAAAACGGCAGCATTCTGGACGCCGCCACCGGGGCGCGCTTTCTGCGGGAAATTCTCGCGACGGGCGGCAGCCGCCCCGCGCTTTCGTCTTTTGTCGCTTTTCGTAAAAGAGCGCCTTCGCCAGACGCGCTCTTGCGCCACAACGGGATGCAAAGTGCTACGATTGCGTCCTGAATTCCGTATTGACGCTTCAGGAGTTTTTTATGTTCCCTTCCCCGCTTTCCCGTAGGTATATTTTTCCCGCCGCGTTCGCGGCGCTGACGTTTTTATCGCCTGCCGCAATGGCGCAAGTCTATAGCTGGAAAGACCCCGCGACCGGAACTACGATTATTTCCGATACGCCGCCGCCGGGGAGTGTCAAAAATGTTACTCGCAGCGGGCGTAAACCCGTTTCAGACACAGCAAAACCCGAAACGGATATGCCTTTCGCCGCCCGCGAGGCCGCGCGCAAATTTCCGGTTGTGCTTTACACCGGCGCGGATTGTCCGGCCTGCGCCGAAGCGCGCGCGCTTCTCACGCGGCGCGGAGTGCCATTCCGTGAAATTTTGATTCAGACCGAAGATGATCTCACCGCGATGAAGCATCTTTTTGGCGGAACATCCGTACCCAGCGCCGCCATCGGACGGCAGAAGTTTTCCGGCTTTGAGTCTGGCGCATACCAAAACGCGCTAGACCTCGCGGGCTATCCGAAGGAAACGCCCGTGAAAGACGCGGCCAGCCCGGACGGGGCGGCCTCCGCCCCTCCCGCAAACGCGAAGTGAGGCGGCAGAGCGCGTGAAAATCGCCAGCTGGAATGTTAATAGTCTCAAAGTGCGCTTGCCGCATCTTCTGGACTGGCTGCGGGAGAAAGACGCGCCCGATATTATCGCGTTGCAGGAATTAAAACTTGAGGACAGAAATTTCCCGGCGGAGCCGTTACTGGAAGCGGGTTATCAAGCGGTTTTTTGCGGGCAGAAAACCTATAATGGCGTCGCGCTTCTGATTCGCTCCTCTTTAGGGACGCCGCGCGATATTCAAAGAGGCAATCCGCTTTTCCCTGATCCGCAGCAGCGCCTGATCGCGGCAGGCGTGGGAGAATTGCGGGTGATCTCTGCCTATTTTCCCAATGGCGAAGCGCTGGAAAGCAGCAAATTTGCCTATAAACTTTCCTGGATGGCCGCGCTTACGGAGTGGCTGAAGGAAGAGATCGCGCGTTATCCGCTTCTCGCTCTTTGCGGGGATTTTAATATTGCGCCGGAAGACGCAGACGTCTATGCGCCGGAGAAATTGCGGGATAGCATTTTGTGTTCGCCCGCCGAACGGCAAGCCTTTCGCGCATTATTGAGTCTGGGTCTGAAAGATAGCTTCCGGCTTTTCCCGCAGCCGGAAAAAAGTTTTTCCCAATGGGATTACCGCATGGCCTGTTTCCAGAAAAATCACGGCTGGCGCATTGATCACATTTTGCTCTCCGAACCATTGCGCGTCCGCGCGCGCGCGGCGGGGATTGATCGGCATTTGCGCGCCTGGGAACGCCCGTCCGACCACGCGCCAATCTGGGTCAGCCTTGGAAATTGATATGCGCTGGAAACAAAAGATCGGCAATCTGTCCGCCCGTCTGCTTCGCGCCGCCGCCGTCCGGATCGTGAATGACTTGGAGTTGAACAGGATAATACAGGCGACCTCGGCGTCCGCATCATTCGTCGACGCGTTCATGTACGACGCGAAACCCTGTTCGTCGCGGTTGGAAGTCATGAAGACCGCATTTGGCGCAATGGATGACGCCCCCCCCCCAGGGAGAAAAGTTTATGTGTGAACTGGGCGTCTACAGAGGAGAATCGCTGAACCTGCTTGCCCGGCATTTTGCGCCAGGCAAGGTCTACGGTTTCGACACATTTACCGGCCTACCCGAATTCTGGCGTAACGATTTTCCCGAAGGCGCTTTTGACGTATCCGGCGAAAAATTGAATTTCGAGCCAAATTGTGTGCTGTACAAGGGCTTGTTTGACGATACCTTACCGAAATTCCTGCAAGACGTTCAGGGCACGGCCAGCCTGATTCACGTCGACTGTGATTTATATTCAAGCACGGTATCCGTATTCCGTAATCTTGCGCCGCGTATCCGCGCCGGCACGGTACTTGTCTTCGACGAGTATTTCAATTATCCGGGCTGGCAGAACCATGAACACAAGGCTTTCAGGGAATTCCTCGACGCGACGGGTTTTGGATGCCGATACATCGCCTATAACAAATTCGGAGAACAAGTGGCTGTCGTCATCACCGGGAGTCCGGATTCCGAAAGATAGGCCATCATGAACATGCGTTGCCATGAGACCATGCCTGATGTTCTTCGTTCGCCTGCTTTCCGATTTGGAACGGTGGCGGCAAATAGGCGGTGTTGAGCGATGAATATGTTACGCATTTTTGGCGAACGCACATGGAACAAATAGCCGCCATTATCGTTTCATACAAGCCGGTATTGCCGCAATTGGCGCGCTCCATTGCTGCGCTACGGCCGCAAGTCGCTGAAATCATCGTTGTCAACAATGGCAATGAACCCCGGTTTGTCCCGGAGGAAGCGGGTATTCATTTTCTTTCCCTTGGGGAAAATCGCGGTATTGCCAAGGCACAAAACGAAGGGATCGAACTCGCGGAACAATTGAACGCGAGCCATGTCCTGCTCATGGATCAGGACAGCATCGCCGACGACGGCATGGTTGTCTGCCTGTTGGCCGCCCTGAAAGACAAACCGGACGCCGCTTGCGTCGGGCCGCGCTACATGGACGATCAACACGGCTTGGATATTACGCCTTTCGTTCGTCTCAGTGGAATTCTGTCGAAACGAATCCATTCGTCGCCCGACGATCCGGTCGTTGAAGTTGACCAGCTCATCGCGTCGGGCAGCCTGATTCCTATGGACATTTTCCAGCGCGTGGGAAAAATGAGGGAAGACCTGTTCATCGACTATGTGGACATCGAATGGTGTTTCCGCGCCCGCAACCTTGGTTATCGATGTTATGGCGTACACGACGCCGTTATGCGCCACAGCCTGGGCAACAGAGCCATCGTATTACTGGGGCTTGTGTTCACCATTCATGGTCCGATACGCTATTACTACCGCTATCGCAACGCGATACTGCTCTTTCGTGAAAAATGGATTCGATCTTCCTGGAAAGTGGCGTGCTTCATTTATATATCGACAAAAGTTCTGGTTGGCGCGCTTCTTGTCAAAGAGCGGTTCCAGAATTTGAAAATGATTTTTCGCGGAGTCGTCGACGGCCTGAAAGGGGCGTCGGGGAAAATTCCCGAAAGGCAGGATTCCAACATCAACTTCGTTTCGTGAGCAGGTTCAGAAGCAAATTTACGAAACGAACCACGAATCTAAATTTGTAGCTGGAACCGATGCCGATCAATCGGACATATGCTTTTTTGACAAACACGGGGATCGGCGTGGCGACCCTGGAAGACAGTGAAAATGCTTTCGATTCGATACCATTCAGTTCGTTCGACCGTCCACAGCGGTCTCGCCATCGATTCGGCATGCCGCTTGCGAGCATTCGGACAGCCTCGGCAAAAACGGTTTCCACGTCGATTTTTTCCATACATTCCGCATGTCCCCTGGGGCAGCGCGGAACCTTTTCCGCCGCGACGCCCGCCAGACATCCACGGCATTCGACGTCCGCCCAGATTGCCCGGCATCGCGCGGAAAACGGCAGACGCGTCGCCGGATCGGCCATTGAAAACAACCCCAGCGCGGGCGTGTGCATCGCGGCGGCAATATGCAGCACGCCGGAGTCCGGGGCCAGCAACAAATCGCAAAAAGAGAGCATGACCGCGCTCCGCATGACGTCGAGCTTGCTTGTCATGTCGAGTATCCGGTTCGAGCAAAGGCCAATATCGACCGTATTGAAATCCTTGTCATGCCCCAGAACGATCATTCCCAGGGCGGAGTTTTCATCCAGAAGCCGTTGCAGCAATCGTTTCCAATACTCTTGCGGCCAGACGCGATCGGGCGAATTCGCCTGCATGTGTACGGCCAGCAGGTATTGGACGTCCGCCGTTCCGAAATACTTCCGGACGACGTCGGCACAAACCCCATGATCCCGGAACGATGGATACAGCGCAGGCTCGCGCGAAAGCAGCGGAATGTCCGCGACATCCGCGTAGGCGTCGAGCAGATGCAACTGTCTGCGCCGTTCGTAAGCCCAATCGAGGTCGATCACTCGATCGCCCCGCGAGGGTTCGTACTGCGGGCCGAATACGAGATCGACATCCGGATTACGCAAGAACACTTCGGTTTTTTCGCTGACGACGATCAAGTCGTGTTCCGGATGCAAACGGCGCAACGCGCGCAGGATCGGCGTTATCCAGATGACGTCGCCGAGCGCCTTGAGCCGCTTCACGACGATGGCCGGACGGCGATTTCGCCGTGGCTTGCGCAGGATACAAACGAAAACTTCGTCACGATCTTCATCGGGCGCTCCGCCGCTTATCTCCGAAGCATCGAAAGTCGTTGGGCCGAGCAGCGAAAGTTTCTGGTTGAAAACCGTTATTTCCTCGAAATACTGATCGAGAAAACGCAGCAGGCGCTTACGGTTCCAATTGGAGAAATGCCACGGATTGAGATGCGAACCGCCCCAGGTCTCAGCGGGAAGACTCAACAGCAGCTGACCGCCGGACGCCATCTTGCCGATCAGCAATTCAATGAACCGATAAGGGTTCGGCACATGCTCGATGGTCTCCAATGAAATGACGTTCTCGTACTGGCAAGGCGCGGGTTCGGCCAGGTCGACGGCATGAAAGCTGAACCGTTCGTCCCACACATTGCCGTTGGCGAAGAAAACGGCAATGTCCGACAGGTCGACGCCATGATAATTCTGTACGCCATCAAGCCGCGCAAGGATCGCCGCGCCGTAACCGGAGCCGCAGGCGCATTCCAGAATTTTGCCGGGACGAATGTGATCAAGCAGGAATTTATAACGCTTGATATGATTCACAACCGTGGTGTAATCGCGCAGACCGGGAACGATGCGTTCGGTGGTCGTGACGATCTCCGATACCGGCAGGCGCGGCGAAGGATGCAAGGCGCGAATTTCGCGGTTCCTGACCGTTTTTCGTGTCTCGGCAAGAATGGTTTCCGCCAAATGCCCAATGTTCTCCGGCGTCCAACCTTGCAGAAAGGAAGGGAAACGAACGCTATCCGTTTCCACCAGCGCCCCGATCACAATCAGGTTATATTGCCCGTCGGGCGCGCGAAGCACGAGATCGACCGCCAGTTTTTTATCCGGCTCCTCCGGAAGAGTAACCCACTCGAAACGGAGATAGTCGACTTCGCGCCCCCAGAGACGCTGAAATTCCCCAGCTTGCGCCGCTGTATGGATTTGCAGTGAATCTATTTGCCCGGGACAAGCGAAACCATAATTTTTTGTCATTTCTTACCCAAATTTTTGAAACCGTTTGTTTTACCATCGACGAGGGGTAGTCAAGTTTGGTCGATCCAGGCCCGTGATGGCCTGATGATCCAGGCCGCCTGATCGGCGAATAGTACGCGATTAGCCGCCTTGGCGGCAAATCCGGGCAAAACCGCTTTTCGGACAATATTTTTGACTATGCTCTTTCATGCAAAGCCTAGCCTCCTGCTAAAATCCCCGTGACGCGTCACCAGTGACTTATACGTAAGTTAACATGTCATGCTGCCCGAAATCTTGAAAGCACCGGCAAAACTTTCGCAACTGCGGGCCTTCCTCGCCGGATTCACGGACGGGCTTCTTGGCCTGAAAGGCAAACGGCACGAAAAATGGGGAATACGGCCATGATGGATTTCATCGTCGTCGGAGCCGGCTGCGCTGGCGTCACGGTTGCCCGCGCGCTGGCGGAAGCGGGATGTTCGGTGCGGGTCATCGAGAAACGCGCGCACATCGCCGGGAACGCCTATGACGAAACCGACGCGCATGGCGTGCTGATCCACCGTTACGGCCCGCACATTTTCCACACCAAGGATAAGCGCGTCTTTGACTTCCTGTCGCGGTTCACGGAATGGCGGCCTTACGAGCATCGCGTGCGCAGCGTCGTCAATGGCGTCGCCTACCCGTTCCCGATCAACTGCGACACGCTCAACCGTCTGTACGGATGGAATCTCGACGAGGCGGGAGCGGAATCCTTCTTCGCCCGCGTGCGCGAGCCGCGCGACCCGATTCGCACGAGCGAAGACGTGGTGCTCGCTTCCGTCGGGCGCGATCTGTACGAAAAGTTTTTCCTGAACTACACCCGCAAACAATGGGGCCTGGAACCGTCGCAATTGAAAGCCGGAGTCGCCGCGCGCATCCCGGTGCGCACCAATACGGATGACCGCTATTTCACCGACCCATTCCAGACCATGCCTCTCTACGGCTATACGAAGAT
>JAIRPW010000011.1 GCA_031256795.1 Zoogloeaceae bacterium | reverse complement strand
CAAGAAACATGGTGGCTGGTTAACGAAAATTTGCCAGATTTAACGGAAATTCGCGGCGAGGAAAAAACCGCTATTCCTATAGGCGGCAAAGTCGCGCTGACGGACGGCCAAAAATTACTACTCGACAAAGAAGACGGCGGCCGGCTCGTGGTGACGCAAATGGTGAATGCGTGAAGATTTTTTAACGCCTTTGATGCGGTCGCGATGGGATTTTTCTGCCGAAATTTTTAATGCGATTATGTGAACACACAAGGAATAATATAATGGCTCGCATCAATTACACGCGCGGCTATGACCTGATTTTTCAGTGGGTCAGTATCTTTGGCGCTATATTTATTTGCACGGCTGTTGTCGACATCATTGATCCAATATCAACCCCATTGGAACATTGGTTAGAAAAAAACGGCTTTAAATGGATTTGGGTAATCCTAATGTGGGTCTACATCATTGGCGGTTATATAAGCTCAGTCGCGCTAATAACAGGAAAATTATTTTGGTTACCAGCTTTTATGTATGCGCGCTGGACGCTTTCCACAAAAATAACGGCTAACGAAGCAAGACGTCTTAGTTTTCTGTTTGACGGAACACTCGGCGGGAGCTGGTATCCGTTAAAACAAATCAAAGGACTCCCTCCAAAAGTTCGCCGGGTGGCGCTATTTCGCTTCGCGGACAAAATAGCGGACAAGCATGGATTGACCCGTCCGTTCAACCTTTCTTAAAACACTCCCATCAACACTTTCAATGGCAAAGAGACAAAACATGAACACAAATAACCAACATCTGGACGCTCTGTTAAACAGTGCGGCCGTTAAAAAACCCCTTCCCCGTAAGCGGATTTTTCCGGCGTTGATATTGGCGACCGTTTGCCTGATTTTTCTGGCCATAATGATAAATGCAAAGCGATCCGAAAACTCCGTACATGAACTAGAAATAAGTGCGCCAACTGACGCGCAAACAAAATACCAATCCCCTGATGAGATAACGAATTCTCTATTGCTGAATCAGGCAATAGCGTTCACGGAGCGACATTTTCAGACATGGTCTCAGGATAACGCGACCGCATTGCCATACCTTGCCAAGACATATTCTTCTACTGTTAACTTTTTCGGTATCAGAAAACCAGCGGCAGCCGTTATGAAAGAAAAAAGGAAATTTGCCAAGCGCTGGCCCGTGCGTGACTATAAATTTATGCCGAATACCGCATCCTCCAAGTGCGGTTCTCCCACAAAGTGCTCCGTTTCAGGCACTGTGGAGTGGCGCGCCTACAGCGTTGAACGCAACTCCTTATCCACCGGAAATACCGAAGTCAGCGTTGATCTCTCTTTTCTAAATAACAATTTCTCTATTGTCGGTGAAAATGAGCGTATTGTTTCCCGTAAAATTCAGCAGATGAATGATCTCCGTATTGACTCAGAGAAAACTGAGTTACCTACAGATATAGTATTGCCAATTCCGTATGGCGACTTATAAGAATAACACCACTTGAGGAGAAAATGCCGTGAAGCTGCCGGGAAAATTGGTTGTTACTCTACGCTGGCTTGGGTTTATCCCGGGAGCCTTTGTGGGCGCTTGGCTAGCATGGCTGCTCTTATTTTATGGCAACAGAATTGGCGCCCAAAGGATGGGATTCGATGCGGACGATTTTATCCATAAACTGTTTACTGAAATTATAAGCAATGCCGGTATGGGAGCAGCCTTTGTATACGCTGGCGCATGCATTGCGCCTAACGGTCGAAAGGTTGTTGCCTGGATTCTCGCGCTCATTGCCGTGCTTCTCGCGGGATTTGCAATGTTTCCGGCATACATCCATCAAAATTGGTGGTCTGTCGTGAGATGCATTGCGATTGCCAGCGGCGCAGGCTTGGTCGCCTATTCGCTTTCTTTAGAGCAGCTTGATCCTAAATAAATCTGCGCGCATAGATTTCGGAAACGAAACCCAGCAGATAAAGCGATTTCCTCTGTCAACCCTGTATTCCGCCATAGCTGGCGGCTTTTCAGGGTGCGGCGCAGACCGTTTGCGCGTTTTTCCAAAAGTTATTCCCTTTTGTCTGGAAAGCCTTTTCGCTGCATTTCGCACCAGCGCCGCCACATCGCGCGAAACGCGCCTTCCAGACCTCTGGCCATGCGCGGAGCATCCATAAGCGGGCTTTTTAGCATCCGCTCGCGCAAACCGGCGCGCAGCGTCTTCAGACGCTCATGATCATGCGCCAGCTCTACCGCCAAACGCACGTACTCCTCCTCGCTTTCCGCCACCAACTCGGACAGCCCTACGTTGATGAGAATCGCCCGCCCCATGCGGGAAACCAGCATATCCCCCGGCCAGGTAACGAACGGCACGCCCATCCAGATAGAGTCATAGCCCGTCGTGCCGCCATTGAACGGGAACGGATCCAGGCATAAATCCGCTTCGTTATAGTTCTCGAAATACGCTTTCAGACCGACCATGCCGCGAATGTCCAAGCGTTCGGGCGCAATGTCATATACCGCGAACTGCGCTTCCACATAGGATTTAAACGCGGCGTCATTGCCAGGCAGACCAATCAAAATCAGGCGCGCTTCTGGAACTTCCCGCAGAATACGGCTCCATAACTCAATCGCCTTCTTGCTCACCTTGCGGAAATTGTTCAGACAGGCAAACGTAAAAGGACGCCCAAGGCGCTCCGACGGCAAACCCGGCGCGATAGCCACGTCCGGGATGCCGGTGCGCACACCATAGCAATCTGGAAGCGCCCAGGGCGTCTCTGAACACCATTCGCCCCGCTCCAATACCGAATCAGGCGGGACAAAAATATAATCCATCGCGGACATGCCGCTCGTGCCAGGATAGCCCAGCCAGGTCACCTGAATGGGCGCGGGCTTTCTGGCCAGCGCCAGCAGCCGATGCCCTTCCGTATTTCCGCTCAAGTCAATCAGAATATCAATTTCGTCATCGCGGATCAGAGTCGCCAGCGCGTCGTCGCCTAAACCCAGCACTTCCCGCCAGTGGTCTGTGCGCGCTTTGGCCATGCCCGTTATATGGTCTTCCTTGCGCGTGTTGTGATACATAAATACTTCCACCTGCCGCCGGTCCAACTCTCCCAAAAAAGGCACGACAAAAGCCGCGACCGGATGCTGGAACATATCCGCGCTCACCCAGCCAATTTTAAGCCGACGCTCAGAATCGCGGTCACGGTCCGCAAAATCATCTTCCCGGCGCAGATCCCGGCAGCAGCAGCGCTCAAACATCTCCCCGACCTCCAGAACGTCGCGCGCCGTTTTGTCTGAAGAATGCAGCACGACCCATAGCGAGCCGTTGTAGGCCGAACGGGAATGCGGATCCAGCTCCAGCGCGCGCCGATAACTGTCCAGCGCCTCGTCCGCGCGCGCCTGGTCAATATACCAACCGCCCAAATTGATCAGCGCGGCAATGTGCTTCGGATCTCTTTGCAGGATTTTTTCCGCCAGCTCCTTGGCCTCGCTGCTCTTGCCCTGCTTGCTGTAGACCACGGACAAGATATTCATGGCGTTGATATTGTCCGGATCGCGCTCCAGGCACATTTTCAGGTTTTCTTCCGCGAGATCTGTCTGATGCCGCCGCGTAAAGAGATAACCTGTATATTCTAGGATCAGCGCCTCCGGAACGCCCACCTTGACCCCCTCCTGCATGGCGTCCAGGGCCTCTGCCGCCCTGCCCGCGTTTACCAGAGCCAAACAAAGTCCGGCATACAGGGCGGCAGAATCTGCCGTCAGGGAAATCGCTTCCCGGAAAAATTTTGCCGCCTCCAGATGATTGTTATGCGACATGGCAAACTCTCCCGCCAGTCTCAAAACAGTCGCATTCTTCGGATCCAGGCGCAGCAAGACAGGCAGACACTCCTCCGCCTCCTTTTCACGGTTTTTATCCCGGAGAAGCACGCACAAAGAAAGCCACGCATCCACATGCCGCGCGTCCATCGCGACAGCTTTTTTCAGATGCAGAATGGCGTCGTCCAGTTCGCCCACTGCCTGCTCCGCCAAACCCAGCAGACAATAATGACCCGCGGACGCCCTGGACATGCGCGTCAGTTTTCTTAGAACCTCCCGCGCGCGATACCAGTCTCCCGCCGCGGCATAGGCGCCGCTTAAGGCTTCCATCAAACCCAAATCCTTCGGCGCTTTTTTGCGCGCCTCCTTTAAAAGCGCAATGCCTTTCTCCGGTTTCCCGGCGCGGCGGAACAAAGTTCCCAGCCGCTCCAGGTGTTTCAGTTTGTCCGGCTGAAGGCGCAGCGCCTCTTCGCAAAAGTCCAGCGCGGTATCCTGCTGACCGATGGCCAGCGCGACTTCCCCCAAACCAAGCCAGCCTTCCTGCGATTTCGGAGTCTGCCGCACCGCCGCCTCGAAATATTCACCCGCCTCCGGATACCGCCCCGCCGCAAGCGCTTTTCTGCCCTGATCCAGAAGCGCGCCCGTACCGTGCGCCCCCTTTTGTTTTTCCGCCATAGCCCAGCGCCCATCCCTGTCAAAAATAATCGGCAGTTTAGCGCAAACGCACCCCTCCGGCTTCCCCGCGATTTACCTGGCACGCAAAATGCTTATACCTGCGCAAACGGCAGCCGGATTCTTTCGGTCGCCATGATGTGAATCGTTTTTCTCCCAAGGAGAATGAAATGCCTCAAATTATCAATACCAATATTTCGTCCCTGAACGCGCAGCGTCATCTGGACACGTCACAGGGCGATTTATCCAATTCGCTGCAACGTCTGGCCTCCGGTCTGCGGGTCAACAGCGCCAAGGACGACGCGGCGGGCATGGCAATCGCGGAGAAAATGGATTCCCAGTCACGCGGCATGACCGTCGCCATGCGGAACGCCAATGACGGCATCTCCTGCGGACAGACAGCGGAAGCGGGTCTGGCGGCCATCTGCGGCCACTTGCAGCGGATGCGCGAACTCGCGGTGCAGGCCGCATCCGGACAGTACGACGAAGTCAACCGCAGCGCGCTGGACGCGGAATATCAGCAGCTCGCCAGCGAAATCGCCCGGGATACCGAAGCCACAAATTTCAACGGCAAAAAACTCCTGGACGGCAATTTTACTAACGTGGTTTTTCAAATCGGCGCCACGACAACCACGGAGTCCCAGATTACCGTAACCATCAATTCCGTTGTCGTTTCCAATTTGGGCGATCTGAACGGATCAGATGGTACGGCCGCGCTTTCCGCTATGTCCTCTATTGACGAGGCGCTGGACCTGGTCAACTCCGCGCGCGCGGATTTGGGCGCGGTACAGGCGCGCTTTGAAAGCGTTCTGACCCAGCTGGCCTCATCGCGCGAGGCGACCACAGCCTCCCGCAGCCGGATTATGGACGCGGACTACGCGGCGGAAACCGCGCGCCTCTCGCGGGCGCAAGTCCTCCAGCAAGCCGGCGTCGCCATGCTGGCACAGGCCAACGCCCTGCCACAAAACGTACTCTCGCTCCTGCGATAGCGGCCTCCGCTTTCAAAAGAAAAGCCGTCCGGGAATTTCTCTTCCCGAACGGCTTTCGTTTTTCCCGCTTCCCGTTACGCCGCAACGGCAAAAATATCAACCCTGCTGCTTTGCTCACAAGGATTCAAAAGCTGAATTACGCGCTCGCTGCCATTGATATTCAAGACCAGCGCATTCGCCGTTTGTCCGGACAGCGCGCCGCTGGGGGCAAGAAGAGAAGGATGCTCGCGCAACGGCGGGTGCTGCGGCAAAAAGACAAGCGGGATATTGCCCAATCTCTGGGTTTCCCCATGTTCGTCCACCGCCGCCATTTTTTCCGCCAGAGTATCCGCCGCTTCCGTAAAAAGCGCGGGGACAGCATTCAGCGCGACAATTTGCAGCCCAATTTCCAAATGCTCCGGATTTTCTGAACTCACCCAGCGCACCATGCAGATCAGCCACCCTTCCTCTTTTTCCAGACGCAACGCCACAACCTCGCCCGCGCGCAGAGAATGCGCCTTGCCATTCAAAAGCATCAGCGCATAACCATCCGGGCTTTCATTGACGACCATCCACTCGCTGCGCTCTTCTCCGGCGCAATCCGACGACAGCAACGCCCAGAGCGGCTCCATGCCAAAACAGGCATGGGCGCGGCTGATTCCTGAATGCCGCCGCCGGGCAAAACGACGCTTGCCGGGACTGCCCAGTTCCACCGCCAGCCGGCGCAATACTCTTTTTTTCGATCGCCGCCCGTCCGCCGAATGGTTCGCCGATTCCATGCGCGCGCACTCTTCCCGCAGCTTTTCGGCAATCGGCGCGCCAAGAAAATAAAACACCCGGCCAGATGGCGGCGGCTCGCGCCGCTTGACGGCAAAAAGAGAGAAATCCCGCTCTGGATCAATCCAAAAAACGCTGTTTTCCTCGCCAGAGGGTTCCGGCGGCGTAAAAAGTATTTTCAGAGTTTCGGCGGCTTCCGATAGCAAGCCCGCGGCCAAAATCAAATCATGCGCGCTGAAAGAAGCCGGATTGATCGCCGCCAAAAGCAGCGCCTCACGATAAAAAACCGGCATGTTTCCGTCCGCGTCCCGAATGAATCCCGCGCGATGCAGCCGCCGCCATATGCCATGCCTGGGCGGCGCGGACGCCAAATGACTAATATAGAGATGCTTGGAAAGACTAAACGCGACGCGCTCGGCAAAAACCGCGCGATCCCTGGAGGCCAAGTCTTCCGTATTGTCAATCAGCCATTCATAGGTAGTGGCAAAATTGTCCAGCGCCGTCTGCAACAGCGCGACATATTCGTATTTCCGTCGGCTCAGGGGAATATGCATCCGCGCGATCTGTCCGGCATATTCCGGAAAACAGCGCGTCAGGCAGGAAAACAGCAGCTCCAGCGGGTTACGTAGCGCGTCGGGCGGCAACGCCGCGTCCTGTAATTTTTGCAGCGCCAAATCCAGCGCCTTTGGCTCCGGCCGCCCTTCCAGAAGCGCCTTGATTTCCAGGAGCGAAGCATCGCCGCTTCGCGCCGTCAGCAATGGGGAGTCAGGCATAAAAATTCCGTATGAATATCGTGGCGTCGGGATAGGATTCTGACATAGTTTTGTCCGCGCGCGAAATTCCGCGCCAGCAATTCACAATTCCCCATGGACTATCCGGGCGGAAGCGGCAAAAAAGGCGGCGTCACATCCGCGCATTGCGCCCGGTAGCGCAGCGCGTGATCCATCAGCGTCAGCGCCAGCATGGCTTCCGCAACCGGAACGGCGCGAATGCCGACGCAAGGATCATGCCGCCCCGTCGTGGCGATTTCAACCGCCTCCCCGCGCACATTGACCGAACGGCGCAGTTTTCGGATGCTGGGCGTCGGCTTGACAGCCAAACGCGCCACAATCTCCTGCCCGGTGGAAATTCCGCCCACAATCCCGCCCGCGTGATTGCTCATAAAACCATCTGGCGTCATTTCATCGTTATGTACGCTGCCTTTTTGCGCGACCGCCGCAAAACCCGCGCCAATTTCCACGCCCTTGACCGCGTTAATGCCCATTAGGGCGTAGGCGATATCCGCGTCCAGGCGATCAAAAACCGGATCGCCCCAGCCCGGCGGCAAACCGCTTGCCGTCACAGTAACGCTGGCGCCAATGGAATCGCCCTCCCGCCGCAAAGCGTCCAGATAATTCTCCAACTCCGCGAGCTTCCCGGTATCCGGCGCGAAAAAAGGGTTGGCGTCAATATCTTCCGCGCGCGCGAAAGGAATTTCGATATTCCCCAGCGCGGAAAGCCAGCCGCGCACCGTCACGCCGCAACGCTCTTTCAGCCATTTTCTAGCAATTGCGCCCGCCGCCACTCGTGCCGCCGTTTCCCGGGCGCTGGCGCGCCCGCCGCCCCGATAGTCACGAAACCCATATTTTTGCGCATAGACGTAATCCGCGTGGCCGGGACGAAAAGACTCGGCAATCCGCCGGTAATCCGCGCTTTTTTGATCCTTATTGCGCAGCAAAAGCGCAATCGGCGCGCCTGTAACGCGCCCCTCAAACACGCCAGAAAGAATCTCCACCCGGTCCGGCTCGCGCCGCTGGGTAACATGGCGGGACGATCCCGGCTTTCTGCGATCCAGGTCTTTTTGAATGTCGGCCTCAGAAAGCTCCATACCCGGCGGACAGCCATCCACAACGCACCCTAGCGCCGCGCCGTGCGACTCTCCAAAAGTCGTAACAGTAAACAGCGTACCGAACGTATTTCCTGACATATCAGTCCCGGAAATTCCCGGCTTTTACCGGGAAATCCACGATTGACCTGGTAATCAGCGCAATAACCGCCTGCAGCTCGTCGCGCTTCGCGCCCTGTACGCGCACGGCGTCGCCCTGAATAAACGCCTGCGCTTTCAGCTTCTCATCCTTGATGAGTTTGACAATTTTTTTAGCCAGTTCCGCGTCAATGCCGCTTTTGATTTTCAGGACTTGCTTCACCTTGTTGCCGGAAATTTTCTGCGCCGCCTGCGCGTCCAGACGCTTAACGCTTTCTTTTTCTTTTTTCTCCAGCGCGGGAAACAAAATGTCCTTAATCTGCCCCAGCTGAAAATCAGAATCGCCAAAAAGCGTAATCAGCTTTTCTTTTTCATCCAGTTCAACTTTTGCCGCCGTCCCCTTGAAGTCATAACGGTTGTTAATCTGACGCGCGGCCACATCTACCGCGTTCTTCAGGGCAACCATGTCCGCGTCGGAAGTAAAGTCAAAGGAAGGCATGGAAAGGTTCCTTATCCATAGTAACAAATATAGTGATAGGGCTGACCCGCGACTTCAATCTCAAAGCTGGAACGACCGGGAATCCGAAAAGATTCGCCCGCGCCATAGGTTTTCCAGTCCTCCTCGCCTTTCTGGCGAACACGACAGGAACCCGCCACGGTTTCCATAACCTCAGGCGCGTCCGTATTAAAAACCAGCGTCGCGGGCAAAATTACGCCCACGGTTTTTTTTGAACCGTCTGAAAACAGCACGGTGTGGCTCACGCACTTGCCCTCAAAATAGACATTGGCCTCGGTAAGGACAGAAACCTGATCAAATTGCCGAACGCTCATTTTTCCCCCGTTATTTCCGTTTTGCTTTCCGGTTGGCGGCAATACGCATCCTCAAAGCGTTGAGTTTAATAAAGCCCGCCGCGTCCTTTTGGTCATACGCGCCCGCGTCATCCTCAAACGTGGCAATCGCGGGATCAAAAAGGGAGTCTGTCCTGGAATCGCGCCCGACTACCTGCACTCCGCCCTTGTAGAGTTTGACGCGGACGAAGCCATTGACGCTCTGCTGCGTATGGTCAATCAGCGCCTGCAAGGCCGCGCGCTCAGGAGACCACCAGTAACCGTTGTAAATAAGACTGGCGTAGCGCGGCATAAGCTCATCCTTCAGATGCGCCACCTCCCGGTCTAGAGTCACAGATTCCACCGCGCGGTGGGCGCGCAGCAAAATTGTGCCGCCCGGCGTTTCATAACAACCGCGTGATTTCATGCCAACGTAACGGTTTTCCACAAGATCAAGCCGCCCAACGCCATGCTTTCCGCCCAATTCGTTCAGTTTGGCCAGCAGTTCGTGCGCCCGCATTTTCTGCCCGTTGATCGCCGTCAGATCGCCGCGCTCAAAATCAAGATCAAGGTATTCAGCCCTATCCGGCGCTTTTTCCGGAGAAACAGTCCAGCGCCACATCTCCTCTTCCGCTTCCGCCGCCGGGTTTTCCAAATGCCGCCCCTCGTAAGAAATATGCAGAAGATTGGCGTCCATGGAATACGGCGACCCGCCCTGCCGATGCTTCATCTCAATGGGAATGCCGTTTTGCTCCGCGTAAGCGAGCAGCTTTTCGCGGGAAAGCAAATCCCATTCCCGCCAGGGCGCGATAATTTTAATGCCGGGTTTCAGGGCATATGCGCCCAGCTCAAAACGAACCTGATCGTTCCCTTTGCCAGTCGCGCCATGCGCGATCGCGTCCGCGCCCGTGTGATTGACAATCTCAATCAAGCGTTTGGCAATCAGCGGACGGGCAATGGAAGTACCAAGCAGATACTCTCCTTCATACAGCGCGTTGGCGCGGAACATGGGGAAAACAAAATCCCGAACGAATTCCTCGCGCAAATCCTCAATAAAAATATTCTCCGGACGAATGCCGAAACGCAGCGCCTTTTGCCGCGCCGGTTCCAGTTCGTCGCCCTGCCCCAGATCGGCGGTAAAAGTCACGACTTCACAACCGTACGTATCTTGCAGCCATTTCAGAATCACGGAAGTATCCAGGCCGCCGGAGTAGGCAAGCACCGCCTTTTTGACAGAATCACCCATAGAAACGCATCCTCGCTGTTCGCGTAAAAATGCGCGAATTCTATCACCGCAGAGCACAAAACCGCCAAAGCGCGGCCATCCCGCTTTCCCTATAATATCCGCAATATATTTTCCAACGCGCGAAAGCGCGCAACCTCGCCATGCGCTTTGAACATCATGTACCGGTGAATTCCACTGAAACACCCGCGCCCCGGCGTCTAACCCGGAAGGATCTCTGGCGCGGCCTGTGGCTGCGCGTAGAACAGCCCGCGCTTTTTATGCCCGGTCTTGTCACTTCCGTCATTCTGGCGCGGGAAGAGGGAGAAATCCGGCGGCGTTTGCATTTCAGCGCGGCCTGCGTGGAGGATCGCGTACGATTCATGCCGGAAGAGTGGGTGCGCTTCGACAGCGCGCCCGCCGCGGGCCAGACCGGAGGATCGCTGACCATTTTGATTGAAAACGAAGGGAATGCAGACAACTCGCTCGCGTTGCGTTTTTGCTATCAAACCGAAATCGCGTCGTCCGACGGACCTTATATCGAGTATCTGAAATCCGCCTATCACGCCTCTGATCTGGAAACCCTGCGGGTCATCCGAAAGTTTCTGGCGGAACACAAAAAAGTATACCCGGACAAAGCGCGCATGTAGAATTCCCCGCCGACGCGCCTTTGCGGAATGCCTTTAGCGCGTTTTCAGGCAAGGCTTCAAAAAAGACAAGGGGAACGGCATGTTTTTAAGCAATATTGAATCTTTCCCGGGCTATGTTATTACCCGGCATCTCGGCTTGGTGCAGGGCAGCACTGTGCGCGCCAAACATGTAGGACGCGACATTATGGCCGGACTGAAAAATCTCGTAGGAGGAGAACTGAAAGGCTATACCGAGCTTTTGAATGAATCCCGGAGAGAAGCGATTGAGCGCATGGAAAAACAGGCCAAGGCGGTTGGCGCGAACGCGGTAATAAACATACGGTTTTCTACCGCAAATATTACGGCGGGCGCGGCGGAAATCCTGGCCTACGGCACTGCGGTCGTCATTGACCGCGCCATGGCGGGCGACGCGCAACCCGCCCGATAGGAGACTTTCATGGCGGACGTCCTGATTATTCTTGTCCTCTTGGCGCTGGGATATTTTTGCGGCACGATCGGCCAGCATCGGCATTATCGGTCGTTAAAAATACGCGAGGCGCAGCTGCGCGGCATTTTGCTTTTCAACGAGAAAAAAGTCCCCGCCTCTTTTTCCGGCCAGCGTTTCGCGCTGGTATCTGGTTCCGCCGTTATATCGGGCGATTATTTCCGGCAGGCCATCGCCGGACTGAAAACCCTCTTCGGCGGGCGTCTCGGCAGTTTTGAGGCGATGATTGACCGGGGACGACGCGAGGCAATTCTGCGCATGAAAGAAGAAGCGCGCCACATGGGCGCGAAAGCCGTTTTTAACGTGCGCCTGGAAACCAGCAATCTGAAATCTATCCGGTCCAAAAAAAATAGTCTGGCCTGCGTGGAAATTTTGGCATACGGTACGGCAATCATGCCGCAAAACCCGGCGACTGAAAAAGCATGGCTTTAGCGCCTATGCCTCCGCGCGACGCAGACGATTTTGCGAACAGCGGAGAATACGCCAATCCAAGCGTGCCGCATGCGGTAAATGTCAGCGAAAAATCTCCGCTTGCGGATTTTGCGCGTTTGACTCTGGGCGCGGCCTTTTTACTGACAATCGTCATTGGCGGCGTATTTTTTTCCGCGCGCTGGTGGGCCCCCGCGATTCCTTTTCGCTATGAAATTGCCCTGACCCAGCGCCTGGAGAGCATGAACGCGGATTCTCTACCCTGCGCGCGGGCAGGCGCCGCGGAACTGCGGCGTCTGGCAGACAATCTGGCCGCAAAGATGTCCTTGCCAAAAGACATGCGGATACAAACCCATCTCTCCGATGATGACGATCCCAACGCCATCGCCACTCTGGGCGGGCATATCTTCATCCAGCGCGGCATTCTGAAAACGGTTTCCTCGGAAAACGCGCTAGCGATGGTGCTGGCGCATGAAATCGCGCACATCAAGCGGCGCGATCCCATTGTTTCTCTGGGGGGCGGGGTAGCGGTCGCTTTGCTCCTGTCCGCCGCGCTAGGCGGCTCGGATGGCGGCGCGCTGGTCGGCTGGATGGCGGGAATGACGCAGACGTCTTTTTCCCGCGCGCAAGAGGCCGCCGCGGACGCCGAAGCCCTCAAAGCGTTGCGCGCCTATTACGGGCATACGGGTGGCGCGGATGAATTTTTCCTTTATATAACAAAAGAACATCCCGTCCGCTCCGGAATGCCCGCTTTCGCCAGTACGCATCCCGCGCCTGAGGCGCGCGTCAGAGCAATACAGGCCAGTTTTACGCCCAACGCGCCCGCGCTTTTACCGATTCCCTCCGCGCTCGCCGCTTGCGCTCCTGGCCACGCCGCGCCTATCCGCCCGTTTTGACGGGCGTAAATTTCGCGCCCGAATTCAGTCTACAGACACGACCAAATAAGAAAAATTATGAAAATCGCTTTGATCCTGATTGATATTCAGAACGATTATTTCCCTGGCGGGAAAAACCCGCTGCATAATCCTGAAAAAGCCGCTGAAAACGCGAAAATCGCGCTTAAACTCTTCAGAGAAAAAGGCTTGCCGATCCTTCATATTCAGCACATTGCCTTACAGGAAGGAGCAGCATTTTTTCTCCCTGGTAGTGAAGGAAAAGAAATATATCATGATATAAAACCAGAGAATGATGAAAAAATTTTGACGAAACATTATCCCGATAGCTTTTTCCAAACAGGATTACATGAAATTCTTGCAAAGACCGGAGTAAAAAAAATTGTTCTCTGCGGCATGATGAGCCGTATGTGTATAGACGCAACGGTACGATCCGCAAAAAACTATCTGTACGAAGTTTTATTATTAAGCGACGCCTGCGCGACAAAAGATTTACTATGGGAAAACGAAACAATCATAGCGGAAAATGTTCACAAAACGGTCATGGCGTCCTTGCAGGGAACGTTCGCAAAAATAATAAAAACAAATGCGTTAGAAGATTATTTATAAAATCCAGCCGATACATACGCGCCTTTTACGCTTTGCGAATATTTTGCGCCCGAAATCCAGGTCGCCGGACTTGCGCTTTTGGTAACGCCTGAAATTCTCACTGCCTCCGGTACGCGCCCCCCGATCCCTTCAACGGTCAGAAAAAGCAAAACCAGCGCCAAGAATCCAAACGCTCCTTTTCTGAAAGGAGATGGGGCGACATACCGGAATCGAACCGGTGACCACTGGAGCCACAATCCAGTGCTCTACCAACTGAGCTAATGCCGCCATTGTTTCTGGTCATCTGGCGCGCCCGGCGAGAATCGAACTCACAACCTACGGCTTAGAAGGCCGTTGCTCTATCCAGTTGAGCTACGGGCGCTCCCGGCTGCAAAGCATGATCCTGACGCAGCGCGTTGGTCGGGGTGGTGGGATTCGAACTCACGACCCTCTGCTCCCAAAGCAGATGCGCTACCAGGCTGCGCTACACCCCGAAAGGAGAGGCATTCTAGCGGTACAGGAAATGCGCGTCAATGAAAATATCCGTAGCATTCCTGCGGCGTCACAGGAACAACGTCAAATACGCCTGATTTACCTTTTCGCCCCAAAAAAGCGCAACCACACCCGCCAAAGCCAAATACGGACCAAAAGGAATCGGCTTTTGCCGCGCATGACCCGCCAGCGCAATCATGCCCATACCCAAAACCGCGCCCAGCAGCGACGCGATTAGAATGATAGTCGGCAGCATCGCCCAGCCAAACCAGGCGCCCAGCGCAGCCAATAACTTAAAGTCGCCATAGCCCATCCCTTCCTTGCCCGTCAGGAACTTGAAAGCCCAATAAACCGACCATAGCGAAAGATACCCCGCCGCCGCGCCAATTACAGCGGAAGAAAGAGGCGCAAACAACGCAAAAAGATTCAGCAGCAACCCCGCCCACAAAAGCGGCAAAGTAAGGCAATCCGGCAAAAGATAGGTATCCGCGTCAATGAACGCAAGCGAAAGCAGCGTCCATAAAAAAACCGCCGCCGCCAAGGCCTGCCAGCCAAAACCAAAATACCAGGCCGCGCTCGCTCCCAGACCGGCCGCGGCAAGTTCTACCAACGGATAACGCGCACTGATTGCCGCGCGACAGGCGCGGCACTTGCCTCCCAACAGCAAAAAACTCAAGACCGGGATATTCTCCCAAGCAGAAATCATATGCCCGCAATGCGGGCATTGCGAACGCGGCACAGCCAGATTGAACGGCGCGGACGCCACCGGCTCCTCATTGCGGAAAGCGGCGCATTCCTCCTCAAACCCGCGCTCCAGCATCTTGGGCAGACGATGAATGACGACATTCAAAAAACTGCCGACGCACAGCCCCGCCGCCCCCAGCGCCAATGTGAAAAACCAGGGCAAAGAAAAAACAGGCAACCAGTCGGAAACCGCCATCAGACCATGCTGCCCATTTTGAAAATCGGCAGATACATCGCAATAATGATGCCGCCAATCACCACGCCCAAAACCACCATAATTATGGGTTCCATCAAGCTGGAAAGCGCCTCAACCATCTGATCCACTTCTTCCTCGAAGAAATCCGCCACCTTGCCCAGCATCGTCGCCAAAGACCCAGATTCCTCCCCAATCGCCACCATTTGCACCACCATGTTGGGAAAAATATCCGTCTGCTGTAACGAAGCTGTCAGACTGGTTCCTGTACTCACAGAAAGCTGAATCTCACGAGTCGCCCTTTTATACACATCGTTCCCTGCCGCGCCGCCCACGGACTCCAGCGCTTCAACCAAAGGAACCCCCGCCTCAAACATCGTCGACAAAGTACGCGACCAACGGGCAATCACAGATTTACGGACTAGTTCACCAAAAAGCGGCAGATTCAACATCAAGCGATCCATTTGGTTTTGCAATTTTTCGGAAGTCCGCAATGCAGTCACAAACGCATAAACTCCGCCGAAAATTACGCCAAAAATCACATACCAATATTCGACAAACGTATCGGATATGCCGATAACAATCTGCGTCGGATATGGCAATTCCCCGCCGAAATTACTGAACATCTCTTTAAAGGCCGGAACCACCCATGTCATGATGGCGGCAACCAAAATAAATGTGATCACGATCACCGCTGCCGGATAAAACAACGCGGATTTGATTTTTCCCTTGATACTTTGAATCTTCTCCTTATAGCTCGCCAAACGTTCCAGCAGAGAGTCCAAAATACCGGCCTGTTCGCCCGCGCCCACCAAATTGATAAAAAGCGTATCAAAATAGCGGGGATATTTACGAAAGGCAACCGACAATGAGCTTCCGGTTTCAATGTCTGATTTGATATCCATCAACAACTTGCCGACCGAAGGATTGGCGTGCCCGCGCCCGACAATATCAAACGCCTGCAACAAAGGAACCCCAGCGCGCATCATGGTCGCCAGCTGGCGCGTGAAAACCGTAATGTCCTTTTCAGAAATCTTCTTTCCGCTCTTCATGCGTAAACGCGTGATTTTGGGGGAAAGAATGCCCTGACGCCGCAGCTGGCTCTGAACAACCATCTCGGTTGCCGCGCGAATCTCTCCGCTGACAATTCGGCCTTCTTTGTTTTTACCCTTCCATACAAAGGTATATTCTTTGACCGCCGCCTTGCTTCTTGCCTGGGTTGCCATGAGCGATTTCCTTATTAAAGGTTGGTCGTGCTAAGCACTTCATCCAACGAAGTCATGCCTTGTTTTACTTTCAAAAGACCAGATTCACGCAGCGTTTTTACGCCATCTTTCACCGCCTGATCCGCAATCTGCATCGCCGTGCCATTGGCGAGGATAATACGCTGAATCTCCTCGCTGATCGGCATCACCTGATAAATCCCAACCCGTCCCTTGTAGCCTTTGCCCTTGCAGCGATCACAACCCTTGGGGCCGTACAGCGTCCAGGAACCATCCAAATCGCTTTCCTTGAAACCCGCTTCCAGAAGCGCGGCGTTCGGCACGCTCATCGGCTGCTTACAGCTGCACAGCCGCCGCGCCAGACGCTGCGCGGTAATCAGTAAAATACTGGAAGCAATATTAAACGTGGGGATCCCCATATTCATCAGGCGCGTCAAGGTTTGCGGCGCGTCGTTGGTATGCAGAGTGGAAAGCACCATATGGCCGGTCTGCGCCGCCTTGACCGCGATTTCCGCCGTTTCCAGATCGCGGATTTCACCGACCATAATAATGTCCGGGTCCTGCCGGAGAAAAGAACGCAGCGCAGCCGCAAAAGTCAGCCCTGCCTTATCATCCACATTCACCTGGTTAATTCCCGGCAAATTGATTTCCGCCGGATCTTCCGCTGTGGAAATATTGATACCCGGCTCATTCAAAATATTAAGACAGGTATAAAGCGACACCGTTTTTCCGGATCCTGTAGGCCCCGTCACCAGCACCATGCCGTAAGGACGCTGAATCGCGTCCAGCAACGCGGCTTTTTGGTCCGGATCATAGCCTAACGCCTCAATCCCCAGAGTCGCGGAAGTCGGATCCAAAATCCGCATGACAATCTTCTCGCCATGAAGCGTCGGCAATGTGCTCACCCGGAAATCAATCGCGCGAGATTTGGAAATAACGAGTTTGGTGCGCCCATCCTGAGGAACCCGTTTCTCCGCGATATTCAACCGGGAAATTACCTTGATCCGCGAGGCGAGCTTATCCTTAATGGAAAGCGGCGGCGTGGAAACTTCTTTTAACGCGCCGTCCACCCGATACCGGATACGGTAAAATTTTTCGTAGGGTTCAAAGTGAATATCGGACGCGCCGTCATTGATGGCGTCAATCAGCGTCTTTTGCAAAAACTTGACGATTGGCGCGTCATCCACCTCGCTGTTGGCGGACAAATCCACCGCGTCGCCGTCCTCGCCGCTGTTGTCAAAGGACAAATCGCTGTCATCCCCCAGCATACTTTGCAAATTTTCCGCCGCGCTTTCGGAAAATTTCTGCACCAGCGGCAAGAGCTTGTCAATTTCGACCACAATGGGGTCAACTGCGGTTGCGCTCTGAAAACGAATCTCATCCAGACCGCGCCGATTGGTCGGATCGGCAGTAGCGACAATCAACTGTTTGCCGCGCTTATAGAGCGGCAGCATACAGTGCGCACGAATCAGCTTGGGATCAACTGTATCCTTGGGAAAATAATCATCGTTGTACGCAGATAAATCAAAAAGCGGCGTAAAAAAAGCCTCGGACGCAAAACGCGCAAGTTCTCCCGAACTGATTTTGTTGCTTTTCAGAATTTCTTCTGGAAGAGACGTTTTTTCGGAAATCGCGCGCGCGGCCAGACTTTCCGCCTCGGCAAGCTGGAGACGCCCCGCTTTAACCAGCGCCTGGGCTAAACCAGAGATCATGGAGGAGGAGGATAAAGATTCCGCTATCGCCATCGTAGACTCCCGCAGGAAATAAGACGTAATAATGCAACAACCTTAAAGGTTTGTACATGCGTAATTACGCGGCGTCTCCCTGCGTCCCGCGGCGCAAACGCAACACCGGCCACTGCCTATGACGCGCGATTTCCTTCAGACGCGCGTCTGGATTTACCGCTGTCGGACGACTCACCTTTTCCATAAGCGGCAAATCATTATGAGAATCACTGTAAAACCAACTGTCTCCGAAATCTGACCAGCAACGCGCCCGCGCTTCCAGCCAGTCTTCCACCCGCACGACTTTGCCCGCGCGAAACGCGGGAATCCCTTTCACCCTGCCGGTAAACTGTCCTTCCGCGCACTCCGGGATGGTGGCGATCAAATGCGAAATTTCCAACGCTTCGGCAATCGGCTCCGTGACAAAACTATTGGTCGCCGTGACCAAAACGCAAAGATCGCCCGCCGCCAGATGCTCGCGCACCAAAGCGCGCGCGGAGTCCAAAATCATGGGGATCCCCACAGTTTTTATGAATTCCGCCCGCCACGACAAAAGCGTGGCGCGGGGATAACGCGCAAGCGGCGCGAGCTGAAAAGCGAGAAACGCTTCAATATCCAGCGTTCCCGCCTCATAGTCCGCAAGAAAGCGGCGGTTTTTTTCTTCCTGCGCCGCGCGATCCAGCACGCCTTTCTGCATCAAAAATTGCGCCCAGGCAAAATCCGAATCGCCGTCCAGCAATGTGTTATCCAAATCAAAAAGCGCGAGATTCATGAGGTTTCCTCTTTTTCTTTGATTACGCTCTCTGCCAAAACCACGCGCAACAAAGGCAGGGTCAGCGGACGTTTTTGTTCCAGAGAATAGCGGTCCAAGGCAGACAAAATGGAAGCCAGCGCACGCATATCACGGCTGGCGTGGGACAAAAGATACGCGATGGCCTCTGCCGAAAGCGGCAAAGCGCGGAGCGCGGCCATGTGCGACAAAGCCGCTTTTTTTTCCGTATCCGTAAGCGTTTGCAGACGATAGATCAAAGACTGCCCCAAACGGGTACGCGCGTCCTCCCGCAATTCGGAAAGACGCGCGGGCGGCGAGGCCGCCGCGCAAAGCAAACGCCCTCCCTCCGTATTTACGCGGTTATAGGCATGGAAAAGCGCGACCTGACCCGCCGCGTCCAACGCTTCCAGATGATCTACCGCGAGAAAAATTCCCGCGCCGGACAGTCCCGTCAATGCTGGATTCGTCCGCGCGTCGCAGTAGAAAAAACCGCTGGCGCGCAGAAGATGCGTTTTTCCAGAGCCCGGCTCCCCCCAAAGAAAAAACGCGGATGGTTTTTTGCGCGCGCCCTCTTCTTTTCCGGAAAGCCAGAAAGTCAGCGCATCCAGGGTTTCCGCATTGCTTCCAGGCACAAAATTATCCAGCGTAGGCAGCGCGGGCGGCAGAAGCTCAAGCAAAAGCTGGCGCATGGTCACTCAACATTTTCCCCATAGCCGCGCGACAGCTTCCTCTGGCAGCGCCGCGCCCGCCTGTCTGGCGCGAAGCAGGAGATTCCAGTAATAGCGATAAGAAGCGCGGTCATGCAGGCAATCACGATAGCGCGTCGGCTCCCAGTCAGCCGCCTGCGCGGCAAGCAAAATCTCGCTTGCCGCCTGAATCTCGGAAACATCCGGACGCATCGCTTCCAGAATGGGGCGAATTTGCCGGGGATGAACGCTCCACATGCGCAAGAAACCGAACTCCCGCCGCGCCCGGCGCGCGTCTTCCGCAATGATAGAGCCATCCCGCAGTTCCGCGCTCACGTTGTGCGCGGGTACGCGCCCATAGGCATGGGCGGCGGCAGATACCTCGCACTTGGCGCGCACAACAAGCGGATGCCTGAATTGCCCTGGGCTTTGCATGGCGTTTCCCGGAATCGCGCCGTGATAATCCGAGACAAAATCCATCAGCCCGAAATCCAGGCTTTCCACGCCGACAAGCGCGGCAATTTTCCAAACGTCGCGCAGAGCGCCTTGCGTTTCAATTAAAACATGCGCGGGAATCGGGCGCGCCACGTGATAGCGCGCCTCAAAACCGCGCAAGGCCTCAATCTGCCGCGCAGCGGCCTCCGCCGAACGCGCTTTGGGCAAAGTCAGAAAAGCCAGACGCTCCCCCGCCTCGCGCACCAGAATTTCCATTTCCATTTGCCAGCACGGATGCTCCGCGTCATGAATGCGCGCCCCAACCCGTCCAAAATGGTTTTTTTCGCTCAAAACGCGCGCAACGCACATTTTGACCTGCGCTTCTTCCGCGCCAATCCCCGCGCCGTCCTCGCAGTCGCAGGTCACGTCAAAAAGCGCGCCCCCCCCTTCCAGCCCCGTGCTTTTGCTCATTTCCTCTTGCAAAATCAAGGCTTTGTCAATTTTTTCCGCCGTTCCCGCATAATGATCCACAACAGGGAGCGACCGCGCGCTATCCCCGCCCCCCAACACCGCGTCCGGAAGCAGCGCGGCACTCATTCGCGCGAAGTACCGTTCGCAAACAGTGCGTCGCACACAAAGGGATTGGAGAGACGCTCCTCGCCCAGAGTAGAAAGCGGCCCATGACCTGGAATAAAACGCACCTCATCTCCCAACGGAAACAGCTTGCCGCGAATGGAGGCAAGCAAGTCCGCGTGATTTCCCTGCGGAAAGTCCGTACGCCCGATAGCGCCCTGAAAAATCACATCCCCCGCCTGCAAAAGACGGCTGGCGCGGTGGTAAAACACCACGTGTCCCGGCGTGTGCCCAGGGCAATGCAACACCTCCAGTGTTTCCTGCCCGAAAGTCACGGTATCGCCATCTTTCAGCCAGCGATCCGGGGTCACCGCTTCGCCAATCAGCCCGTACATCGCGCCTTGCCTGGGAATGCTTTCCAGCCAGAAGCGATCCGCCTCGTGCGGACCTGTAATCGGGACAGACAAACGCCTGGAGAGTTCCGCCGCCGCGCCCGCGTGGTCCGAATGCCCATGCGTAATCAGCAGCTGTTCCGCTTTCAGCCCCTCCGCGTTCAAAGCGGCGAGAATGCGCTCCGCGTCGCCGCCCGGATCAATCACGACGGCGGCGCGCGTTCGCTCGCACCAAAAAACGCTGCAATTTTGCTCCAGAGGAGTCACAGGGACGATGAGATAGCGCATAAAAATTCCCGCAAAAAAATAGCCGCAAAACAAAATTTAACGCGCGGAACGGCGATACAGCAAAGCGCGGATATTCATGTCCAGCGGCAGGGCGTAATCCACGGCGGCCAGAGTCATGCTGTTATCAATGCGCGTCAGTTTCAGGTTCAGAAATACCCTGTCCGCGCTCTCGGTATAAGTGCCGACCATCACCGCCTGCGCCTCATGCTGCCGCGCGATGTCTTTTAATTCGCGGGTCAACATGAGTTCGCCTTCTTCCCGCTTCATGTAAAGATTCTGCCGAATTTTCAACTCAATGACCCGGAAACCCTGTTGGGTCAGACGCGCGCCCAACTGTTCGGCCACCAGTCTGCCCAGCGGCGAAGACTCTTCCAGCGCGTTGAGATTCACCAGCGTGGCGACGATAATCGGAAACTGCGGCGAGATTTGCGCGCCCGCCTGGGCAATCAGCGCGTCGGCAGACCTGTAGCTTGCGCGGATAAGATCGCTTTGCGCGACTTCATCATAGGCGACAGGACGATAGGCAGCCACGCGGGCGCGCACACAGGCCGTCTGCGCAAGCGCGACGGACATAAGCAAAGCGCCGAGCAAAAGCAAAGAAGAGTGTCCGCGCGGCATAAACTTCATTGATCCACCAGATGCAGGGGCGCTTTCCCCGGAGGGTCAAAAGCGCGTTCGTCCGGCGGCGTCCCGCCCGCGCAGGAAGCCAACCGCGAGCAAATACCGCGCTCATAGAGCCGCGCGTCCGCCGCGCGGACATAGTACGTTTGGGAAATGCGCGCGACGTACCTCGCGCCGTCCAGCGCGGACAAAGTGACAAAAATTTCGCGGTGCGGCGGGTTATCCGGCCAGACGCCGTCTGCCCACAATCCCGGAGACAATACGCGCGGAACAGGAGAAGGCTTCTCCGTCCCCTCGCCTTCGCCAAACTTCAGCGACTGAACGTCCATGTGCAGCCAGATCGAAGAGGCCGCCGCCGCTTCCTTTGCCTCTTCGGGCAAATTCGTTACGACCGGAACACCGTGCGCGACCAACGCGCTGACCAGCGCGTTGCCAAAAACGCGGGAGAATTCAGTTTCCCGCTGCGGAGAAGCCAGCTGAAGCGCGCGGCAGTTTTTCCCCGGCGCGCAGAGTTTGCCGCGCAAGCCTTCGGTCAACAAACGCGCGCTGTCCTGGGCGATCTGCTGCCAATGCCGCGCGGCTTCCAGCTTGAGCTGACTGGTTTCGGGAAGGCGAACCGGGACAGGCAGCGACGGTTTGGGCGGCGGCGCTTTCCCCTCGGAATGGACGGATTGATTTTTTATACTCGCGGTATCGGCAGACGTCGCAGTATCGGCAGGCACGCGGCTTTTGCATCCGTACAACGGAAACGCCGCCAAAATCACGCCCAAGGCAATCCCTCGCGCCATACCGCGCGAAAAGAGACGATCTGCCGCAAGAAGAGGGAAAACACACAAACGCATAAGGTACGGCGCGGAATACCGCGCATTATTCTGCCCTGGCAAGAAAAGTTCTATTGTATAGCATTGCCGCCCGTCAGCGCTTGCCGCACAATCCATCTTTGCGTCCCATACTTGAGTGGCGGCGTCATGCCTTTGAGGTAAACGCTCATGAAAATTGTTCTGATCAGCGGACTTTCCGGTTCCGGAAAGTCGGTTGCCCTGCGTTCGCTGGAAGATCGCGGCTATTACTGCGTAGATAATCTGCCGACTTCCATGCTGGAGCAGCTGGTCGCCTTTCTGGAAACAGAGCAATACGAGTTTTTGGCGGTGGCGATTGACGCGCGCTCTTCCAGCATTGCCGCCCTTCCGGAGAAAAGCGCGGCGCTGCGCCGCGCGGGGCATCAGCTGGTTTTTTTGTTTTTGGAAGCGCAAGACTATGTGTTGATTCAGCGTTTTTCCGAAACGCGCCGCCGACATCCGCTGGCCGACGGGCCGCGCACATTGCAGGAAGCGATTCGGGAAGAGCGGCATCTTTTGTCGCCGCTCGCCGAATTTGGGCAGCGTCTGGATACTTCCGGGTTGCCGTCCGCCACTCTGCGCGAATGGGTGCTGCAAAGCGCGTGCGCGGGTACGATAGGAGGCTTGACCCTGCTTATTGAATCTTTCGGCTTTAAATACGGTCTGCCGCGCGACGCGGACCTAGTCTTTGACGCGCGCTGCTTGCCCAACCCTTATTATGAGCCGGCGCTTTCGGCTTTTTCCGGTCTGGACGCGCCAGTTGCCGCATTTTTGGAGGGGAAACCCGCCGTGAAAAAAATGCGCGAAGATATTCGCCGCTTTATCGCGGATTGGCTGCCCGACTGGCGGATAGAAGGCCGCTCTTACCTTACTGTCGCCATTGGCTGTACGGGCGGCCAGCACCGTTCCGTGTACCTCGCGGACTGGCTGGGCAAAGCATTTTCCGGAGAGGCGACGCGCGTGCTGGTGCGACACAGGACGCTCGCCATGCGGCAGGGAATGGAGCCGCCCGCCGTTCCGCAGCCCATAAAAACATGAGCGCGCCTCGTTTTGCCGCGAGGATAAAGGGATGGGCAGCGGACTGGCGGCGTTATGCGCTGCCGGGAGACATGCTATGTACGGCGTTGTTCGCGCTGGGCGTGGGCGTCAGTTTTCCATGGCTTTGGCCTGACGGCGCGGCAGAGCGCGCCGTTATCCGCGTGAACGGGACGATTTTCCGGGAAGTGCCTTTGGGCGAAATTCGCGGCAGCGTAACGCTGGAAGTTCCCGGCGCGCTGGGCGCGACAAAAATTGTGCTGGAGAAAGGGCGCGCGCGCGTAGCGGAGGACCCGGGCCCGCGCCAATATTGCGTCCGGCAGGGCTGGCTTTCCCGCGCGGGCATGATCGCCATTTGCGCGCCCAACCGTGTCAGCCTCTCCATTGTCGGCAAAGATTCGCCCTATGATTCCCTCAACTACTGACGTTTCCCGGAAAATTACGCTTACCGCAGACGCAGACGACCGGCGCGTCGCGCGCATGGCGGCGGCGGCAATCGCGCTTTCTCTGGTAGACGCGGCAATCCCGACCCCCCTGCCGGGAGTCAAGCCCGGACTCGCCAACATTGTGACGCTCGTCGCGCTGCGGCGCTACGGCTGGCGCGTCGCGGCCTGGGTCAATTTGCTGCGGGTAACGGCCAGTAGTTTGCTGCTGGGGCAATTATTCGCGCCAGGATTTTTCCTGAGCCTTTCCGGGGCGATTTTTAGCCTCGCGGCGCTGTCGTTCACTCGTTTTCTGTCCGCGCGCTGGTTTGGCCTGGTCAGCTGGAGTCTGATCGCCAGCGCCGCCCATATCGCCGGACAGCTGTTTCTGGCGCGGCTCTGGCTTGTGCCGCACGACGGATTATTCCGCTTGATTCCGGTATTTGCCTTGGCCGCGCTGATTTCTGGACTCGTGAATGGCTTAATCGCGGCGCGGCTGATGGATTCTTTTGCCGACGCAGCCCCGCGCGCCGCAAAAAGGAATTCCACTCTTCCGCCGGAAGGGTGGCGCGGACCGGAAAAACATAAAAAAGATACAATGGCCCGCGCGCGAATTTTGAAAACAACCATGCCTGTTTCCCACGCAGCCATTCTGCGCGTCGCGCGCGGTGACATTGCCGCGCTGGACGTGGACGCGATCGTCAATGCCGCCAATGAAACGCTCCTGGGCGGAGGAGGCGTGGATGGCGCGATTCATCGCGCCGCCGGAAGGGAACTGCTCGCTTTTTGCCGCAAACTGGGCGGCTGCCGGACAGGAGAGGCCAAAATCACTCCGGGATTTGCTCTGCCCGCGCGCGCTATCGTGCATACGGTCGGACCTGTCTGGCAAGACGGACGTCATAACGAGGCGGAATTACTGGCCGACTGTTACCGAAACAGCCTCACGCTCGCGGCGCAATCGGACATACGGAGCATCGCCTTTCCCGCGATCAGCACGGGAGCCTACGGTTACCCGCCCGACGAGGCCGCCTCCATCGCCCTGCGGTCTGTCCGGGAAACTCTGCGCGACATGGAGCAAAACGGAAATTCCACGATCCGCGAAGTGACATTTTGCTGTTTTTCCGCCGAAGATGAAGCGCGTTACCGCGCCCTGCTGGAGCATACAAAATGAACGCCTCTCTCACGGCAAACGAAAGCTGGCTTTCCCGCAGCCTGAAAGCGGTATGGCATCCCTGCACGCAGATGCGCCAGCACAGCGAGGCGGGAGAAAACGCCCTGCCGCTCATTCCCATCGCGCGCGGCGAAGGCGTCTGGCTGTACGATTTTGAGGGGCGGCGTTATCTGGACGGCATTAGCTCCTGGTGGACCAATCTTTTTGGCCATGCCAACCCGCGTATCAGCCGCGCCGTCAAAGAGCAGCTGGATCAGTTGGAACACGCGATGCTGGCGGGATTCACGCACAGACCGGTAGTGGAACTTTCTGAACGCCTTTCCGCGCTGACCGGCAAAGAACTGGGACATGCGTTTTACGCTTCCGACGGCGCGTCCGCTACGGAAATCGCGCTGAAAATGAGCGCGCATTACTGGCGCAATCAAGGCAAGCCGGAGAAAAATCTTTTTTTGTGCCTTTCCGGGAGCTATCACGGCGAAACACTGGGCGCGCTTTCTGTTACGGACGTCGCGCTTTTCCGGGACGCCTACGCGCCCTTGCTGCGCGCGGCCAAAACCGTGCCCTCCCCCGACGCGCGGCAGGCAAAAACCGGAGAAAGCGCGGCGGACGTCGCGCGCCGTGCCGCGCGGGGACTGGAAGAAGCGCTGCGCCAGCGGCAGGGGCAAGTCGCCGCGCTCATTGTAGAGCCGCTTGTGCAATGCGCCTCCGGCATGGCTGCCTACGATCCCGAATATCTGCGTCTGGCGCGCACGCTGTGCGACCGTTATGACGCGCTTCTTATCTGTGATGAAATCGCGGTAGGCTGCGGACGCACGGGAACATTTTTCGCGCATGAGGCGGCAGGAATTCGCCCCGATTTGCTTTGCCTTTCCAAGGGCATTTCCGGCGGCTACCTGCCGCTTTCCATCGTGCTGTGCCGTGAAAGCGTTTATCAAGCGTTTTATGATTTGGAAAGCGCGCGCGGCTTTTTGCATTCGCACTCCTATACCGGAAACCCGCTGGCCTGCGCTGCGGCGTTGGCGACACTGGATATTTTCGCGGCAGACGACGTGCTTGCCGCCAATTTACGCCGCGCGGAGCAAATGCGCGCGGCGCTGGAGCCGCTTGCGCGCCATTCGGCGGTGCGGTTTTTACGGCAGCAAGGAATGATCGCGGCCTTTGACGTCGCCCCAGAAATGGCGTCTGCGGATTTTTCCCGCCGGTTTTACCGCGCGGCGCTCGCGCGCGGCGCGTTATTGCGGCCATTGGGCAATACGGTATATTTCATGCCGCCCTATATCATCCGTCAGGCGGAAATTGCGCAACTCGCCGAAACCGCGCGCGCCGCCTTGGACGAAGCGCTGGCATAAACCGGCAAACGCGCCCTGATTCACCGTTATCCGAACAGGAAAATTTTTGAAATCAGCGCCATGACCATAACTCCTCTCCCCCGGCAAGCGCATGCCGTTCTGGATTTGCCTTCACGCGCGCTCCAAACGTACTCTCGTATCAATATCCATATATTTAACACGTACTACGCGCTTGCCAAACATCATTACAGCGACCGGAAGAAACGCATGGCTTTGGCTATACGCGGAAATCAAGAAGGTCTTTTTAAGACGTCAAAATAACGCTCGACTCCGCCAAAAATCTTTCCCCGTCTGAAAGAACAAAGCGTTATCCGCGCGGAATCAGCTCAATGCGGACAATTTCCGGACGGCCTGTCGTGCGCATTCTCGGCCCCCAGGTTCCCGCGCCGGAAGTCACCCAATACTGGGTTTCCCCGCGGCGGGAATAGCCATGCGCGTTTTCGTAAATCGCCGCCACAAGCCAGTTAAAAGGAAAAAGCTGGCCGTTGTGCGTATGCCCGGAAATCTGCAAATGCACCCCCGCGTCTTCCGCGTCCTCCAAATGAAACGGCTGATGTTCCACGAGAATGCGCAAAAAATCGCCTTCGGGCGCGTCCCGCAAAAGTTCCGGCAAAGTTTTCCGCGCTACGGAACGATCGTCGCGCCCAATCAGCAAGATTTTTCCCGCGCCGCCGTCCAGCGTAACCCAACGATCCGCCAGCAGACGAATCCCCGCCTCTTCCAGAAAACGTTTGCTGATTTCGCCCCGTCCGCCAATATATTCATGGTTTCCCGGCACGCCCCAAAGTCCCAAAGGGAGTTTCAGACGCGCGAACGCGGCGCGGACAGCGGGAAGGTCCTCCGCGTCAAAATCGTATTCGAGAATGTCGCCCGCAATTAGCGCTATATCCGGCTTCGCGGCGGCGATTTGCTCAACGACCTTCCGCAGAAATTCAGGCGACGCGCTCCGCCCCAAATGCAGATCGGAGAGCGCGGCAATCACCAGCGGCCTGCCTTTCCAGAATTCCGGAGCGGGCAAAGAAACTTCGCGCGTCGTCAGGGATTGCGTATTGATCCAAGCCAAAAGGCAAAGCAGAAGCGAAAATCCCGCGACGCCCGCGCAGCATCGCGCGCGCCAGATCGCGCGCGCTTCGGGCTGAATGCTCGCCCAGCCAAAGCGGCGGCCGCACAGAAGAAACACATCCAAAACGCCCCAGAGGAGCAGAACGTGCAGCACAAACGCGAGCCAAGCCGTACCGATGAAAGTCAGCGTTTTCAGCCAAAAGCCATTTCCTTCCAACGAGCGCGCGACGGGCATGGCGAGCGAGCAGAAAACCGCCGCGCCGATACTTCCCCAGCGCGTAAAACGAGAGGCGCCAGACGCGGACAGAATCAGCCAAAGACGCGCGATCAGCCCCGCGTTCAAGGCAGCGTAGAGCCACTTGATCAAAGTAAAGATATGAAAACCGGACATGAGAACCCGCGAGGAAAACCGCCTATGCCTATCATACCTTACGCGCCCGCCTTGTGACGTCCTTCCCCGCTGTCGGCGCGCGCTTCCCGTTTCGCCCGGATCCCGCGCCGGATTGGGCAAGGCGGCGCGGGTCTGGTATCTTTCTCCTTTTCCGTAATTCTTCAGAAAGCGCGCGTCATGAGTCTTAAATGCGGGATCGTCGGCCTGCCCAATGTGGGCAAATCCACTCTTTTCAACGCGCTGACCCAAGCGGGCATTGACGCGGCAAATTATCCGTTCTGCACGATTGAGCCCAATGTCGGCATTGTTGAGGTTCCGGACGCGCGTCTCGCGCAGCTGGCTGACATTGTCAAACCGCAGAAAATCCAGCCCGCCATCGTGGAGTTCGTCGACATTGCCGGACTGGTCGCGGGCGCATCCAAGGGAGAAGGCCTGGGCAACCAGTTTCTCGCCAATATCCGCGAAACCGACGCCGTCGTGCATGTTGTGCGTTGCTTCGCGGATGAAAATGTCGTACACGTTTCCGGCGGCGTAGATCCCTTGCGCGACATTGATACCATCAATACGGAACTCGCTCTGGCCGATCTTTCCACGGTAGAGAAAGCCATCGCCCGCTATCGGCGTCCCGCGGCGGCGGGCGACAAGGAAGCGAAAATCCTGCTTGCCGCGCTGGAAAAATGTTTTCGGCAGCTCAACGAAGGCGGCGCGGTGCGCGCGCTGGCGCTTGACAAGGAAGAGCGCGCCCTCATCCGCCCGCTCTGCCTCATTACGGAAAAACCCGTGCTTTATGTCGCCAATGTGGCGGAAGATGGCTTTTCCAATAATCCCCATCTGGACGCCGTGCGCCGCCGCGCCGGGGAAGAAGGCGCGGAAGCCGTCGCGCTGTGCGCCGCCGTGGAATCTGAAATCGCGGAATTGGACGACGCGGACAAAAAAGAATTTCTCGCTTCCATGGGCCTGGAAGAACCCGGCCTCGACCGCCTGATTCGCGCCGGGTACAAACTGCTTGGTCTGCAAACTTACTTTACCGCAGGCGTCAAGGAAGTGCGCGCCTGGACGATTCACGCGGGCGATACCGCGCCCCAGGCGGCCGGCGTAATTCACACCGATTTTGAGCGCGGCTTCATCCGCGCGCAAACGATCGCTTTCGAGGATTTCCTTCGCTGCCGCGGGGAAGCGGGCGCGAAAGAAGCCGGGAAAATGCGTGCGGAAGGCAAAGACTACGTCGTCAAGGACGGCGACGTCATGAACTTTTTGTTCAACGTTTAGCGTTGTACGCGCATCTTCCCCGTCCGCCCAAAGACGGATGCGCGAAAATCAATTGACTTTTTCCGCCGCGCCGCGCCCACAAAAAAGCGTTCTGCCCAAAGGCGCGCGCCAATTCCCGCGCTTTTTCCCGGCAAAGATTGCGGATAAAAACCGTTGCCTCTGGAGGCCAGGCTCCTCCGTCGGAAAAATTTTCTCCCGGAAAAATCCTGCCCTTCGCCGCAAATCCCATTCGCCGCAAAACGTACAGCAGCGCTTGTTGCGCGCGCAGGTTTTCCTGCCGCGCGCGCAGCTGTGAATGCGGATTCCAGGCGGTCAAAATCGCCCAGCTGCGCGTTTTTCGCGCAAAAAACGAACCTTCCAGAAACGACGCTGGCTCGTTTACGCGCGCGGTAAAAACCATGTCGTGCGCATAGATCCGGTACGCGGTCGCGCGATAGGCGCGCAAAAGCGCGGGAGAAAAACGCTCATTCCCCCGCGCCATCGGCCTCGGTATCCGCAAACGAAAGCAAGGCGGCCGCAGAATCCTGCCGCGCTATCGCAGCTTGCGGAAGAATTTCCACGTCTTTCAGGCGGCGCGTCATGGCGCGAGTGCGCACTTCGGCGCTGTCAATGCTGTTGCTGGCTTCCTGCAATTTCTTTTTAGTGTGCGCGAGCGCCTCGCCAAATTTGGAAAACTCGCTCTTGACCGCGCCCAGAACCGCCCACACCTCCGCCGACCGTTTTTCAATCGCCAGCGTGCGAAACCCCATCTGAAAACTGTTCAACATCGCGGCAAGGGTCGTCGGCCCCGCAAGACAAATCCTCCATTCGCGCTGCAAGGTATCCGCAAGGCCGGGACGCCGCAGCGCTTCCGCGTACAATCCCTCGATCGGCAAGTACAGCAAGGCAAAATCCAGCGTATCCGGCGGCGCGATATATTTTTCCCGGATGCGCCGCGCCTCCTGTTTCAGCCTGGTTTCCAGTCCCTTTCCCGCCTCCTCAACCGCGTCCCGGTCTCCTCGGTCCTGCGCTTCCAGCAGTCGCTGATAGTCTTCCAGGGGAAATTTGGCGTCAATCGGCAGCCAGGTATTTTTCCCTTCCTCCCGTCCGGGACCGGGAAAGCGTAGCGCAAACTCAACCCGGTCCGCGCTGCCGGGAACCGTCGCGACATTGGCGGCATACTGGCTGGGCGCCAGCATCTGCTCCAGCAAATTCGACAACTGCACTTCGCCCCAGGAGCCGCGTGTCTTGACATTGGAAAGCACTTTTTTCAAGTCGCCCACGCCCACCGCCAAATTCTGCATTTCCCCCAGACCGCGGTGTACTTCTTCCAGGCGCTCGCTGACCAGCTTAAAAGAATCGCCCAAACGCTTTTCCAGCGTCGCGTGCAGTTTTTCATCCACCGTACTGCGCATCTCCTCCAGCTTGCTCGCGTTTTCCGTTTGCAGCGCCAGAAGCCGCGCTTCCACCGCCCCCTTCAGCTGCTCGAAACGCTCGTCCTGCCCGCGGGAAAAACGAAACAATTCCTCGGAAAACGCTTGTAAACGCAGACTTTGCGTCTGCCCCAAGCGATCCAAAGACTGCCCCAGCGACTGATTCAGATTCTGAAAAAAAACGCCCTGCGCCTGCGCGCGCTCTTCCCGTTCTCGCGCGGCCTGTTCAGCGGCCTCTTTCCGGTTTCCCGACATCTCGCCGCGCCATTCGCGCTCCAGACGCTCGAAACGACCGGCCACATCCTGCCGCCACTCCGAGAAAGCGGACGCCAAGGCGCGCGGCGCTTCCTGACGCGATCGCGCGACAAACCACAGCAAAAACAGAAACAGCAAAAACTGCGCGCCCAGTAAAACAACCAAAAAAATGGAACCCATGAAACCCCCTTCGCGGCAAAAAATCAACCAAAGCGCGCGTCGGCGTTTTGTATTCCGAGACGCCGCTCCCGCCGCCAATAAAGAAACGCGACCACCCCTCCCCCAAAAATCAAAACGCCCAGCAACGCGAAAAACGGCGCGCGGCGCGGGGGATTCCAGTCCGCCCAGGCCCGCGCCCGCTCCTCTGTCCGCACGCGCTGGTATTTCAGCGTGTTGTTGATCACCTCCCCCGGTTTTTTGTTCTTGAGCCAGGAATGCGTAAGCGTATAAGTTTGCGGATGAAAGGCATACACCCAGGGCGCGTCGTGTTGCGCCAGACGCCGCATTTGCCGAATGATTTCCAGCCGCTCCGCCGTGTTGTCCATCGCTTTCATCCGCGAGAACAGGCGGTCAAATTCTGGATTTTCATAATTGGCGTGGTTTTCCCCGCCATATTTCATTTGCCCCTCGCTCCCCGCCAAAAGGAAAAAGAAATTTTCCGGGTCTGGATAGTCCGCGTTCCAGCCCAGAAAAAAAAGCTGAAACGCGCCTTTTTTCAATTTGTCCTGTAAACGGTTGTAATCCGTCACGCGCGCGGACAGCTGAATATCAATTTTTTTGAGCTGCCGCGTCAGCCAATCCAGGTGCGGCTTGCTGCCCATGCCTTCCGCCGTCGTGTCCAGATAAAGCACAAGCGGCTCTCCGCTTTGCGCGCGGCGACCGCGCGGCCACCCTGCCTCCGCCAGCAAACGCTTTGCCTCCGCCAGACTTTTCCGCTTTGGCGCGCCATCTTTCCAGTCGTACACGTAAGGATTCATGCCCGCTTCGCCCGCCTCAAAACCAAAGACTCCCGGCGGCAAAGGACTCATCGCGGGCGTCCCCCGGCCATTCAGAAAAATGGAAATAAACTCTTCCTGATCCAGCGCGATGGAAATCGCCTGACGCAATTTGCACGCGGCCTCGTCCAGGCCGCCCACAACCGGATCGGAAAGATTAAACCCAAGATAAAACGTAGACAGCCGCGCGGAAGTCATAAGGCGAATGCCCCGCGCGCGCATATCGTCGCTTAAGGCCGCGCCGCCCGCCGCGTCAATGCGCACCGCCTGATCAAAATTGTCGGACGCGATTCCAGAGGCGTCGTAATAGCCCTGTAAAAATTTGTTCCAATACGGGATCGCCTCTTTTTCGCGCGTAAAAATCACCGTGTCCAAAAAAGGCAGCGGCTTGCCGCAATCCGCCAGCAAACCGCTTTCCGCGTCCCCCTCCGCGCCTTCGCACGGATAGGTTTCCCCCGCAAAATTCGGATTGCGCCGCAAAACCATGCGCCGGTTCGGATTGTTTTCCGTCAGCATGAAAGCGCCGCTGCCTACCGGCCACCAGTCCAGCGTTATGTTTTTTTCCGCCATGCCCGGCTGATTAAAAAAACGATCCGCCTCGCGCGGCATGGGCGCGAAAAACGGCAGCGCCAGCCAATACAAAAACTGCGGATACCGCCCCTTGACCCGCACCTGCCAGGTATAGTCATCCAGCGCCGTCGCTCCGGAAAGCGCATAGCGGTCAAGGTCCAGCCACGCGCCCGGACGCGCCCGGTCTTCCGCGCGCAGCGCCTCCGCCAATTCTTTCAGCCCTACGATCTTTTCCGCCATCATGCCGAAAATCGGCGAATGCAGCCTGGGATGCGCCAAACGCTTCAGCTGATAGATATAGTCTGCGGCGCGCACCTCCCGCGCGCCGGTTTCAGGAAAATCGCCGACGCCATATTTATCCGCAAGCGCGGCAGACGAAAGATCAAGATAGAGCGCCCGCCCGCCTTTGTCCCGCGCAAAGGCCGGATGCGGCTGATAAAGCCGCCCCGGGGTCAGCGTCAATTCATATACGCTCTCGGCCACCGCCTCCGCCGGGGCGTTTTCCGGCAGCGCGCGCCCTTGCGCGTCAAAAAACCGCACCGTCGGCATTTTGGCAAGCGTCGCCGGACGCAAGACATAAGGACGTTTTAGATAGTGATATTGCAAAGGCGGCTCATAAATTTGCGAAAGGAAAACAAATTCGTCTTCCGTATAAGACTTGGCCGGGTCCAAAAAACGCGGGCGCGTAATAAAGGAGGAATACAACGTCGCGCCGCGCCGCTCTCCCTCCCCCGCGTCAAAAGAGTACGGATTATTCCAGACCGCGCGCCCCTCCTCCGCGCCGCCGCAAGCGCCCAGCAGGACCCCGCACAACAGAGCAGAAAAAAAAGTCCGCTGCGTCACAATCACAACCGCCCGGTGAAAAAAACTCGCCCCATACGCCAAAGTTTTCGTCCGGCGGAAAGCGTAACGCGCCGGCGCAATACCGCAAAATCCGCGCATTCCATTTCTTCCAGCAAGGCGCGGTATACCGCCGCCATCATGAGACCAGGACGCTGGTTTTTCCGCTCCTCCGCGGACAGCGAAGCGAATACGCCCAGCGCGCGCGCATAAAAATCCCGCGCGCGCCGACACTGCGCGCGCATCAGCGCGCGAAAAGCCTCCGAATCCCGCCCCCGCAAAAGGTCCTCCTCCGTTACGCCATACTGCCGCAACTCCTCCCGCGGCAGATAGATCCGCCCGCGACGCGCGTCCTCGCGCACGTCGCGCAGAATATTGGTCAACTGAAAGGCGATCCCCAAATTCCGCGCGTACTCCGCCGTATCTTTCCCGGATTCCCGTGAAAAAATTCGCGCGGACAAAAGCCCCACCACGCCGGCCGCGCGATAACAGTACAACGACAGCGCCGCAAAATCAGGATAGCGCGTCCCGCGCAAATCCATTTCCATGCCCTCCAGCAGCGCAAAAAAATGCTCCCGCTCCAGAGAAAACTCCTCGCGCGCCCGCAGCAGCGCAAAGCCCACCGGATGCCGCGGCTTTCCCGCGTATACCCGCGCGATCTCCCCGCGCCAAAACGCAAGCCGCCGCGCGGCGTCCTTCTCCGCACCGGCGTCATCCACAGCGTCATCCGCTTCCCGGCAAAAAGCGTACAGCGCGTTCATCGCCCGGCGTTTTCGCGCGGGAAGAAACCGAAACGCAAGATAAAAACTGGAGCCGCTGCGCGCGGCTTTTTGCCGACAATATCGTTCAGGCGTCATCAGCGGACGGCGGAAAAAAGACAGTCCCGCGAACTGAAACCCCGCGCGCGCCGCCATAAGACACCAATCTTTCCCGCGCAATACCGGACGATGGCAAAACACGTCATAGCCGCTCCGCTCCATTTTCTCCAAAATCCGCAAACCGCCCTCGACAGAAAGACGCACTTCCCAGGCCAGACGCCCGGAAAGCGAAGCGGCCAGCGACGCGCCCGTCTCCATGAGCGCGCGTGTCCGCGTCACCTGATACGCCATCAGCTCCCGCCAGCGCGAAGACAAGCGCAACGCGCCGCCGGATTGCCAGGTTTCCGCCATTGCCGCAAGCTCCGCCTCTTCCACGCCAAAGCGCCGCATCTCTTCTTCCGGCAAATACACGCGCCCCTTTTGCCAATCCAGAGCCACGTCCTGCCAAAAATTGACGCACTGCAAAGCGGAACAAATCGCGTCGGACTGCGCGCGCATGGTTTCCGTCACCGCGCCGCCCGTAGCCCCTTCCCACACCGCAAGCACCAGCCGCCCGATCGGGTTCGCAGAACGACGGCTGTACTCCAGCACTTCCGCGTAAGTGGCATAGCGTTTTTTGCGCACATCCTGCGCAAAGGCCGACAGAAGATCGCGGAAAAGGTCTACCGGCAAACGATATTGCGCCACCGCCTCCGCAAGCGGCAAAAAAATCGGGGAAGAAGAGGGCGTCCCCGCTTCCAGACGATCCAGTTCCGCCGCGAAATTCGCCAGCGCGACCTCCCGCGCCTCATCCGGCGCATCCCCCTCATCGGCCAAATCATCCGCGGCGCGGGCAAAACGGTAAATCGCCTCAATCGGCGCGCGCATCGCGCGCGCCAGCAGAAATGAGGCGACCGGAAAATTCTCGTAATGCTCTACCGGCATAGGCGAAAGCAACGCGGAATTGAACTTGCGGCGCTTCTACAGCACGGGATAATCCAGATAGCCCTCGCGCCCGCCGACATAAAACAGTTCCGGGCGCGGCGCGTTCCAGGGCAAATCCTCCGCCAGACGACGCGCCAAGTCCGCGTTGGCGATAAACGGCACGCCATAGGCGATAGCGTCCGCGTCGTTCGCCGCCAAAACGCGCTCGCCGCTCGCCTTGTCCAAACCCTGGTTGGCAATCAGTACGCCGCCAAACGCTTTTTTCAATGTCGGCCCCAGCAAACCTTCTCCCTGGGCTTCGCGCGTAAAAATAAAGGCAATTCGCCGTTCGCCCAGGGCGCGGGCAACATAAGAAAAAGTGGCGGCAGGATCGCTGTCTCCCATGCCGCCCGCATCGCAGCGCGGGGACAAATGCGCGCCAACCCGCCCCGCGCCCCATACGGAAATCAGGGCGTCCGTGACCTCCAGCAAAAGACGCGCGCGATTTTCCAGCGAACCGCCATAGGCGTCCTCGCGGCGGTTGGTGCTGTCCTGTAAAAACTGATCCATCAGGTAGCCGTTGGCGGCATGCAGCTCCACCCCATCGAATCCCGCCTCCCGCGCGTTTTGCGCGGCTTTTTTGAAGGATTCGACAATGCCGGGAATTTCTTCCGTCAACAGCGCCCTCGGCGTCACATAAGGACGCATGGGGCGCACAAGGCGAATATGGTCCTCCAAAGCAATCGCCGAGGGCGCGACCGGCAATTCCCCATGTAAAAACTCCGGATCGGAAACTCTGCCCACATGCCAAAGCTGCGCGACAATCCGCCCGCCCGCCCGATGCACCGCCTCAGTCACCCGCCGCCAGCCTTCAACCTGCGCCGCGTTCCACAAACCCGGAACATTTGGATAGCCCACGCCCTGCGGCGAAACCGGCACGCCCTCGGTAAGAATCAATCCCGCCGACGCCCGCGCCGCGTAATATTCCGCCATCATCGCGGTTGGAACGTTTTGCGCGTCCGCGCGGCAGCGGGTCATTGGCGCCATAACGACGCGATTGGGACAAACGATCTCCCCGATGCGCACAGGCGAAAAAAGCACTGACATGGAAATTCCTCTCCCGGAATAAAAACCAAAAACACGGCGGTACGCGCCGCTCTAAAGCGAAATAGAATAAGCCAATATGCGAAATCTGCGTAAATATTTCACGCTCGCGGCGATCCTTGCGTTGCAATAAGTCAGCGCGTCCGAAACCGGACGCCTGTCTGAATCCCCGCCCTCTCGCGCTTCGCTCTCCGCCGTCTGCCCTTCTGAAAGTTTTCCGGTTTTTAGCAAGAAATTCGCGGACAGCGAAGAAATTCAGCGCGCGTTTACCTTATCGCCGTTTCCGCGGCAAAGTCTGGATACGGTAGCGCGCCCAGCCCAAACCTATCCTCGAAATTTTGCCGCGAGCGCGCATTGCGTTTCCCGTATTCTCCTTGCGCAACACTAGAAAAAAAGCAAGCAATACAAAATACGCCGCCTCGCCGAAAAGCAAGCGCAAATTGAAGTATTTACGCCCAATTCTGCATGACGGCTCAATGAAATTTCAGCAACGCAAGCGACAAATTATCTCCTTTGCCTGCGGCGCGCACCCGCGCCATGCGAATCAGTTTGTCCGCCACTTCGCGCGCGCGGCCCGCCTGAATAATCCGCCCCAGCTCCTGTACGTCAAAATAGGCCCATAGACCGTCCGAACACAAAAGAAAGCTATCGCCTTCCTGCAAATCATCCAGGCGGCCAAAATCCAGATGCGGGGCTTCCGCGCCGCCCAAGGAGGTAATCAGCACATTTTTATTGGGATGGTGTTCAGCCTCTTGCGGCGTGAGTTTTCCCTGCCGGACAAGATGCTCCACCCAGGAATGGTCAATGGTGCGCGTGCGCAGCTCGTCGCCCCGAAAAGCGTACAGTCTGCTGTCCCCGCAATAACCCCAGAATACGCGCTTTTTTTGCAGCACCAGCGCGATTACCGTGCTGTGCGGGTCTTTTTCGTTGATGAAACGGGAGATTTTGATCATCGCGTGCGCCTCAAAACAGGCTTCGCGGATCATGCTCTGCGCGTCTTCGCCGCGCCATTGCAGAAAGTCGGTGCTTAAGGTATGCACCACCTGCTCTGCCGCCAGCGCTCCGCCGGTATGCCCGCCCATGCCGTCCGCTACCACCGCGAGCGCCACTCCCGGCAGGCTGGAATGCCCGACCAGAGCCAGACGATCCTGCTGCTCTTTGCGATCCCCCTGATGTTGCGCGATACAGGCGTCGAGTTTCAGGTTATTCATTCAAATTTACGCTTTACTTGAGATAACACGCCCACACCGTCGGCTTCACGGATTCTCCGTCCGCATCTTGCTGACGTCGCGTCTGTTCGCCTATAAAAAAACACTGCCAGTATAATCAGCGCGGCGTCCTTCCGCAATTCTGTTCCTTATCCGGCGCCTCCCCTTGCCCAGGAAAAAAACCATGCCCACTTCCCGCTCCGGCCATCGCCTTTCCCGCATCGTCACCCGCACTGGAGATCAGGGCGAAACCGGTCTGGCCAATGGCGCGCGGCTTGGCAAAAGCGCCCCGCGCATCCAGGCCATCGGCGATATTGACGAACTCAACTCCGCGCTGGGCTTGATTCTCGCCGAAGAACTGCCGCAGGAAGCGCGCAGCGCGCTGCAAACGGTGCAACATGACCTGTTTGATTTGGGCGGCGAGCTGAGCCTGCCGGAAACCACGAGAATTCAGGAGGCGCACATTGATTTTCTGGAACGCGCGGCAGAAAGTTTGAACGCGGATTTGCCCCGCCTCAAAGAATTTATTCTGCCCGGCGGCTGCCGCGCCGCCGCGCAGACGCATTTGGCGCGCGCCATTTGCCGCCGCGCCGAACGGACGCTGGTCGCGCTCTCGCGGCTCCCGGAAGAAACGACGCATGGGGAGTCCCGCCGCTATCTCAACCGCCTTTCCGATTTTCTTTTCCTCCTCGCCCGCGCCTTAAACCGCCACGCCCAACAAGAAGATATTCTCTGGCGTCCCAGAAGCTGATTTGCCGCGCGACGCGCGCCTTTCCGCTCCCAAACAGGCGCGTTTGCCGCGGGAAGTCCCGGCAAATACTCCTGAAAATTTCTCCAACATCCGCTTTCGGCGACAGCTTTCGTCTGTCTGCCGACTATGTCAATCACTTATTTTTCTTAATTTTTGTCATTTATAGAGCGGGTACTTATAGGGCGTGGCTAGATAGAGACTATCTCTGTAATGTTAGTTTTTTTTGTGGAAGAGTACAGATGAACACTATTGATCGAAAAAAGCACAGTGCGGAATTCAAGGCGCGCGCGCAAAAAGAATTTGGTCTGCGTCTGGCGGAACTCAGACGAAAGCATGGATGGTCACAAGAAACGCTGGCGAACGAATCCGGCGTGGCGCGCAGTTATCTTGGCAGCGTCGAACGGGGGCATCGCAATATCTCGCTGGAAAATATCTGCAAACTGGCAGACGCGCTGGAAGTTCTGCCGCCGGATTTATTGATACCTCCCGTTGGAGACCTTGTCAAAACCAAACGTTCCTACATGAAACGCTCGGACAAGCCCGCTCCCAAAGCGTAAGTCGGCGCGAAGCGCCTTCTGACTGAACTGAATGGCGCTTCGCCCAGTGCGGTTTCCCGCAAGAAGAAATTCATTTACGTTAAGTTTTCCGAAAAAAGAAAATTATTAATTATTATAATTCGCATGGCCTCTCATTTTGTCAAGCCATTTCCCGCTCTTTCCTGAACCGACTATTACAAGATATTCTTGTGCGCGCGTCATCGCAACATAAAGTAATCGCGCGTTTCCGCGCGCGGCGGCATCGAAATCATTGTGCAGATCGTCAATACCAAGAAGAATTACTCTCTTATACTCAAGCCCCTTGCAGCTTTGCATTGTCAGCAAAGTCAATGCTCCTTTGGAAGGCTCTTTACCTATGTTAAATGGGATGTTGTTTTTATCAAATACCTTACGTAATTGCTCGCCGTGTTTTTTCTGCGGATAAAACACTGCAATTTCCGAGAAACGAACGCCGTTTTTACGCCATTTCAATATACATTGTTTTGCAAAGTCTATTTCTGACACAAAAGAATCACAAGACTTCAGCGCAGGAGATTCGCCCTCATCGCCGCCAGACTCAGGCTTCAATAACGGAATATCCTCGCAAGATTCGTCCATTCCAAAATAATTCTGCGCAAACTTATAGGCAAACTCCATTATCTTCTTTGTGTTGCGGTAGTTTTTAGTTAATGTGACGCTGTGTCCCACTGCGTCTATTCCCGCACTTTTCAGACTCACTTTTCCTGTTTTGAAAATGGACTGCGCTTTATCATAAAGAAACAAAAACAATGAATCCTTTCCTTTTTTCAGCATTTTTCCCCTGAGCAAGGAAAGCCATTCTTGCTGGAAATCATGCCCTTCGTCAATCAATATCGCCTTATATTGCTCACCGGGAATCTCTTTATTTTCTACCGCGTCAATAACCGCCCTTACCATGCGATCAGGGCGATCCTTTACCCCCCCCCCCAGGCAAGCCAAGTTCGTACCCTGGCTTATGCGTTTCCAGCTGTTCCCGACACCATCCGTGAAAATGATGAACTTTTATTCCATCTCTGACGCCGTACTCCTGAAGTAATTCCCGCAGCCTCGCCGCCAAGCTAACATTAAAACAAAGCACCAGCACAGAGCTACCGCGATTTTCCTCAACAAGCATTCTACACCGATATAAAAGAATCAACGTTTTTCCTGACCCAGCTACGCCATTAATAACGCGATCCCCTACTTGTAATCTTCGAGCAAGTTTTTCTTGTTCCTTGTCCATAACGCATATATTCTCCCCCGACATTTCAGGAAGTTCGATTGTTTTTGTTTTCTGATTTTCTTGACTCTCTTCCGCCTTACTATCATCCGTCATCCCACCTCTATTTTCTTGAGGAGACACTATTATTATTTCCGGGTATAAAACTCCGCGAATACAATCAATTTGATCCTGTTTCATACCATGGAAATTTTTATACTCATAGATAAACATCTCGCGCAAAATATCCTGGAATTTCTTCTTATCGGAATCCAGATCGTCTTTATAGATCACATTCTTTTCCGGCAAAACCTCCTTGAATCCATTTCCTGCGGCTTGTTCCAACTCCTCGCGCGAGATATGCACGAAAACAGCTCCGAACGCGTATGGTATTTTTAATTTACCATTGTGTTTCCCGATTTTATGAACTAATTCCTTATGCCTCGTTTTCTCTAATTTTTTTACTATTGAATGGGCATACCCGCGCGCCTGTTCTACAGGATTCTCTGCTTCCTTTTTTTCCCCTTCTATGACCAGCGTCGCTGTATTAGCGTTAATTTTTTCAATTTTATCTAACTTCCAGTCTTTTACTTCCAGAATCAAGATACCGCTCTTTGGATCTAAAATAACGAAGTCCGGGTGTATCTCCCGTTTATAATCATCTATTATTATTTTCGCCTCTCCATACACAAGAACATCATCTTCCAATAGCTCTTTTAGCTTCAGCGCAACTTTTTTCTCACCATGCGTCTGTTGATCGCCGCGGCTTAACCCGGAAATAATCTCAGCCATTTCGCGCCCCATGCATTGCCAGAATGACGTCATTATAATTCACCGCTATATTTTCCGGTATACCTCCCCGCCCGCGCGGATGAATTCAGCGGCTTTTTCTTCCATGCCTTTTTTGAGCGCGGCTTCTGCGGAAAGCCCTTCCGCCTCCGCGAATTCCCGTACTTCCCGCGTGATTTTCATGGCGCAAAAATGCGGGCCGCACATGGAACAAAAATGCGCGAGCTTGGCGGAATCTTTCGGCAAAGTCTCGTCATGAAAAGCGCGCGCCTTGTCCGGATCCAGCCCAAGGTTGAACTGATCTTCCCAGCGGAATTCATACCGCGCCTTTGACAGGGCGTTATCCCGTATCTGCGCGCCCGGATGTCCCTTGGCCAAGTCGGCGGCGTGCGCGGCCAACTTATAGGCGATGATGCCTTCCTTGACGTCGTTTTTATCGGGAAGCCCCAGATGCTCCTTGGGCGTGACGTAACAGAGCATGGCCGTGCCATACCAGCCGATTTGCGCCGCGCCGATCGCGCTCGCAATATGGTCGTATCCCGGCGCGACGTCCGTCACGAGCGGACCCAGCGTGTAAAACGGCGCTTCATGACAAACCTCCAGCTCCAGGCGCATATTTTCCCGGATTCTGTGCATGGGCACATGCCCCGGCCCTTCAATCATGGTCTGCACATCATGCCGCCAGGCAATTTGGGTCAGCTCGCCCAGCGTGCGCAACTCCGCCAACTGCGCCTCGTCATTGGCGTCATAAATCGAGCCGGGGCGCAACCCGTCGCCGAGAGAAAAAGCAACGTCATACGCCCGCAGGATCGCGCAGATTTCCTCAAAATGGGTATAGAGAAAATTTTCCCGGTGATGCGCGAGACACCATTTCGCCAAAATGGAGCCGCCCCGGCTGACAATCCCCGTCATGCGGGACGCGGTCAGCGGAATGTGCGCCAGCCGCGTCCCCGCGTGAATGGTGAAATAATCCACTCCCTGCTCGGCCTGTTCAATCAGGGTATCGCGGAAAATCTCCCAGGTCAGTTCTTCCGCCTTGCCGTCGACTTTTTCCAGCGCCTGATAAACGGGCACCGTGCCGACCGGCACGGGCGCGTTGCGCACAATCCACTCGCGGGTTTCGTGAATATGCTTGCCGGTGGATAAATCCATGACCGTATCTCCGCCCCAGCGGATCGCCCAGGTCATTTTGTCGACCTCCTCGGCGATGGAGGAGGAAAGCGCGGAATTGCCGATATTGGCGTTGATTTTTGTCAGAAAATTGCGGCCAATCAGCATCGGCTCGCATTCCGGGTGATTGATGTTGGCCGGAAGAATGGCGCGCCCGCGCGCGATTTCGTCGCGCACAAATTCCGGCGTAATCTCGGCGGGAATCATCGCGCCAAAAGATTGACCGGAATGCTGGCGGGTCAGCATCGCGGCCATTCTTTCGCCCCGCTCGCCCGAAGCCGCGAGCTGATCGAGATAGACGCGGCGGTTCATGTTTTCCCGAATTGCCGCGAATTCCATTTCCGGCGTCACCGTTCCCTCGCGGGCGTAATGCATCTGCGTCACGGTTTTTCCCGCTGTGGCGCGCCGCGGATGACGGACAAGCCCCGGAAAACGCAGCGCGGCCAGCGCGGCGTCCTCCAGACTCCGGCGCCCATATGCGGAAGTCAGTTCCGGCAGAGATTCCGTGTCGCCGCGCCCCTCGATCCAGGGGCTTCGCAAGGCAGGCAGCCCCGCGCGAATATCAATGGCCGCGTCCGGATCGGTATAGGGGCCAGAGCTGTCGTAGACAAAAACAGGAGGATTTTTTTCGTTCCCCAGGGAAGAAAGCGTATCGGACTGGGAGATTTCGCGCATCGGCACGCGAATGTCCGGGCGCGATCCGGGCGCGTAAATTTTGCGCGAATTCGGAAAAGGCCGGACAGACGCGGCGTCAACTGTCGCGTCGGCGGCGGAAAAAACAACAGCGGCAGATTCGGCCTGGTCTTGCGCGTCCATGTTCATCACATTCGAGAATAAAAAAACGATTCAAAAAAAACAGCGTTCGCGGAAAAACAGCGGCGCGCGCGCCCTACAGAAACACCGGCTCCGGTTCCAAATGAATGCCGAAACGGGCAAAAACCGCCTCCCGCACGGCGCGGGTCAGATTTTGCACGTCTTTAAAAGTCGCTCCGCCCCGGTTAACCAACACCAACGCCTGCTTCTCATACATTCCCGCCGCGCCCAAATTACGGCCTTTCCAGCCCGCGTTTTCGATGAGCCAGGCAGCCGCCAGCTTGACGCGGCCATCCGGCTGCGGATAGCGCGGCAGACTTGGATGCGCGCTTGCCAGCGCCCCGGCCAATTCCGCGCTGACCAACGGATTTTGAAAAAAACTTCCAGAATTCGGCAAAACGTTCATGTCCGGCAATTTGCGCCGCCGCAGCGCCGAGACCGCGCCCGCTATATCGGCGGGCGCGGGATTGTCCGCGCCGCGCCGCGCAAGCTCCTCCGCGAGTTCCGCGTAGCCCGTGCGCGGACGCCAGCGTTTCGGCAAACAAAACACTACGCGGGTAATCGCGTAACGCCCTGAAAGATGCCAGCCCTCGCGCTTAAAAAGGCTATCCCGGTAGGCAAAGGCGCAATCTGCGGCGGAAAATCGGCAAAGTTTCCCGCTTTCCAAATCAAAAGCCTCGACCTGAGACAAAAATTCCCCGGCTTCCACGCCGTAAGCGCCAATATTCTGCACTGGCGCCGCCCCCACGCTCCCCGGAATCCAGGAAAGATTTTCCAACCCCGGACGATGGATAGACAGCGTCCAGTTCACGAATTCATGCCAATTTTCCCCGGCGGCGGCAGAAACATAATAGTGCGCGGCGCTCTCTCCCGAACATTCCCGCCCCATGAGACGCATATACAGGATCAGACCGGGAAAATCTCCAGAAAGCACCAAATTTGAGCCGCCGCCCAGAATAAACCGCCGCTGTTCGGCCAATTCGGGGTGTTTGCGGATCGCGTCCATTTGCTCCATCTTGGTGATATGCGCGAAAAATTCGGCGCGTCCGGGCAAAGCCAGCGTATTGAGAGGGCGCAAGTCAATTTCAGAAGAGACGAAATGCGGCAGCGTCAGCATGGTATCGCCGCCTTGCCCGCGCGGATGGGAAAAAAGCGGTCATAGGCCAGATAATACACATAGGCATAGCCCGCGTAGAAAAGCGCCAGACCCGCGTCCGCCAAAAGCGCCGCCCAAACGCCCATATCCGTCCAGAGCATGAGGACGGGCAGCGTGAACAGCATGAGACCCATTTCCAGCCCCAGCGCGTGCAAGACGCGCAGCCCGCGCGGGCGCAGATCGGCGGGACGCCCCGCCCAGCGCCGCTCCAGAACATCAAACCCGGCGCAGTACAGCGCGCTCCAAAGAACGGCCGCGAGCGACAAAAGCGCCAGCAAAAAAGCGGAAGACGCCATTTCCGCGCCGCTGATCCAGGCAAATAAAGGCGTAACCAGCAGAAGGCCCAAAAGCTCGAAACACACAACCTGCCGAACACGATCCGCTGGCGCGCGCAAGGCAATCACGGCGGAAGAAGGCGCAAACGACATGACATTCCCTGAAAAAAGAGGGCTATTGTGCCGAATCTCCGCCGGTTCGGCAAAAAAACGCGCGGGCGGCGCTTTTTCTTCCTCTCCGGCGCGCTTTTCGCCAAAGCGGGCGCGCCGCGTTTCCGCCCGAATCGCCCGCAGGTGATACTATGCCGTCCGCGCCTTTCCTTTCCTTTCCTTTCCTTTCCTTTCCTTTCCTTTCCTTTCCTTTCCTTTCCCTTCCCTTCCTGTCTCCTGCCCATGCTGCGCCTTAGCGAAGAAAAACTGCCGCTTGACCATTCGGAAGCCGATCTGGAACATGCCATTTTTGCCCGGTTACAGCTTCGTCCGGGCGAGTTGAAAACATGGCGGATTTTCCGGCGCGGCTGTGACGCGCGGAAAAAGCGCGCGATTGCGCTGGTATATACGCTGGACGTGGAGCTGGCGGACGGCGTGGACGAAGCGGAGGTTCTCGCGCGGCGCGAAGGGGATTTGCGGGTGGGGGTAACGCCGGATTTTTCCTATCGTCCGCCCGCGCCGGTTCGCAAGGGGGAAACGCGCCGTCCCGTCGTAGTCGGCGCGGGGCCTTGCGGCTTGTTCGCGGCGCTTCTCCTCGCGGAGGCGGGCTGCCGCCCCATTCTTCTGGAACGCGGCTGTACGGTGCGCGACCGCGCGCGGGAGACCTGGAAACTCTGGCGGCATGGCGCGCTCTCCCCGGAAGCCAACGTTCAGTTCGGCGAGGGCGGCGCGGGTACTTTTTCCGACGGCAAGCTGTCGAGCCACATCCGCGATCCGCGTCATCTGGGACGCCATGTGCTGGAAACTTTCGTTCGCGCGGGCGCGCCGCCGGAAATTCTTTTTTTGAGCAAGCCGCACATCGGCACCTTCCGCCTGGTCAAGGTCGTGGAAAACCTGCGCGCGCGGCTTCTTGCGCTGGGCGCGGAAATACGCTTTCAAAGCCGCGTCGACGCGTTTTTGCTGGAAGAAAAAAGCGGCGCCCGGCAAATTGCGGGCGTCCGTCTGGAGAATGGCGAGGCTCTGGAAAGCCGTCAGGTCATTCTGGCGATTGGCCACAGCGCGCGCGATACGTTCGCGGCGCTCCGCGCGCAAGGCGTATGCCTGGAAGCAAAGCCCTTTGCCATTGGCGTGCGCGTGGAACATCCGCAGTCCCTGATTGACCGGGCGCGTTTTGGCGATTTTGCCGGACATCCGCGGCTGGGCGCGGCGGACTATAAGCTGACGCACCAAACCGCCGCCGGGCGCGCGGTGTATAGCTTTTGCATGTGTCCCGGCGGACAGGTTGTCGCGGCCGCCTCGGAAGAGGGCGGCGTCGTCACCAATGGCATGAGCCAGTATTCCCGCGCCGAGAGAAACGCCAACAGCGCTCTGGTGGTGGATGTGCGACCGGGGCGCGATTTTCCCGACGCGCCGCTGGACGGCATTGCCTTTCAGCGGCAATGGGAGCGGGCGGCCTATCAGGCGGGCGGCGGCGGATACCGCGCGCCCGCGCAGCTTCTGGGCGATTTTCTCGCCGGACGGCCTTCCAGGCGTTTGGGCAACGTTCTGCCTTCCTATCAGCCGGGGATTCTGCTCACGGACTTATCCCTCTGCCTGCCGCCGGAGGTAGTTGCCGCGCTGCGGGAGGCCATTCCTGTTTTCGCGCGGAAAATTCCCGGCTATGACAGAAACGACGCGCTGCTTACGGGCGTGGAGACGCGCACCTCCTCGCCGCTGCGCGTTCTTCGTGATCCCGTCTGTCTGGAGAGCGTCAATACGCGCGGGCTGTATCCGGCGGGCGAAGGCGCGGGTTACGCGGGCGGCATTCTTTCCGCCGCCGTGGATGGCGTCCGCGCCGCGGAGGCGGCGCTGGCCGCCCTGCGCGACGCGCCGCCACAACCAGACTGAAAGCGCGAAAAAACGGGGAACGGCTTTTTGCGCGGCGTGATCCGCAATCTTGGTTTTCGTCATATGGCGTACAAAAAACCTGATTGCGGCTTGCGGGCGCGAAGCGCACTTGCCGTAATGACGCAGAGGGGATGAGATTGCGGCTTCTCGGCGCAATGACGCAGCGGGGACAAAGCGCGTTGCGTCGCGGTTTTTTCGCTTGTTTCGGCGCGGCGGGTTTCCCCACTCCCGCTTGTGGGATAGGGCAGAGAGAGGGGGTAACGGACGGATGCTATCCGCCTCTACAAAGATATTAGCCTGTCGTTCGCACGTCGTCGGTCGGCAGCGCATCGGGAAAGTGATGGCGCATCTCACGATGATATAAATCTTGCATCGGAACGGTCAAAGGCAGTTTCGTGTAGAACGCGCGGCTTGTCGCGTTGTCGATGAGCGTGGCGGTCAATACGGCAGCGCCCGCCGTGATTTTGATTTTTATCGGTTGTCCTCCTTGCGGCGCGTCTTGCGCGCATACTGAAAGCGAAAATGAAATTGCGAACAGGAAAAGCGAACATTTTTTCATTGCCCCGCCTCCTCCCTGTAATGCGTGTCCGTAACGGGTTCTAGCCATTCCGTCTTTCCGTTGGTAATCGCCAGATGCGACATCCACGAATCGGGGGCTGCGCCGTGCCAATGCACCGCGTCCGGCGCGATATGAACGACGTCGCCTTTTTTCAGAATCTGAACCGCCTTGCCTTTTTCCTGAAAGCGTCCCTCGCCCGCCGTCACCAGTAAAATCTGCCCGCCGCTGTGCGAATGCCAATTTGTCCGCGCGCATGGTTCAAACGTGACATTGCCAATCGGCGCGTTGAGAATGTCGCCGCCTTCACTCAGCATAGATAGATAAGTCTGCCCCGTGAAGTATTTGCCGTAAGGGTTGACCTCGCCTCTGGCAAAAATGGCGTCTATGACTTTCACCTTGGTTTGAACGAGCGATTGAATCGCTTTAATCTGCGTGTCCGTCAAGCCCGTGTTTTTCCCGATCGCGATGTGTGCGTTGCGCTGAGGATCAACCCCCGACAACGAAGATAAGGCGGCAATCGTCGCAATTTCCCTTTCTTGCCAGGTCAACACACCGCGCGCGAAGACGTCCGCAAACAAATGTTCTTTTAAGAATGCATCAATCGCGGGCGCAAACGCCATGACGCCGCCTTTGACCTCACGCCCCGTAAGCTCAATTTGGACTTTGTTGCCATACGCCCATTTATCGGTATCCTTGGCTAAGGGTTTGCCTTCCGCGCCCGCCTTATCCTTGACGCCTTTCGCCGCGCGCGTTTTCAATGTTTCCATCAAGGCGGAAAGCGCGTTCAGACTGCGCGGAAATCCCGTGTAGGCGTACATTTGCACAAGAATTTCCTTGATCTCGTTAATCGTCAAACCGTTGTCTAAGCCGGTATTCAGCGCGGCGGTTAAGCCCGCCATATCGCCCGTGGCGGCGAAGGCAGCGATTTCGACAACGGCTTGCTGTCGCAAAGAGAGCGCGGTGTTGTTCATCATAGCGGTTGTTTCTTTTTGCGGCGCGTCGTTTGCGGCGCTGCCGATCTGCGCGTAAAACAGCGCGGCGATCATGAAGAGTGAAATCGTCAATAATGAAATGGCGGCGCGCGCGCCAAAGACTTTGGCTTCGTTGTTCGCGGTGTTCATCGTGTCTCCTTTTTGCTCCTTTGCGTTCTTTGTTCTTGCGCGAGCGCGGCGGGCGGCAGGACATGAAGCCGGTTTGACATCACCCCTACGAAACTTTTTCCCGCACCCTGCGCCGTCTCATTCCGCGCCTTTCATTTTTCGCGGCGCGCCTCCAATGCCGCGATGCGCGCCTCGATGGAAGGATGCGAGGCAAAAAGATTGGAAAGCCGCCCGCCCGCGATCCCGGAAGCCGCCATGCTTTCCGGCAAAGGTTCCGACGCCATGACTTCCAGACGGCGCAACGCGGAAATCATGGGCTGCGGCGCGCCCAGGTACGCCGCGCTGCCCGCGTCCGCCCGGTATTCGCGCTGGCGGGAAAACCAGGCCACTACGGCGGAAGCCAGAATTCCCAGCACAATTTGCAGCACCACCACCACTGCATAATAGGTCGCGCCCGGACGGTAGGACTGATTGCCGCGCCCCTTGGAAAGCGCGCTATCCACCACAAAGCCAATCACCCGCGCGAGAAAGAACACGAAAGTATTCACCACGCCCTGAATCAGCGTCAGCGTCACCATATCGCCATTGGCGACGTGCGCAATTTCATGTCCCAACACCGCCTCCACCTCGCGCCGCTCCATGCCGCGCAAAAGCCCCGTGGAAACCGCGACCAGCGCCGCGTTCCGGTTCGCGCCCGTCGCAAAGGCATTCGGCGCGCCCTCATAAATTCCCACCTCCGGCATCCCGATGTTGGCGCGCCGCGCCAGACGCTCCACCGTCTGCGCAAGCCAGTTTTCCGTTTCGCCATTCGGACGCCGAGGATCAATCAGCCGCACTCCCATCGTATGCTTGGCCATAAATTTTGACAGCAGCAGGGAAATAAACGCGCCGCCAAAGCCAAATACCGCCGCGCACAGCAAAAGCGCGGAAAAATTCAGCCCCGACTCCGTAAAGTAGCGATCCACGCCCAGCAACGCCGCGACAATGGACAGCACCACCATGACCGCCACATTGGTCAATATCAAAAGCAAAACCCGTTTCATTCCTTCCTCCTCAAAAAAGCGGCGCGAACCCCAGGCGCAGCCGCTTTGGGAAAATGACGCCGCTTTCCGCGAATTTCAATCCCGCGCGCGAAATTCTGGCGCAAAAAAACGCCCCGCTCCCGTTCCGCGCACTAGGAAAGACGGTTTGTCCGCTCTGAAAGCGCCGCCATAAACCCCGTAAGCGCGGCGTTAAAAATCTTGCTGGGACGCATCACCGCCGCGCACTTTTCCGGATCCGGACGATAGTAGCCGCCGATGTCCGCAGGCTTGCCCTGAACGGCGGAAAATTCTTCCAGAATGCGCGCCTCGCTTTCGGCAAGCGCCTGGGAAAGCGGCAGAAAAATCTCCGCTAACGCCGCGTCCTCCGTTTGCTCCGCCAGCGCGCGCGACCAGTACAGCGCGAGATAAAACTGACTGCCGCGCGTATCCAACTCGCCCGTTTTCGGCGAAGGCGAACGGTTTTTCTCCAAAAGCTCGCCAGTGGCTGCGTCCAGCGTTTTGGCCAAAAGCGTCACGCGCGCGCTGCCGCTCTTCTGCCCCAGTTCCTCCAGCGAAGCCGCCAGCGCGAGAAATTCGCCCAGCGAGTCCCAGCGCAAATGATTTTCTTCCAAGAGCTGCCGGACATGCCGGGGCGCCGAGCCGCCCGCGCCTGTTTCATACAGGCCGCCGCCCGCCATCAAAGGCACAATGGAAAGCATTTTGGCGCTGGTTCCCAATTCCAGAATCGGGAAAAGGTCCGTCAGATAATCGCGCAGGATATTCCCCGTCGCGGCAATCGTATCCAACCCTTGCGCGGCGCGTTCCAGCGTATGCCGCATGGCGTGAGTCTGCGGCAAGACGCGAATCTCCAGACCCGATGTATCCTGCTCTTCCAGGTAACGTTCCACCTTCTTGCCCAGCTCCGCCTCATGCGGACGCTCTGAATCCAGCCAGAACACCACCGGCGTCCCGGAATGACGGGCGCGCGTCACGGCCAGCTTGACCCAATCGCGGACGGCGTCCTCCTTCGCCTGACACATCCGCCAAATATCGCCCGCCTCTACCGCCTGCTCCAGCAGCGTTTCTCCCGTAGCCGCGTCCGCCACGCGCACCAGACCGTCTTCGGGAATTTCAAAGGTTTTGTCATGCGAGCCATATTCCTCGGCCTGCCGCGCCATCAAGCCGACATTCGGTACGCTGCCCATCGTTTTGGGATCAAACGCGCCGTTTTCTTTGCAGAAGTCAATGACTACCTGATATATACGGGCGAAGGTAGCGTCTGGAATCACCGCCTTGACCTCCTTTTGCCGCCCTTCCTCGTCCCACATTTTTCCGCCCGCGCGGATCATCGCCGGCATGGAAGCGTCAATGATGACGTCATTGGGCGAATGAAAATTGCTGACGCCCCGCCCGGAATCCACCATTGCCAGCTCCGGCCGCCGGGCGCGGCAGGCGGCCAGCGCGGCGCGGATGTTTTCTTGCTCTTCCTGCGGCAAAACGCCGATTTTCTCGTACAGACTGCCCATGCCGTCATTCGCGTTAAAGCCCAAGCGCGCGAACACCTCGCCGAAACGCTCAAACGCCGCGCGGTAATACACGCGCACGCAATGCCCAAAAATGATGGGATCGGAAACCTTCATCATCGTGGCCTTGACATGCAGGGAAAACAGCAGCCCCGACTGCCGCGCGTCTTCCATTTCCGCCTCAAAAAAAGCGCGCAGCGCCTTTTTGCTCATAAACATGGCGTCAATGATTTCACCGGCCTGCAAGGAAAATTTCGGCTTCAGAATCAGAACTTCGCCGCGCGCGGTGCGTAGCTCAATTTGCGCCTCGCGCGCTTTTTCCAGAGTCAGGGATTTTTCCTGATGATAAAAATCTCCCGCGTCCATCCAGCGCGCGTGCGTGCGGGAAGCCGCGCTCCACGCTCCCATGGAGTGCGGATTTCTGCGCGCGTAATTCTTGACCGACAAAGGCGCGCGCCGGTCAGAATTGCCCTCCCGCAGCACGGGGTTCACCGCAGAACCCAAACAGCGCGCGTACCTGGCGCGGATTTTCTTTTCCTCTTCTGTGACCGGCGTTTCCGGAAACTCCGGCAGCGGAAACCCCTGTTGCCGCAATTCCCGCACGCAAGCGGCCAATTGCGCGACCGAAGCGCTGATATTCGGCAATTTGATGATGTTGGCGTCTGGATCGCTTGTTTTGCGCGCGAGCAACGCCAGCGCGTCCGCAACGCGCCGCTCCCCGGAAAGAGAATCAGAAAACTCCGCAAGCACGCGCCCGGCAAGAGAAATATCCGCCGTTTCCACCGGCACGCCGGCGGCGGCGGCAAAGGCTTTGACTACCGGCAAAAAAGCCGTCGTCGCCAAAAAGGGAGCTTCGTCCGTCAGGGTGTAAAAAATCGGGGGAGTGGTCGGGGTCATGGTCTATCCTCGGTTGTGGTCATCATAAAACGAGAGAGGGGGAGAAACCGCAGAAAGAAAGCCTGAACAGACTTTCCCCTTGATTTTCCCTGGAGCGCCTCATGAAACAAGCCGTCTGCCTTGCCCTGACGCCTTCCGGCGTTCTTTTTTTGCCGTGTTTTCTTCTTTCCGCCGCCGCCCTCTCACGCTTTTTTCATTGTACACCTTCGCCGCCCCGGAAACACGCCCGCGCCCAACCCCTGCCTTGCGAAAATTCCAGAAACCAGAAAACGCGAACGCCCGAAAAACCCGCCGCCGCTGCGCGGGAACGGCTATAAATTTCCGCCCAGCGCGCGCCACTTTGAGTACCGTTCCAAAACCGGGATTCGTCTCCCCGGAAAGCGCCTTATACAGGCTATCGCGGCCCATTCCGATTTCGCGGGAAAGCCGCGACGCAGCGCGTCGTCAATCATGCCTGCGCCTTGTGAGTCAAGGTTTTCCACAAGTCCCCTGCTGCGACGATGGTTTCTCCCGCGAAGCCTCCCCATCTGGCGGCGAGTTCTTCCGTGCGTCCGCGAGGATAGGCTCTCCAGTTTCTTCCCGCGCTTAACTGCGGGGGGTTTAACGCCGCGACGCCCGCAGGGACTGGCGCGTTTGGAGCGACGGAGAAGAGGGCTTCTCCGTCCTCGTTTTCGTTTTCGTCTATTCTTGATTGTACGGCGTCCTCGGTTTCGGTTTGCCCGGTTCCCAGCCGGGCGGGGCGACCCATTCCCCCTTCTCGTTCATTACCGGATTCACCATCTCGTATGGGTACTCTCCGATCGTATGGCAATCCGGGCCGTCGTCCTTCTTCAATTCCTCCATTGCTTCCAGATTCTCTTTGTTCAGTTCCCGCCACAGCGCCACGTTCTGGGCGATGTTGTACTTCTCGTACATCTCTTCCGTGTTCATTGGCTTTGTCCAGTCGATTTCTGGCAGCATCGGAAACTCCTTCGTAAATTTGTCGATATTCGGCGGGCGAACGTTTCGCGCGCGGGCTGCGGCAGGTCAAAACAAGGGAGATCGCGCAAGCAAAACCCGCTTTCCTGCGCGAAATGGAACGAAATTTTCCCCAGAGTGTTCTGTAAAAATGCGCGGGGCGGGACTCGAACCCGCATGCCGTAAAGCGTCGGAACCTAAATCCGGTGCGTCTACCAATTCCGCCACCCGCGCGCGGACGTCATTTTAGGCGGTTTTTCGCGCCGGACGCCAACAATTCCCGCGCGTGCTGAAGCGTCGTTTCCGTGATTTCCAAACCGCCCAGCATCCGGGCGATTTCCCGTTCGCGCCCCTCGTCATCCAGAAAATCAATCCGGCTGACCATCCGGTCTTTTTCCTTTTCCTTGCTGACCTGCCACTGTTCGGCGGCGCACGCCGCGACCTGCGGCAAATGCGTAACGCACAGCACCTGCCGATCCTCGCCCGCTTTGGCCAGCAAACGCCCGACAACCTCGGCGACGCCGCCGCCAATGCCGACGTCCACCTCGTCAAAAATCAGCGTGGCCACCGAAGCGCCGCGCGTGACGACTACCTGCAAAGCCAGACTGATCCGCGACAATTCCCCGCCGGAAGCCACCTTGGACAAAGGCACATTTTGATCGCTCGCCAAACCCGCCACGCAAAATTCAGGCTGCTCGTACCCGTGCGCCGTTCCATTTTTCAGCGGCCGGAAACACACGACAAAACACCCCTGGCTCATCGCCAGATTCTGCATCTGTCGGCTCACCGCCTCCGAAAGTCCCTCCGCGCATTTCGCCCGCTCGGAACTCAGCCGCGCAGCCTGATCGTGATACCGCTGAAACGCCTCCTTGACCCTGACTTCAAAGGTCTCCAGATCGGTGTGCGCGGAAAGCTCCGCGTGACGCCGACGCAGCGCCGAAAGCGCCTCCGGCAGTCCGGAAATTTCCACATGATGCTTGCGCGCGAGCGACAAAACGAGCTTTTGCCGCTCCTCTACCTCCAGGAGCCGCTCCGGATCAATTTCCAAACGATCCGCATAACGGCGCAACGCGGTCGCCACTTCGGCCAATTCCGCCTGCGCGGAACGCAGCATGGAAAGGCTCTCCGTCATTTCCTCGTCCAGCGCGGCAATCTCGCCCAGACTTTCCGCCGCGCCGGAAAGACGCTCTTCGCACGCGCCTTCCTCTTCGCAGAGCGCCGCCAGCGCGCGGCGCGCGTGCTCGGTCAGCGCCTCCGCGTGCGCCAGACGCCGCTGTTCCGCCTCCAAATCCGGCCATTCCTCCGGAGAAAAATTCGCTTCCTCCAGCTCGTGAATCTGCCAGGTCAGCATATCCTTTTCTTTGAGCTTGGCCTCGTTTCCCGCCTGAATGGCGGCGAACTCCGTCGCCAGATACTGCCACTCCTGCCAGGCGTCGGCGACCTGCCGCGCCAAATTGGTCAGCCCGCCATAGGCGTCCAGCAGATCGCGCTGATACTCCGCGCGCAGCAGCGATTGATAGGCGTGCTGCCCGTGAATATCCACCAGGAATTCCCCGACAGACTTAATCTGCTGCACGCTGGCGGCGCTGCCATTGATATAGGCGCGGGAACGACCGCTGACCTCCACCACGCGGCGCAGCAGCAATTCTTCCTCCACGGGAAAATCATTGTCCGCGAGCCATTTACGGACCAGCGGCAGCGGCGCGACGTCGAACGTGGCCGCGATTTCCGCGCGTTTCTGCCCGCAGGCGACTACGCAGGGATCCGCTCGCGCGCCCAGCGCGAGCGCCAGCGCGTCCACCAGAATGGACTTGCCCGCGCCCGTCTCTCCCGTCAGCGCGGTAAACCCCTTGTGAAATTCAAGTTCAAGGTGTTCAACAATGACAAAGTGCTGAATTTCCAGGCGGATAAGCATGGTTTTCCCAAAAAACGGACAGGTTCAAAAATTTACGCGGACTCATTGGCGGCGGGACGTTCGCCCCAGTGCAATTTTTGCCGGAGCATGGCGAAATAGCTATAGCCGGGCGGATGCAGAAAACAAATGGAATGATCCGAGCGGCGCAAGCGAATGGCGTCCCCGCATTTCAGGCCGAGCGTCACCTGACCGTCAAAGTGTACGCGCGCGTCATCCGCGTGAGTCACCACGATTTCGATTTCCGCCCGATCGTCTACCAGTACCGGGCGATTGGTCAGCGCGTGCGGACACAACGGCACCAGCGCGACGCCCGTCAGCACCGGATGCAAAATCGGGCCGTTGGCGGAGAGCGCGTACGCGGTAGAGCCGGTCGGCGTAGAGACGATCAGCCCGTCGGCGCGCTGCTTGCAGACAAATTCCTCATTGATGAACAATTCATACTCAATCATCCGCCCGGTCGCGCCCTTGTCAATTACGACGTCGTTCATGGCGTGGTTGCTGCCCATCTCTTTGTGGGCGCGAACGACGTCCGCGTCCAGCAGCATACGGGATTCCGGCTGAAACTGCCCGTCCAGAAGCGCGTCCATGACCGCCAGCATATCCTTGCGCGCGATGTCGGTCATAAATCCCAAACGCCCCTGATTGACGCCGACCAGCGGCACTTTGTAGCGGGCGAGCTGCCGCGCGGCGTTCAGCATCGTGCCGTCGCCGCCCAGAACAATGGCGACGTCCGCGTGCGCGCCAATGTCCAAAAAGCCGCAGACCATCCAGCGATCCGTAACTTCCGGGCGCTCCATGCGCTCGGCGGTCTCCCGCTCAATGAACACGGAAACGCCCCGCTCCTGAAGGTAGGCGGCCAGCGCAATCAGCGCGTCGCTGACTTTGCGGCTTTGATATTTCCCGATCAGCGCGATCGTGCAGGGATGACGGACAGAATGTAATGGAAGGCTCATGCGCGGCATTCTATACGCAAAAAGAACAATAGGAATCCCGTCGCCCGTTCAATCCGCCGCCCGCGCCGGTTTGTGCGTCTGCAATTCCTGAAGCACGGTCGCCGCGATTTCCTCAATGGATTTATGCGAGGAATCCAGCCAGCGAATCCCCTCCCCGCGCATCATTTTTTCCGCCTCGGCCACTTCGCGGCGGCAATTGGCAAGGCTTGCGTATACGCTTTTCGGACGGCGCTCGGCGCGGATTTGCGCCAGACGTTCCGGCTGAATGGTCAAACCGAACAGTTTTTCCCGGTTTTTCCGCAAACATTCCGGCAGTTCGCCGCGCTCGAAATCATCGGGAATCAGCGGGAAATTCGCCGCCTTCAGGCCGAACTGCATGGCTAGGTACAGCGAAGTCGGCGTTTTTCCGCAGCGCGAAACGCCGACGAGCACCACATCCGCCGCCGCCAGATCGCGGTCTGTCACGCCGTCGTCGTGCGCCAGCGTGTAGTTGATGGCCTCAATCCGGTGTTTGTAGCCGCCGTTGCCGGCGCTGCCGTGCGTTCTTCCCACGGTGTGCGTGGATTTCACTCCCAGCTCGGCCTCCAGCGGCGCGAGAAAGGCCTCAAAATAGGAAATGCAAAAGGCGTCCGCCAAATGCACAATGGCCGCCAGCCTGGGGTCAATGAGCGTCGTAAATACCAAAGGACGCTGACCGCGCTCTTTTGCCGCGCAGCCAATCTGCCGCACGACCTCTCGCGCCTCGTTCTCGCTGGCGACAAACGGACGGCGAATCACCTCGAAGTCCACGTTCTCAAACTGTGACAACAGGCTCAATCCCAACGCCTCTACCGTAATGCCGGTGCTGTCGGATACAAAAAAAACGGCGCGTTTCATCAAAAAGCTCCAGACAAAAAATCCCGCAAGGGAACAAAGATCAGGAAAGCCGCCCACTTGGCGGAACAGCGGCGAACGCTCTCTCTAATTATAATGAGAAGCGCCTCCTTCATTGTTAGCGTCATTTTTCCCTATGCTATCCGATTCTCCATTGCGCATTCAGCAACTTTCCGATCTTTTAATCAGCCAGATTGCCGCAGGCGAAGTCGTGGAACGCCCCGCCTCCGTGCTGAAAGAACTGGTGGAGAATAGCCTGGACGCGGGCGCGACCGTGATTGAGGCGCGCCTGGAAGAAGGCGGCGCGCGCCTCATCCGCATCACGGACGACGGGCATGGCATAGAGCGGGACGACCTGCCGCTGGCGCTCACCCGCCACGCCACTTCCAAAATCCGCACGCTCGCCGATCTGGAAGGCGTCGCCAGCATGGGGTTTCGCGGCGAGGCGCTGGCCTCCATCGCCTCTGTCGCGCGGCTTTCCATCACCAGCCGCGCGCGCGGCAGTCATCACGCCTGGCGGCTGGACAACCGCGCGGGCGCGGAGCCCGCGCCTGCGGCGCTGATGGCGGGTACGGTCATTGAGATGCGGGAACTGTATTACAACATTCCGGCGCGGCGCAAATTCCTGAAATCGGAAGCCACGGAGTTTGGCCATTGCGCGGAGGCGCTACGCCGCATCGCGCTGGCAAACCCGCGCGTCGCTTTCACGCTGCGGCACAACGACCGCGTCATTCTGCGCCTGCAAAAAGAAAGCCAAAACGAGCGGATTCGCGCCGTGCTGGGCGAGGAATTTACTGAATCCGCCCGCGCCGTGGAGGCAAGCGCCGGAACGCTGGCGCTTTCCGGCCTCGTCATTGATCCCGCCGCCGCCGGACGCGGCACAGATCGGCAGTATGCCTTTGTCAACGGGCGTTTTGTGCGCGACAAAACCATTGCGCACGCCATCCGCGAAGCCTACCGCGACGTACTGCACGGCAGCCGGCAGCCCGCGCTGTGCCTGTTTTTCCGCATTGACCCCGCCTCGGTGGACGTCAATGTGCATCCCGCGAAAACCGAAGTCCGTTTCCGGGAATCCCAGGCCGTGCATCAATTTATTCTGCACGCCTTGCGCCGCGCCCTTGCCGCGCCGCTCTTCACGCCCGGAGCGGAGCGCTCGGACTTCCCCGCGCCCGTCGTGCCGCAGGGTTTTTCCGGCGGCATGACGCCCCGCCCCCCGCAAGACGCCGCGAAAGAAAAGACTTTTTCCGCCGCGGCGTTCCCGGCAAAGGCTTTCCCCGCCCGGCCCATGCCGCCGCGCCCGGATACGCAGGAAACGCGGGAGGCGACCGCGCGCTGGCTGGATTTCGCGCGCGCGGCCCGACAGGAAGATCCGGACGCGGCGACCGCTCCCGCCGCGAACGCCCCGGCGGCGGAATCCTCCGCCCTGCTGGACATGCCGCCGCTGGGCTATGCCCTGGCGCAGCTGCATGGCATTTACATTCTCGCGCAGAACGCGGCGGGTCTGGTGCTGGTGGATATGCACGCCGCGCATGAGCGCATTCTCTACGAAAAGCTCAAGACCGCGCTGGACGAGCGCGGCGTCAGCGCCCAGGCGCTGCTGCTTCCCGCCGTTTTTTCCGCGACGGAACTGGAGATCGCAGCGGCGGGCGAACACGCGGCCGCGCTGACCGCGCTTGGATTTGAGATGAGCCAAAGCGGCCCCGGCGAACTGGCGCTGCGCGCCGTACCCGCGCTCCTGGCCGGGAGCGATCCGGTCAAACTCGCGCGCGCGATTCTGGCGGATCTGGAAGCGCACGGAGTTTCGCATCTCGCCGGCGCCCGCCGCGACGAGATTTTGGCGACCATGGCCTGTCATGGCGCGCTGCGCGCCCATCGGGCCATGAATCTTCCGGAAATGAACGCCCTGCTCCGGCAGATGGAGCAGACGGAGCGCGCCGGTCAATGCAATCATGGCCGCCCGACCTGGACCTCCCTTTCCATCGCGGAACTGGACAAACTGTTTTTGCGCGGACAATAAGCGCCCCCCCTTTTTTTCTGCCCTGCGCGGCAAATAAAAACCCCGCCTTCCCGGAAGAAAGGCGGGGGTTATCTGCCGGTTGCCGCGGCGGTAACGCGCGTTTAAAACTCGTAGCGCACGCGCGCGGAGGCCGTCGCGCCCTTCCGCTTGCCGCCGTAGCCCTGAACGCCCACGTCCACGAAAAGCGGCAGGGAAGCGGAAGGTTTCAGGGCAAAGCCGAACTCCGCCATGCCGGTATCGCCGCGCAATTTTGGCTCGGCGATGGCAAAGCCGCTGGCCGAGGCTTTCGCCACGCCGTCAAACTCATGTTCCCAGGCCAGGCCCGCGTAAAGGGAACGGGCGGCGTCCAGCGTCCAGGTATAGCGCCCGCCCAGACGCAGGCGGGAAGAATCCGCCGCCTTGAATTTCAGCCGCTCGCCGGTGGAAAGGGTCGTCGAATCTCCCGACTCCCGCGCCCAGAAGTATTTTCCATACACGTCCAGAGAACGCCCTTCGGCGAGATTCATCACATAGCCCGCGCCCGCGTGCAGACCGTAGTACGCGCCGGAGACCTCATAGCTCGCCTTTCTTCCTTGCGCGTCCCGCATATCGCGGTTTTTGTAGTCATTTTCCTCCCGCCCCAGCCTGGCGGAGGCTTCCGCGTAAAAATGCCCTTGCGCGCCGCCCGCGTAGTCCATCCGCCCCAAAATCCCCGCGCCGTAATGCTTGAGATCGCCGCTGCCTTTGACAGAGGCCGCGTTGGCGAAGGAATTATAGGTATCGTAGCCGGCGCTGCCGTACTCGAAGAACGCGCCCGCGGCAAACCGCCCCGCCGTCAGATTCGCGCCCCAGGAGAGGCCCGCCATGAGGGAGTAGCCGTCCACGTCCGCGTGGGAACCCGTGTCATAGCGGCTCTTGCCGCCGGAGATCGCCGCGAAGGTTCCGCGCCCGATTTTCGACTCCCGCACCGCCGCCGCCGCTTCGCGGACGCCCTGACCGGAAACCAGGTCCGCGCCCTGATTGATCAGGGTCAGCCCCGACAAAAAGCCTTCGGAAAAAGACTTGGTCTGCGGGTTGAGGCCCACGCCGCGCACCCGGGCAAGCAGATAATTGGGCTGGCTGAGCCAGTCCAGATCAAACTCATAGTTCAGCGTCACGCCGGCCATGCCCTGACCGTTGGCCAGCGTGTTGAGGCCGTTCACGACCAGAGTATCCGCTGCAATGAGCGTAATTTCGTCGCCCTTTTGGAGCGGCGAGGCCGCGCCGTCAATCCCCACATGCACCACGGAGGATCGGCCGCCGGCAGTTCCGGGATTCGCCTCGTCATAGCCGTCGGTCAGATTCGCCTCGGCCTCGACGTACAGCATGACGTCGTTCGCCGCGAAATTCGCGGGCAGGTAAAAATTGATTTTCTCGAAGTTATACAAATTGCCCACCGCCAAACCCGGCGTATGCAAATTCAGTGTATTGCCGGTGAAAAAATCGGCGCTCCCCATCATCGGGAGCGCCATGCCCGCCTCGCCGCCCGCAAGCGCATTGATGTCCGTAAAGCTGGTCGCGCCCTTGATGGTGACGCTATTGCGCGTCGCCGCAAAATCGCCGTTGCCAGTAACAACGCCGCCAACAATTCTCCCGTCTATAACCGTCCCGCCGTCAATTTCCAGCGTATTGCGGGAAGCATCCGCGTCCATCGAGCCGCCGGCATGCGCCTGACCGCCGACAAGCGCGTAATTGCTGGCGGTTGCCGTCACTGTGCCGCCCAGAACGCGCACCGTGTTTTCCGAAGCGATCGAGGGAAAATAGGAACTCCATGCGTAACCGCCGACGACCGCGTCGCCCATGAGATTCTCCACGCTGCCGCGCACAATCACCTCGTTTCCAGAAGCGCTGACGGATCCGTTGGTCGGAATAACTACCATTATGCCGCCCCGGGCATAACCGCCATAGACAGCCGTATCCGCCGCCGCGCCGTCTATCGTGACCTCGTTCCTGTCCGCAAAAGCGGAAGAAGATACTCCCTCGGCAGATCCCCCGTAAATTTTGCCGCTGTTCATGCCTCCGGAACCCGAAAACAGCGCCGCCAAGCCGAATTCCACGCGATTGTCCCGTGCGTAGGCACTCCCTTCTCCATGGGCGCGCCCGCCGAACATGCCTGCGGTGGTCATTGTCCCGCCCGTCACCAGCACCTGGTTGCGCTCCGCGTAGCCGTCGCCGCTACTGGTGGCACGGCCGTACCCGCCAGCAATGTCGGTATTCGTGATTTCGCCGCCCCGGATCCGCACCGTGTTGTCGCTGGCATGACTGTCCGCGCCAGAATTTTCGCTATGTCCGGCGTCAAAAACAAACGTTACTTTTCCCTCGATCAGCTCCAGAACATTGTGGTTTGCCTGCCCGCCGAGGCTCTTGCCGGATATAGCCTCCGTAACCTGGCCGTTGGCGTCGCCGTCAATCACTACGATATTCCTGTCAGCGGTATCCTCAGCGTTGCCGCCGTAAACCATCCCCGCAACACAAGAAGCGCAGAGACGGATGTTCACGACGTTATCGCTGGCGTCGCCGCCTGTTCCGTAGTTCGAAGCAGAGTCCCCGCCCGCAATTATGCCGGTCACGAGGTCGCCAAGAACAGCATCCACCCGATTTTGGTTCGCATGGCCCGCTTCGTTGTAGCCGCCGTAGATGTTATTCACAGTGCCAGCGGAGTCAAAGTCAACCGTGTTGCCGCTCGCCTCGCCGCTCGCGCCGCCGGTATTGGCGTACCCGCCATACACAGAGTTTCCATTCACCGAGCCGCTCACCGTGACGGTGTTGCCGCTCGCGGATTTGACCAACGAACTGGGATCGCCGGAACTCGGCGCGTCGCCATCCACCAAGCTGCCGTTGCCGTAAACGTCCTGAGAGACCGTAGTCGTGATGGAAATATTCTGCTGCGCGAAGGCCGCCGTCGGCAGCGCCGTCAGAAAGCAGAGCGCGCACGCGCGAAGCGCAAATTTACGGGGGGGGGGGGGGGGCAGGACGCGGGAATACAAGTTCATGGCACAACCTTTCCAAAAAGGGGAACTACGAACGACAAAGACCTCTTCCGCATACGGGCAAGACAAAAAGCCCGCAGACTCGTCGCTTCCGCCCTGGGCGGCGCGAGAATAAATTTCGTGATTATGACAAAAGCCCCCCATGCCGTAAAATATTTTTACGTAGACAAAACAAAAACGCGCGGCGGGATTCTCGTACAGGACAAAAGGCGGTAAAAAAAGCCGGAGAACCTCCGGCTTTTTTACTGGGCGCTTGTTTTGGCTAGAGCAGGGTTTTTGCCGCCATTGCCGCTACCAGCGCAAGAGTTGCGCCGATCATCCATTTGAGCGGAGCGATTTCCGCGCGCACTTCGCTGATTTCCGCTTTGAGTTCTCCGCGCACTTTTTCCACGTCCACGCGCACCGTCTCAATATCTGCCTTTACTTCGGCTTTGGCGGCGTATAGATCGGCCTTGGTTGCGAGTTCCCCGCGCATCTTTTCCATTTCGGCGCGGCTGATCGTCTCCCGCGCTTGTGCGGCGCATTGCTGTTCAATCTCTTGCTTTTGCGCGGCGTAGCGCCGCTCAAACTCTCTATCGAGAGGTTCGGCGGCGGCCCTTGCCTTGTCTTGCGGCACGTTTGCGGCTTGCAGGGCTTCAAAGAAGTTGAGCGCCAAAGTTGACATAGTTTTTTATCCTTTTGGTTCGCGGCTGGGGAAAAGTCTAACATGTTTCCGGCGTTGAGATTTCGTCGCTCTCCGCGCTGCCGCCGCGCGCCGCATCTCTGGATCGCCGAAACATCCGGCGCGCTTTGCCGTATCATTCCATTTTTCGCCAGTATCCGGGAAAACCCCGCGATTCCCATGATTTTTTTTCAGCAAATCCACGACGCCTTCATCCGGGACGGGAAAAGGGTATACCGCCTCCTGCCCGCGCCGCTGCGCCGCCGTTTCTGGACGACGCTGTCCATTCAGTTTTTCAGCGCCCTGACCGAAACCTGCACCCTTCTGGTCATCTCTCTCTTCGCCGTCAGCATCGCCGCGCCAGAAGCGGCGCTCAACCGCCCCGTCACCCGCGTCTTTCTCGCGCTCATCCCGCCCCTGCGGGACTGGTGCGATACGCCGCGTCATCTGGTCATTTTCACCAGCGCGCTCATGGCGGGCTTCATCGCCTTCAAAGTGCTGCTCGCCGCCCTGATGGAGCGGCAAAGCTCCCATTTTTCCGAAAATGTCAGCATTCACGTCGGACGGGAAACCCTGCGGCGCTACCTCAACAAAGATTACTTCTGGCATCTTTCCCCCCAAAGCCAGTCCGTACTCAGCAAATTCAGCCAGCGCGCCCAGCTTTCCCAATTTTTGCTCGTCCTTCTGCGCCTCTACAGCAACGTCTTGTGCAGCCTTTTGCTGTTCGCCAGCCTTTTTTTGGCCGAGCCGCGGCTAACCCTTCTGCTGATCACCGTTTTCGGTCTCGCGGGCTTCGGCTCCTACATCGGGCTGCGCCGCCGCCTGGACCGCGCCGGACAAACCGACCGCGATCTGGCCATCAAGGAAAGCGCCGAAAACCTGGCGCTAACCCGCGGACTTAGAGAAATCCTGATCAACCAGCGGCAGAACGTCCTTTTCAGCAAGATGGCCGCCACCATCGCGCAAAGAGGCCCGCACAAAAGAGCGCTGTCGTTCTACAACCAAACGCCCTCCATGGTCCTGGAACTGGTGGGCTTCGGCCTCATTTCCGCCGTGACCATGGGAATGCTCTTTTGGGGTACGCCGCTCCCGGAAATTGTCTCCACCATCTCTTTGCTCATGCTCACCGCCTGGCGGGTGCTGCCCTCCGTCAACCGCGCCCTGAGTCAGGCCATCAGTTTAAGAAGTCTGCGCCCCACCGCGCAAACCTGCCTGGAACTTCTGGAAACCTTCATCGCCGAAACGCCCGAATCCCTTCCCGCGCCCGACCCGGACTTTCGCTTCCGGCAAGTTATCGCGCTGGAAAACGTCGAATTCAGCTATCCCTCCGGTCAGCGGATTTTGTCCGGCTTAAACCTGCAAATCCGCAAGGGCGAGAGCATCGGACTCATCGGCGCGTCCGGCGCGGGAAAAAGCACCCTGGCGCTCCTGCTCACCGGGCTTGTCTCCCCGCAAAACGGGCGTTTTCTGGTGGACGGGCGGGAACTCACCCCCGCGAGACAATCCGCCTACGCGCGGCTGACAGGATTCGTCCCCCAATCGCCGCTGCTCATGCCGGGAACCGTCGCCGACAACGTGGCGTTCCGCCATTGGGGCGAAGATTACGATCGGGAACGGGTGCGCAAGGCCTGCGAAGAAGCGGCGCTGGATTTCATCCTCCGCAATCCCAAAGGCATTGACTACCCCATCGCGGCAAATGGACAGGGATTGTCCGGCGGCCAGATTCAGCGGGTAGCGATCGCCCGCGCCCTCTTCGCCTCTCCGGAAATTCTCATCTTCGACGAAGCTACAAGCGCGCTGGATCAGGCCAACGAAAACATCATCAACGAAATGATCGCCCGCCTGCCCAATCAGACAACCGTCATTATCATCGCGCACCGCCTGACGACCGTGGAGCATTGCCATCGCCTTCTCTGGCTGGAAAACGGACAGGTGCGGGAAGAAGGGCCTCCCGGCGCTCTCCTGCCCCGCTACCGCGCCGAAATGGCCAAACAGCACGCCCAGCGTCTCCGGGCAGAGCCGCGCGACGCGGCGTAAATCCTTGTTACCCCAACCCTCGCGTCCGGCGAAAAAAGTTTTCCGCCGGACGGAACAGACAATAGTCCGTCAGCACGCCCACCAGGACAATAACCAGCATCACGCCCAGCACCTGCTCCATCGCGTTGAGTTCCCGGCCAAAATGCAGCACCTGCCCCAGGCCAAAGCGATCCATGACGACTACGTAAATTTCGGCCGCCATTAAAGAGCGCCACGCGAAAGCCCAGCCCAGTTTCGCCCCGGCCAAAATCTGCGGCAGGGCGGCAGGCAAGACCACGCCCGCCCACAACTGACGGCCGGAAGCGCCCATCACCCGCGCCGCCTGAATATAAATCGGCGGCACGGCCTCCAGCGCGCTTTTGACCGCCAGGGAAACCGCCCACAACGACCCCATCACTACCACAAAAATCATCGCGGCTTCCGTCTGCCCAAACCAAAGAATGGCCAGCGGCACCCAGCACACCGACGGCAGCGTTTGCAGACCCAGCGCGGCCAAACCCAAAGTCCTCCGCGCCAGCGCGCTGACGCGCAAACTCACCCCCAAGACCAGTCCGCCCGCCAGACCCAGCGCAAAACCCGTCAAAAGCCGCCGCAGCGTCACCAGGAGCGCGTCCGCCAAAAGGCCGTCCCTGACCGCCTCATACAGCCAGCGCGCCGTCAAAAGCGGCGAAGGAAGCAGAATGGGCGACGCCCACCCGGAAGCCGTGAAGCCCTGCCAAATCCCTAGTACCAGCGCCGCGAGCAAACACGGCAGCACGCTTTGCCTCATGCCTCCGCCTCCTTCGCGGAAAACCGCAGACGGTCATGAATCTTCCCGGCCAAAACCGCCAGCGCCACATCATTCATCTGCCTGGGATACGGCAAATCCACCGTTTCCTCCCCTGTCAGCGCTCCCGGCGGCTTCATCAACACCACTCGCGTGGAAAGACAAACCGCCTCCCGCACGTTATGCGTCACCATGATGATGGTCTTGCCGGTTTCCCGCCAAATACGCTGCACGTCGGCATAAAGCCGCTCACGGGTCATGGCGTCCAGCGCGGAAAACGGCTCGTCCATCAGCAAAATGCGCGGATCTGCGGCCAGCGCCCGCGCCAAGGCCGCCCGCTGGCGCATCCCGCCAGACAATTCATGCGCCCGCGCGCGGCGAAAATCCGCAAGCCCCACCAGCGTCAAAAACTCCAGCGCCCGCTCTTCCCGCTCCTTCCGGCTCAGGCCAGAAGAAAATTTCAGGCTGTACACCACATTGCCCAGCACGTCCAGCCAGGGGAACAGGGCGTCCGCCTGAAACATGAGCATTCTGTGGCGGTCTGGCCCGGAAACTTCCCGCCCTTCACAGATCACCCGCCCGCCATCCGGCGGCAAAAGACCGGCGATCAGCGCCAGCAGCGTTGACTTTCCGCAGCCGCTCTCCCCCAGCAAGGAAACATATTCCCCGGCAAACACCCGCAGAGAAACGCCGCTCAAGGCAGAAACCGGCGCGCCGCCACCGGGAGCGGGAAACGCTTTTCGCAAAGCGTCCAGTTCCAAAACCGGAGAGGGCGTGATCGCGCTCATTCCGCAGCGGCGTTCCGCGTTCCCAGGCGCCGGGATAAAAAGCCTCGCCTCATTTTTCTGCAGGCGCGGCCGCCAGGCCCTTCAGGCTGAATTCTTCATTCTTGACAAAGCCCGCCGCCCGCGCCGCCGCCAAATTCCGCTCAAAATCCTTGACCGTCAGCGCGTTCTCAAACACCAGACGCGGCCAGGCGTGACGCACCAAGTCCAAGGGAAATTCCCGCCGCATCCGCCGGGACAATTCCGCCGCGACACGCTTTTGCGCCTCATCGGGATTTCGCAAAATCCATTCCGTCAATTCCCGGTGCGCCGCCGTAAAACGCCGCGCCAAATCCGCGTCGCGCTTTTGAAACTCCGCGCTCGCCGCCAGCACCGTAGTCAGCGAGGTTTCCGCAGGCTCCGCGTAAACCAGTTTGCCGCCGCCCTCTCTTTCCAGACGCGAGACCCAGGGCTCCACCGTCCAGGCCGCGTCAATCTCGCCCTTGATAAACAGCGGCAGGATTCCAGGATTGGCCACGGGAATGACGCTCGCCTCCCCGCCGGTCATCCCCACTTTCAGTCCCGCCTGACTCAGCCACTCGCGGCAGGCAATGTCCTGCGTATTGCCCAGCTGCGGCGTAGCAATGCGTTTGCCGCGAAAATCCTTCGGCTGCCGGAGAGAACTGCCGGAAGGCACAACCAAACCCGCGCCGCCCCGCACCGCGCCAGATACCGCCACAACCCCGCCCCGCGAACGCAGATACGCGTTCAGCACAGGATTGGGGCCAACGTAGGTCATGTCAATCGCGCCGGCAAACAGAGATTCCATCGCCGACGGCCCGGCATTAAAACTTTGCCAGATGATTTTGACTCCCGGCAGCCGCGCCTCAAACCAACCCTTTCCCTCCGCCGCCATATTCTGGGCAATCAGCGCCTGGGCATGCGTCACATTGGGAAAAAACCCCACGCGCAGATTTTTCTCCTCGGCGCACCAGGCTGTCACGCTCGTCAGGGACAAAGCAACCGTTAGCAGACCAACAAAAACAAAGCGCATCATGAACCCGCCCTTTCCAAAAAATCCGGAATCTCCAAACCTTCCACAAAATCCGCGACTTCCGCGGCCAACTCTTCCAGCGGACGCTGACCATCCACGCGCAAATCCGGATTCTCCGGCGCTTCAAAAGGCGCGGAAACCCCCGTGAAATTAGGCAAACGCCCTCCCAGCGCCTCGGCATACAATCCTTTGGGATCGCGCGCCGCGCAAACAGCAAGCGGCGTATCCACAAAAATCTCCACAAAAATTCCCGCGGGAAACAACGCGCGCAGCGCCGACCGGTCTCTCCGGTACGGCGAAATAAAACAGGCCAGCACGATCAGCCCCGCCTCGCTCATCAGCTTTGCGACCGCCGCCGCGCGGCGAATATTTTCCGCGCGATCCGCCTCGGTAAAGCCAAGATCCGCATTCAGCCCGTCGCGCAAATTGTCTCCGTCCAGGATGGCGACATGCCGCCCCAGACCGTGCAGCGTCTTGGCCACCCGTTCGGCCAGCGTAGACTTCCCGGAAGCCGACAGGCCGGTAAACCAAACGACGCGCGGAGTTTGCCCTTTCTGCCGCGCCTGCGCCCGCATATCCAGCGCGAACTCATGCGGAAAAATATGACTGCCGCGCCGGAGGGTATGCAAAATCATCCCCGCCCCCACTGTCGCGGAGGTCAAAGGGTCAATCAGCAAAAACCCGCCCAGCTCCCGGCACTCCGCGTAAGCGGATACCGCCAGTTTTCGATCCAGCTTGATTTTCACCAAACCCAGGTCATTGGCGCGCAATTCTTTCGCGGGAATTTCCCCCCAGGTTTCCAGGCTCAATTTGGCGGTTAATTCCGTCACCGTGGCGCGCGCGGAAGCGGTTCCCAGACGGAAAAGCCAGGCGCGCCCGGATACCAGAGGCGCGTCGCCGAACCAAACTACCCGCGCCGCCAGCTGATCCGCCGCTTCCGGCTCCGCGCCGACGGAAGAAAGCACCTCGCCCCGGCTCACGTCCAAATCTTCCGCCAGCTGTAAACAAACCGCTTCGCCCGCCGCCGCCGACTCCGCGTCCCCGTCATACGCAGCCAGACGCTTTACCGTGCCGCAAAGCCCGGAAGGCGACAGCGCCACCCGTTCGCCAACGCGCACCTCGCCCGCGCATAGCGTCCCCGTCAGACCGCGAAATCCGCCATCGCCTTTGGCCACCCACTGCACCGGCATACGAAGCGCGCCAGACGTCCGAACCGCCGGCTCCAGACGTTCCAGAATTTCCAGAACGGTTTCCCCTGAATACCAGGGCGTTCCGCCGGGACGGCAAACGTTCTCCCCATGAAGGGCGGAAACAGGAACGCAATAAACTGCGGAAAACTGCAAGCGCCCCGCGCGAGACAAAAACTCCCGCTCAATCGCCCGGAAATCCGCTTCCGCGTAGCCCAGAGCGTCCATTTTGTTGACCGCCGCGATCATGACAGGCACGCCCAGCAACGAAGCGACAAGGGTATGGCGCGACGTCTGGGGCAAAAGCCCCGCCCGCGCCCTGGGCGCGTCAATCAAAAGCAGCGCCGCGTCCGCCAAAGACGCGCCCGTGACCATGTTGCGGGTATATTGCTCATGACCCGGCGCGTCCGCGATCAAATAACGCCGGTTGGCCGTCCGAAACGCGCGATAGGCCACGTCAATGGTGATCGCCTGTTCGCGCTCGGCCAAAAGGCCGTCCAAAAGCGCCGAAAAATCCGGAAGCCCTTCGGAAGTGCGCTCTTTTTCCAGCAAAGCCAGCTGATCTTCGTACAACGTGCCGCAATCGTGCAGAATCCGCCCAATCAGAGTGCTTTTGCCATCATCCACGCTGCCGCAGCTCAAAAGACGCAAAAGAGGTTTTTCCGCCATTAGAAATACCCCTCCTGCTTCTTCCGCTCCATGCTCCCCGCGCAGTCGCTGTCAATCAAGCGCCCCTGCCGCTCTGAATATCGCGCCTCCCGCAGTTCCGCGATAATTTCGGAAAGCGAAGCGGCGGAAGACTCTATCGCCCCGGAAAGCGGCCAGCAGCCCAGGGTGCGAAAACGCACCCGCATTCTCTCCGGCTTTTCCCCCTCCCGAAAAACCATGCGCGCCGGATCATCCACCATAATCAGCGCGCCGCTCCGCCGCACTACAGGACGCTCTTTGGCAAAATAAAGCGGCACAACCTCTAAATTCTCCGCCCGGACGTATTCCCAGACGTCCAGCTCCGTCCAGTTGGAAAGAGGGAAAACCCGCATGGTTTCTCCCGCGCCCAGGCGAGTATTGTAAAGACGCCACATTTCAGGACGCTGGCTTCGGGCGTCCCAGCGATGGCCAGGGGCGCGCACAGAAAAAATCCGCTCCTTGGCGCGGGATTTTTCCTCATCCCGCCGCGCGCCGCCAATGGCCGCGTCAAAGGAATGCGCGTCCAGCGCCTGACGCAGCGCTTCGGTTTTCATTACATCGGTATAGCGGGCGGAACCGTGGGTAAAAGGGGTGATATTTTTTTCCGCGCCCGCCGGATTCACATGGACGATAAGCCGCGCCCCGTATTCCGCCGCTTTCCGGTCACGGAAAGCGATCATCTCGCGGAATTTCCACGTCGTATCTACATGCAAAAGCGGAAACGGTATGGCCGCCGGATAAAACGCCTTGCGAGCCAAATGCAGCAGCGCCGAAGAATCCTTGCCGATGGAATATAAAAGAACGGGGCGATCAAACCCCGCCGCCGCTTCCCGGAATATATAGATGGATTCCGCCTCCAGGAGCTTCAGGTCTGCGGAAAGAGGCGCACGAGGGGGGGGGGGGGGGGGGGGGGGTAAGAATACGTCGGTTGTCATGCGTTTCGTTATGGTTGATCGCGCCTTGCGCGTTAAAAATATTCGCTTTGAAAAAGAAAACCGGACGTCAAAACATCCTCCGCGCGATAAAAGTTTACATGATATGTAGCGAAAAAACATGTCCAATGGCATGAAAAACGCTGCGTATTCCCGTTTTATGCCCGCTTGCGCCCGGCGCGGTCTCCCGCGCCCGCCAAAAATCCGTCAACCCCAAAAGAGCGTTTTGGTAAGCATTCCGCGGCAAGCGTAAAATTATATTTTCTTCCTCTTCCGCGCCTCGCTTAGCCCATGCCCAACACGCTGAAAAACCACATTGACGACGTCCGCATCCGTGAAATCAAGGAGCTTTCCCCGCCCGCGCACGTCCTGCGGGAGTTTCCCGCCACGCCCCGCGCGGCAGCAACCGCCTTTGAGACGCGCGACGCCATTCATCGCATCCTCCGCGGAGAGGATGACCGTCTGCTGGTCATTATCGGCCCCTGTTCCATCCACGACGCGGACGCCGCCCGCGAATACGCGCGCCGCCTCAAGGCTGAAGCCGAACGCCAAAGCGACGATCTCCTCATCGTAATGCGGGTATATTTTGAGAAACCGCGCACCACCGTAGGCTGGAAAGGACTGATCAACGATCCGCGCCTGGACGGCAGCTACGCCATCAACGAGGGGCTGCGCCTGGCGCGCTGCCTTCTCTGGGAAATCAACGAAATGGGGCTTCCGGCAGGCACGGAATTTCTCGACATGATCACGCCGCAATATATCGCCGATCTCGTCGCCTGGGGCGCGATTGGCGCGCGCACCACCGAAAGCCAGGTGCACCGCGAGCTCGCCTCCGGTCTTTCCTGTCCGGTCGGGTTCAAAAACGGCACGGACGGCAGCGTAAAAATTGCCGTCGACGCCATCAAAGCCGCGCGCGCGCCGCATCATTTCCTGAGCGTCACCAAGGCCGGACATTCCGCCATTGTCGCCACGCGCGGCAACGAAGACTGTCACCCCATCCTGCGCGGCGGCAAAGAACCGAACTTTGACGCCGCCAGCGTCGAGGCCGCCTGCCGCGAACTGGCGCAAGCGGACGTTCCGGCCAAAGTCATGATTGACTGCTCGCACGCCAACAGCCGCAAACGCTACCAGGAGCAAACCAACGTCGCGCGCGACGTCGCCGCGCAGCTTGCGGCAGGCGAAGAGCGCATTATCGGCGTCATGGTGGAATCGCATCTTAAGGCCGGGCGTCAGGAATTGTCGCCCGGCGTCGCGCCAGAATACGGACAAAGCATCACCGACGCCTGCCTGGGTTGGGAAGAAAGCGTTTCCTTGCTGGAAACGCTTGCGGCCAGCGTGCGCCAGCGCCGGATACAACGCGCGTCCGCGCCCCGCGCGCAAACCATCCGCAACGCGGGCGCATCATGATTATCGGCATTGATCTGGGTACGACCAACAGCCTGGTCGGCGTCTGGCAAAACGAGCGCGCGACCCTGATCCCGAACGCGCTGGGCGCGTTCCTGACGCCCTCCGTTGTCAGCGTGGATGAAAACGAAAATATCCTGATTGGCGAAGCCGCAAAAGAGCGCCTGATCACGCATCCCGGCCAAACCGCGGCCGCTTTCAAGCGGTATATGGGCAGCGATCGCCCCGTCTGCCTTGGAAAGCACCGCTTCCGCCCGGAAGAGCTTTCCGCCCTGATTCTGAAAAACCTGAAAAATGACGCGGAAACCTGGCTGCATGAACCCGTAACGGAAGCCATCATCACCGTCCCCGCCTATTTCAACGACACGCAGCGCAAAGCCACGCGCGCGGCGGGACAGCTGGCGGGACTAAAAGTCGAACGGCTACTCAACGAGCCTACCGCCGCCGCGCTCGCCTTCGGTATACACAACCAACAAGGCACGGACGCGCGCTTTGCCGTGCTTGATCTTGGCGGCGGCACTTTCGACGTTTCCGTACTGGATTTTTTCGAGGGCGTCATGGAAGTGCGCGCAAGCGCGGGAGACAACTTTCTGGGCGGCGAGGATTTCATTGATCTGCTCGCCGCGATCTTCATGGAAGAAGCCGCGCCGAACGCCTGGAAAACAGAAAAAATACCCGCCGCGCTGCAAAGCCGAGTCCGCGGCGCCGCCGAAAAACTCCTGCATAAGCTCTCGGACGCGCCAACCGCCGAAGTGGAAATTACCTGGGAACAGCAAACAGTCCGCTGGCAATACGATAACGAGCGCTTTGCCCTGCGCGCGCAACCGCTGCTGGAACGTCTGCGCGCGCCCATTGCGCGCGCCCTGCGTGATTCGCGCTTCAAATTGCGCGAACTGGATGAATTGCTGCTCGTGGGCGGCGCTACCCGCATCGCCATTGTGCGTCAGGCCATGACCCGCTTGTTCGGGCGCTTTCCCAACACGCGCGTCCACCCGGATCAGGCCATTGCCCTGGGCGCGGTCACGCAAGCCGCCCTGAAAGCCCGCGACGCCGCGCTGGAAGACATGGTGCTCACGGACATCTGCCCCTATTCGCTGGGCGTGGCCGTTTCGCAATCTCTGACCGCCAGCCGGCGCGAAGACGTTTTTTGCCCGGTGATTGAACGCAATACCCTCATTCCATGCAGCCGGGAACATATTTTCAGCACGGTGCAGGATTATCAGGACTGCGTCAATCTGGAAATTTATCAGGGAGAAAGCCGAAGTCTGGCAAACAATATCAAACTGGGAGAAATTAAAATGCCTCTGCCGCCCAGAAAGGCAGGGGAAATCAGTCTCTATACGCGCTTTACCTATGATATTGACGGGCTTTTGGAAATTGACGTCCTGGTCCCGGAAACCAATGAGCGCAAAAACCTCATCATCCAGGGCGGACAGCAACATTACGACGCGGCGGAATTGGAAAAACGCCGCGCCTTTCTCGCAACGCTCAAAATTCACCCCAGAGACCAGGCCGAGAATCAAGCGCTGCTGGCCAAAGCGGAACGTATTTATGAAGAAAATCTGGGCATAACGCGCGATTATGTGAGTCAGTGCATTTCCTCCTTCAAAGCCGCGCTGGAGTCCCAGGATGAACACCGGGTCGCGCGCGCGAGAAAAGAATTGGAAGAACGCCTTGCCCGCGTGCATTCCGGCGTTTTTGAGTAAAACTATGCCCTGGCGCACGCTTAAACTTGCGCCTACCCGCGATGAGCGCGCGATCCGCCGCGCCTACGCGCGGCTGCTGAAAACGCGGCGGCACGAGGACGATCCCGACTTTTTCCGCCAGTTAAGGCGGGCCTACGAACAAGCGCTCGATCTGGCGCGCTCTGCATGGGAAAAAGACGAAGAAGAAACTTTCCCGGATGAAGACGAATCCGCGCCAGATGTTTCGCCGGAAATTCAGACCGCGAAAGAAGCGGATGACACGGACGCTTTTGCCGCTTTCGCGCCGCCAGAAGAACCCGAAAGCAATTTTACGCACCCCTTATTGACGCGCCCAAAACAGAAGGCGCCGCCCGAAAAAACGGAAGAATCGGAAAGCCTGCCGCGCCAGAAATCGCCGCGTCTCGCCCCGCCAAAAAAGACTGCGGAAACGCAAATTCCGGAAGAGGGGGAATCGCCAACGCCGCAAGCGCTTTTACAAATTCTGGAAACGCATTTTCCCCGCCGATCCGAAGATCGCGCGAAAAAAGAAACGCCGCCCAAAGAAAACCTCCCGCTTTCGCCGGCGCAGGAAATACCTGCCGCGCAAAAACCGGGCGCGGCGGAAACGAATCCCACGCCGCCAACAAAGAAAGAAGCCCCCAAAAAAGCGACGGACGCAGAAAACGCATTAGAAGAGTCAGAAACGCCGTCGGCCCTTTTGCAAACCCTGGAAAACCATTTTTCCCGCCAGGCCGAAAAACGTTTTCAAAAAGAAGAAAACGCGCCGCTCTGGCAAAAAATCTGGCGCAAGACGCCGCGCGAGGCCCCGGAAACGCGCGCAATCCGCCAATGCTGGGCTCGCGTCAAAAAACATCCGCATCTGGAATTTCTGGACGCGCGCGAAGAATTTTCCGAGCGTCTGGCCATCCTCCTGGGCGAATACTGGCCGGATAGCAGAGAGATATGGCAGGAGGCATGCGCGTTTTTCAACTGGAGCATCCCCACGCCCAGCGACGAATCCGCCTTTGCCGAAGCGCTGCGCCGCCCCTTTGCGGAAACGGGAAAAAATCAGCGGCGAAAAAAGATAGCGCGCGAAGGCAGACAGCGCCTGATTGAATTTTTTCTTCCGTTTTATTTATTGCTTCTCGTCTTTCGCGCCGGAAAAAACGTGTGCAACGCAAGAAATATTCCCCGTGAGAAACAAAATTTTTTGAAAACGGCCAAGCTGTTTTTTCATTATGTCTGTAAAACACTGGAATTATCTTTTTTATTTTGGATAGGATTTGGCATATATTTCGCGGTCTGGTTTGTCGTTTTTCTCATCGGCGTCCCATTTTTTTCGTGTTATTGGATTGCAAGCATCGTTCTGATGAACTTTGTCTTTCAAGACCTCGTTCCCCAAAAGGGGATGGTCTTCCGCATTTTGGTCTCTTGCCTGTTTTTCCCGCATTTCATCTATATTTTTTCCATGGCATGTTTTCCGGGGGCGGATTCCATAGATGCGTGGAAACGCGCGCTGTATCCCCTGCCTTTCGCGCTCTCGCGCTGTCTGGTCGTGCTTTTCTGGAGTCTGCTGCCGCCTATTCTCCCCCTTCATTTCGTTTTCTTCGCCAGGTAAGCCTTTCGGGAGGGCGTGCGTCCATGACGACGCCTCCCCTGCGGATATGTTTTACGTTATGCTGTTTGCCTACGCATCCGTCTTGATTCCACCCGCTGCGGCGGCCATAACGCATAACGCCCGCAAGCGCTTGCCGAATGAAGGAGAAACCATGTCCACGCCCTCCGCCGCCCGCGCGCGCCGCTTTCCGTTTTCGCGTCCGCTCTCGATTTTTCTGGTCTTCCTGTCGGCCATGCCGCTTTTTGCGCAGGCGGAAACGCGCAAGCCTTCCGCCGTCTGGCCTGATCATCCCATTCGGCTCATCGCGCCTTTTCATTCCGGCGGGCCGACGGAACTCGTCGCAAAGTTTTATGCCGATCTTTTAAGCGGCGCGCTCAAGCAACCGATACGCCTTGAAAACCACGGCGGCGTAGATGGCCAATCCTCCGCGGAAATGGTCGCGCACGCTCCCGCAGACGGCTATACCCTGCTGTTCGGCACGGTCGGCACACAAGTGATCGCCCCCATCCTGAACGCGCGCATGACGTACAACCCAGAGACAGATTTCCGTCCCATCGCGCTCATCGCCTCCGCGCCGATCGCGCTGGTCGCTGCGCCGTCGCTCAAAATCGCTTCCATTGGCGAACTTGCGACGCTAGCGCGCGTAAAGTCGCTGCGCTTCGCCTCCAGCGGCAATGGCACGACCGGGCATCTCACGGGAGAGCTATTCAGAGCGGCCAGCGGAATTCCTCTGGTACACGCGCCGCATCAAGGCAGCCCCCTGGCCATGCGGAAAATCCTGTCAGGAGAAATTGACTTACTCTTCATCCCCCTGCAAACCGTTCTGCCTTATATACATTTGGGTAAACTCAAACTGCTCGCCCTTAGCGCGCCCTCCCCGCTTCTACCCAACGCGCCCACCTTCGCCTCCATCGGCGTCCCCGTGGAAACCCTGGCCTGGTGGGGCGTCTTTGCCCCTGCGGGAACGCCAGAAAGAGTAATCGCGCAGCTGACGTACGCCTCAGAGCGCGCCCTAAAAACCCAGGCCGCGCAACAATTAGAGCAAATGGGCGTCACGCTTTTCACGCACAAGTACCCCGCGCAAATTACGCGCTTTATGGTTTCTGAACGCGAAAAATGGACGCGCGCGCTGCATCCGCTCAAAATTTCTCCGCACCCGGAAACCATTGAGGAGCCATAGGCCGGAACGCGAGACGCGCTCGCCCCTCTCGCCGTACACAACCTCTGAATATTGGGGGAGAAGCGCTTTTCGCGGCGTCTCCGCACGCCTGGACGCCTAGAGGCGCGGGATTCCCGCGGTAGGCAACGAAAGCTCCTGAAACGGAATGTCCTCTCCGCGCAGAAGGCATTCCAGAAGTTCCGCGATCCGCCGCACTCCATGAATTCCGGTTTCCAGATGAAACCGCGCAAACGCCTCAAGCCGGGAAAGGCTTGCGGAATAATCCCGCTGAATTCGCTGAAATTCCCTTTCCAACGTCTCCATGTCCCGGATTTCCGCGCCAAAAAAACGCGCCTGCTGAAAAATATCCGCCTCCCCGGAAAGGTTGACAACCATCACCGGACGCCGCGCAAGCGCCGCCTCAATCACCGCGTTGGACATGAGATTGACGACGACGCCGGATTGCGCCAGCGCCGACGCCAGCGTAACCTCGCGCGGCAAAAGAGAAACGCCCGCCAGCGTTTTCTCCGCCTCTGCCCAGAACGGCGCGTCGCTGCGAGGATGCGCCTTGACAATCGCCCGCCTTTCCGGATGCGCAAAAAGCCAATCGCGCAGCAGCCGATAACTCGCTTGATAGCCGGCTTTTTTTTCCTTGTCCGGCCCCACGCCGAGAATCAAAACGACGTCACGCTGCGCATCCGCCAACGGCAAACCATAGGTTTCATCCACCTTGTACGACCCCGCCAGCACGGCGCGCGAACGGCCAAACAAAACAGGCTTGCGTCGCAAGGCTTCCAAAGAACTCTGCCCAAACAAAAAATAGTAGTCGTAATCATTCATGAACAGCCGAAACGAACGCTCCAGCGTCGTGGCATGCGCCAAATGCACCAAAAGCCCGCCGCGTCTGTGCAGTGACAAACGCAAAAACGGACTGTACAAGCTTCCGTTTCGGTCATTCAGAAGCACCTTGGGCTGATAGCGCGCCGCCAGATACTCCGCGTGCGCCGCAAACAAAAAATACCGCGCTGGCACCTTTTGCGGCGGCGGACAAAATAAACGCCCGCGCAAAATTTCACGCGCCGTCGGCAGAACGATTTCTGTCAAACGATACCCGCGCGCCCGCAACGCCGCCTTCAGCGCCCGCTTGCCCCCGCGCGCGACCGACCCGGGCGAACCTTGCAACAATAGAAAATCACAAGGTTCGGCGTGCAATACCTCGTTGTTTGTTGTTTGTTGTTTGTTGTTTGTTGTTTGTTGTTTGTTGTTTGTTGTTTGTTGTTTGTTGTTTGTTGTTTGTTGTTTGTTGTTTGTTGTTTGTTGTTTGTTG